>NZ_JBSFTS010000020.1:0-120559 GCF_053591375.1 Streptomyces sp. NPDC003034
GCTTCCGAGGGCCCTGAGGCGTCCGGTCCCTACGGATCTCGAAGTCCATCGCATCCCCTGAACTGGGATGTTGCAACGACTCCTAGAACCCAAGGAACGGGTCGCGCCCCTCAGCTGGTCACACCACGGGCGTCAGCCCGCCTCGGAACCCCCGAAGCGCTCCCGGTACGACTCCAGGTCCTCTTCGGTGATCTTCGCGAAGAGGACCGGCGGCACGGTGAACGGCGTCCCCGCCGGAACCGCGTCGAGTGCCCTCGCCTGCACCGGGGTCACCCACGCCGCCGTGTCGTCGGCGAGCGTGAAGGCGGAGCGCATCGCACGGGCCGAGGCCGGGATGAACGGCTCGGAGACCACCGAGTAGAGGTGGATGAGGTTCATCGCGGTGCGCAGGGTGAGCGCCGCGCCCTCAGGGTCGGTCTTGATCTCCAGCCACGGGGCCTTCTCCTCCAGGTAGGAGTTTCCGGCCGACCACAGGGCGCGCAGCGCGGCCGCGGCCTTGCGGTACTGGAGGGACTCCATGTGGCCCTCGTACTCGGCGAGCAGCTCGGCGATCTGCTCGCCGAGCTTGGCCTCCGCCTCCCCGGCGGCGTTACCGGCGGGCACGTCGTCGCCGAACCGCTTGCGGGAGAAGGACAGCACACGGTTGACGAAGTTGCCGAGGGTGTCGGCGAGGTCCTTGTTGACCGTGGTGGTGAAGTGCTCCCACGTGAAGGAGGAGTCGTCGGACTCGGGCGCGTTGGCGATGAGGAAGTACCGCCAGTAGTCGGCCGGGAGGATCTCCAGCGCCTGGTCGGTGAAGACGCCGCGCTTCTGCGAGGTGGAGAACTTGCCGCCGTAGTAGGTCAGCCAGTTGAAGGCCTTGACGTAGTCGACCTTCTTCCACGGCTCGCGGGTGCCCAGCTCGGTGGCGGGGAACATCACGGTGTGGAAGGGGACGTTGTCCTTGGCCATGAACTCCGTGTAGCGGACGTCGTCGGCCTCGTACCACCAGGACTTCCAGTCCCGGGCGGCCGGATCCGTGGCCGGCGCGGCGTCCGACCACTCCTTCGTCGCGCCGATGTACTCGATCGGGGCGTCGAACCAGACGTAGAAGACCTTGCCCTCGGCGGCCAGCTCGGGCCAGGTGTCGGCCGGGACGGGGACGCCCCAGTCCAGGTCACGGGTGATCGCGCGGTCGTGCAGGCCCTCGGTCAGCCACTTGCGGGCGATGGAGGACGCCAGCTGCGGCCACTCCTCCTCGTGCCGGGCCACCCAGGCCTCGACCTCGACCTGGAGCTTGGACTGGAGGAGGAAGAGGTGCTTGGTCTCGCGGACCTCCAGCTCGGTGGAGCCGGAGATGGCGGAGCGGGGCTCGATCAGGTCCGTGGGGTCCAGGACGCGGGTGCAGTTCTCGCACTGGTCGCCGCGGGCCTTGTCGTAACCGCAGTGGGGACAGGTGCCCTCGACGTAGCGGTCGGGCAGGAAGCGGCCGTCGACCGGCGAGTAGACCTGCCGGATCGCGCGCTCCTCGATGAACCCGTTCGCCTGGAGCCGGCGCGCGAAGTGCTGCGTGATCTCCACGTTCTGCGCGGAGGAGCTGCGGCCGAAGTAGTCGAAGGACAGCGCGAAGCCGTCGTAGACCGCCTTCTGGGCGTCGTGTGCCTGCGCGCAGAACTCGGCGACCGAGAGGCCGGCCTCCTTGGCGGCGAGCTCGGCGGGGGTGCCGTGCTCGTCGGTGGCGCAGATGTAGAGGACGTCGTGGCCGCGCTGGCGGAGGTACCGGGAGTACACATCCGCCGGAAGCATCGACCCGACCATGTTGCCCAGGTGCTTGATCCCGTTGATATAGGGAAGCGCGCTGGTGATCAGGTGTCGAGCCATCCTCGGATGCTCCATTTCATATATGCCGGTACAACATGACGTGCGTGACGGATTGTGATCCGGTTCATCGTATCGAACCGCCGAAACGCCACGCGCAGCACTTTCAAGGGGTGGACGCCATGCCGGCCGCCGCCCGCCGTGTGGCCGCAATGCAAAAGCGAGGACAGTGACCTCTCCGTCACGGCCCTCGCGATGGGGCCCATGCTACAGCCGCGGCGGTTCGCCCCCGACCGCCGGTCGCGGGGCGCTCGGAGGGGGTGCGGCCCCGGTGTGCGCTCCCGCGAGGGGCGGCATATGCATACGGGTCCGACCGGGCACTCGGCATGATCAAGATCGATCACGAGTCGATCATCACCGACCGTTATGCCTCCAGCTTTCTCTTCTGCGCCCCCTGGGTGCGCCCGCGCTGATTTGCTGACACCGGACAGGGGATGAGGTGGAGCGGTGAGCGATGGCGGACCGGAGGAGTCCGGTGGGGCCGTGGGAGTGCCGAGCCGGCGCCGGCGGCCGACTCCCATGAGCCAGTGGAATGCGACGGCGCGCCTGTCGTACTGGGCGTTCCACGGCAACCGACGGCCCGCGTACATGCGCTTCGCGTATCTGCAGCTGGGCTCCGACTCCGCCGCCGAGGAAGCGGTGGACGCGACCTTCGATTCGATCATGAACGAGTGGCTCAGAATGCTCCACATGGACCGGCTGGACGCCTACGCCTGGACCGTCCTCAAGCACTGCATCGTCGACCGGCAGCCCCGGCGCGATCCCTCGCCCGGGCCGATGGACATCAGCGCCTTCGAGGCCGCCCTCAAAGAGGCCCACGCCGACCAGTACGAGGTGCTGAGCGACACCATCCGCTTCTACTCCGCGGTCTCCCGGCTCGCCGAACGCCAGCGCGACTCCGTGCTGCTGCGCTACGGGCTCCGGTGCAGCCCCGGTGAGGCGGCCGCGGTGATGGGGGTCGACGAGGCCACGGTCCGCTCGTACCTCGGCCAGGCCCACCGCCGGCTCTCCCGCCTGCTCGACGCGTCCGCCGAATCATGAGGTGGCACGAACGGCATGAGCGGCCCGAGGGCGACGCCGCCCCCCGCTCCCTGGCCGAGTTCCTGTCCCGCGCCGGCGTCCGCGACCGCTACCCGCACTACGACCTCGGCGCGGCCGAGGCCCGGCTGCTGCGTGCGCCGCACCACCCTCCCCCGGGCATCCGGGGCCGGCGCCGTTCCTACGGCTGGAGCGACCCGGCCCGCGACTGCCCGCTCGACGCCGAACGGGCCCGGCGCGACCTCAAGGCCGCCTGCCTGGCCGCCGTATGCTCGCCCCGGGCCGCCGCCCGGCTCGGTTCCTTCATCGACGACGGCCACGCCGACCTGCCCGGCGCCGTCGTCTTCGGCTGCCTGCTGCACCTCGCCGGGCTGCGCGAGGGCGCGCGTTTCTGGTGGCAGTTCGCCGCCGGTTCCGGGGGCCCGCGGACCGCGCCGGCCGCGTACTGCCTCTTCCTCGACCACTCCCGGCGCGGTGAGCACCACGACGCCCGGCACTGGGCGCGCGAGCTGGCCCGCCGCGACTTCCGGCCGAGCGGGCGCCGCGATCTGCGGGAGGTGCGGCTGTGCGCGCAGGCGGCCGTCCTGCGCTACGTCGACCAGCGCGAGGATCCCGATCTGGGCCCGGTGCCGCTGCCGCTGCCGGGACTGCCGGAGACGCTGGCCGCGTTCCTGCCGCTGCCCGCCCCCACCGTCCGGCCCGCCGTCCCGGTGGTCCCGCCCCGCCCGGGCGCCCGGGCGCCGCGCCGCCCCGCGGTGATGTCGGCAGCCCGTCGGAGCACGCCGGCAGAAGGTACCGGCGAGGCCCTGGCGGAGGCCCGGCGCGCGCTGGCCCTCGTACGGGTCCTCGAACGGCACCCGCTGGGGGTGCGGGCCGCGCAGCTCGGCCGGGAGGCGGGCCTGGCCGAAGCGGAACTGGGGCCGCTGCTCTCGATGTTGTGCGAGGAGGAGTACGCGTACCGCCCGGGCGAGGACGTGTACAGCGGCGGGCCGGCCCTGGACCGGCTCGCCGCCCCCGGAAACAGCGGCCTGGTGGGGCAGCTCCAGCGCACTCTGGCCCTGGCCCGGGACAGCGCGGGCGCCGCCGTCTACCTCAGCCGGTACGCCGAGGGCGAGGTCCGGATCACGCAGATGGCCGACGGGCCCGGGGCTCCGCGGGTGCGGGAGTGGGTGGACTTCCGGGCCGCCGCCCATGCCAGCGCGGTCGGAAAGTGCCTGTTGACCCAGCTCGACCACGACGGGCGTCGCGATCACGTGGCCCGGCACCGGCCCGCACGTCTCACCGCGCAGACCATCACGGACAGCCGGGCACTGTTCTCCGCCCTCGATGCGGTGGCCCCGGGCGCGCCCGTCTTCGACCTGCTGGAGTACTCCCCCGGGGTCGTCTGCTCGGCGGTTCCGATCGCGATCGGCGGCGCCGCCGGGAGTCTCGCGCTCTCCCTGCCCGCGGCCCGTGCGCACCGCCTGCCCGCCGCCACGGAGGCCCTGCGCCGCAAGGCGGTCCCCGTCCTGCTGGCGCTGCTGCTGACGGGCGCGATCCCGCCGGACGCCCCGGAGACCCCGAACGCCCTGGACCCGCGTACGCCGCTCACCCGGACCCCGGCCGGGCCGCAGACGCGGATCCCGACGAAGGCTCCGCTCACCCCGGAGACCCTGCGCCACCTGCGCCGCCTCTTCCGCACCCCGGTCAGCCGCACGGCGGCGGCCTCACCGGCCGGAGGCCCACACCTGGTCAGCGACACCACGGCGGCAGCGGCCTACCTCTTCGACGCCCTTGAGGACACCGACCCGCCCCGCCTGTCCCTCCCGCACACCTTCACCCAGGTCACCCCCGGCAGCCTGACCCCCCCAACCGGCCTGGTGGTCCTCCACACCTGACCCCCCACAACACCCGCGCCGCCCGCCACCACGGCGGCGCGGCCGCCATGCCACGGCCACCGGAAAACAAGAAGAACCCCACACATCGTGTGGGGTTCTTGCTGGTGTCCGAGGGGGGACTTGAACCCCCACGCCCGATAAAGGGCACTAGCACCTCAAGCTAGCGCGTCTGCCATTCCGCCACCCGGACCAGGTGATCGGCCCCGGTTTCCCGCGGCGACATGGACAACAATAGCAAAGGATCGGCCGGGCTCCGACCACTTATCCGACCGGCGGTAGTCCCGCCACGCCGCGCTGACCTGCACGCATGCGTCACACTCCGCCGCGGGGACGCGGCGTCTCGCCGGGCCTGCGCGGGCGCGGTGGCGCGGTCAGGGGATTACGGGCAGCGGATGACCTGGCCGGCGTAGGAGAGGTTGCCGCCGAAGCCGAAGAGGAGGACCGGGGCGCCGGAGGGGATCTCGCCGCGTTCCACCAGCTTCGACAGCGCCATCGGGATGCTGGCGGCCGAGGTGTTGCCGGAGTCCACGACATCGCGCGCGACGACCGCGTTGACGGCGCCGATCTTGTGCGCGAGGGGTTCGATGATGCGCAGGTTGGCCTGGTGGAGCACGACCGCGGCCAGCTCTTCCGGCGTGACGCCGGCCTTCTCGCACACCTTGCGGGCGAGCGGCGGGAGCTGGCTGGTGGTCCAGCGGTAGACGGACTGGCCCTCCTGGGCGAAGACCGGCGGCGAGCCCTCGATCCGGACCGCGTTGCCCATCTCCGGAACCGAGCCCCACAGCACCGGGCCGATGGCGGGCTCGTCGCAGGCCTCCACGACGGCGGCGCCGGCCCCGTCGCCGGTCAGCACGCAGGTCGTGCGGTCGGTCCAGTCGGTGATCTCGGTCATCTTGTCGGCGCCGATGACCAGGGCGCGGGTGGCGGAGCCGGCCCGGATGGCGTGGTCGGCGGTGGCCAGGGCGTGCGTGAAGCCGGAGCAGACCACATTGAGGTCCATCACGGCGGGCCCGCTGCCCATGCCCAGCTTGGCGGCGACGCGGGCGGCCATGTTGGGCGAGCGGTCGATCGCCGTGGAGGTGGCGACCAGGACGAGGTCGATGTCGTCGGGGCTGAGCCCGGCGCTCGCCAGGGCCTTGCCCGCGGCCTGGAAGGCCAGCTCGTCCACCGGCTCTTCGGGGCCCGCCATGTGGCGGGTCTTGATGCCCACGCGCGACCGGATCCACTCGTCCGTGGTGTCGACCATGACCGCGAGGTCCTCGTTGGTGAGCACTTTCGCGGGCTGGTAGTGCCCTAGCGCCACCACGCGTGAACCGGTCATGGGCGGGGTCCCCCCTCGTAGACAGTCAGGATCACCCAGCTTTGCCTGCTACCGGCTGGTACGTGTGCGCGTGACCCGACAGGATTCGGGGGCTTGAATTTGGAGAGTCCCGAGGATCCGGCTGCCGGGGGCGGGGACGGAAGCGGAACCGGGACAATGGCTCGTGAGCTTCACGATGGGCTACGCGACGAGTACGGATGGGATGGGCTGATCGCCATGGGACGGGTCACCGAGCGCCGCCGCGTCGTGCGGATCCGGAACGGGGTGGTCGGCACCCGCCCGGACACCCTGGTCGCGGAGGAGCCGTTGGAGATTCGGCTGGACGGCAAACCCCTGGCCATCACGATGCGTACGCCGGGCGACGACTTCGCGCTGGCCGTGGGCTTCCTGGTGAGCGAGGGCGTGCTCGGCTCCGCCTCGGACGTACGGGCCGTCACCTACTGCGAGGGCGCGACGGAGAACGGTACGAACACCTACAACGTCGTCAACGTGCAGCTGGCGCCCGGCGTGCCCGTGCCCGACATCTCGCTGGAGCGGAACGTCTACACCACCTCCTCCTGCGGCCTGTGCGGCAAGGCCAGCCTGGACGCGGTCCGTACGGCGACCCGCTTCCCGGGGGCTGCCGCGGCCGACGCGGTACGGATCCCCGCCGGTCTCCTCGGAACGCTCCCGGACCGGCTGCGCGCGGCCCAGAAGGTCTTCGACCGTACGGGCGGGCTGCATGCGGCCGGACTGTTCTCGGGGGAGGGCGAGCTGCTCGACGTACGGGAGGACGTGGGGCGGCACAACGCGGTGGACAAGGTCGTCGGCCGGGCGCTGCGGGCCGGGCGGCTGCCGCTGAGCGGAACGGTCCTGCTGGTGTCGGGCCGGGCCTCCTTCGAGCTGGCGCAGAAGGCCGTGATGGCGGGGATCCCGGTGCTGGCCGCCGTCTCGGCCCCCTCCTCGCTCGCGGTGGACCTGGCGCTGGAGTCCGGTCTGACGCTGGTGGGGTTCCTGCGCGGGGCTGACATGAACGTCTACGCGGGCGAGGAGCGGATCGTCCTGCCGGGAGGCGGGGACCCGGCCCGCTAGAAGGGCGGGCCGGGCCGGGCGCGCGGCGGCGGCACGGGCGTACCGGTACCTACTGGGGCCGGTCGCTCAGCGGCGGCGGGAGCGGCGCGGTGCGGGCTTGGCGGGCGCCGGGGCGGGCGGTTCGATGCGGTGGAGGTCCAAGGTCGGCGGCAGCGGGACGGCGCCCGGGCCGCCGGCCTCGGCCCAGGCGATGATCTCGTCGGTCGCGGTGTCGTCCAGCGCCCAGCCGAACCAGGCCGCGCGGGCGCCGCGGCGGCGGGCCTCGGTGGTGGGCTGCACCACGATGACGTTGGCCTGGGCGCAGGGGCCGAGGCAGTCGCTCGTACGGACGGCCAGCCGCCCTTCGGAGGCCTCGGCGGCCGCGCGCAGGCGGGCGAGCTGGCCGGCGTGGTCCGAGCCGGGGTTCTTGCGGGGGTCGCCGCAGCAGCAGCCGCGGCAGACCACCAGGGTGCAGGGGCGTTCGGCGCGGGCGGCCATCGGGCGTATCCAGGTCACCGCCGCACGTTACCGGGCCTGGGGGGCGGGGTGTTGGGACGACTGGGAGACCTCCGCCACACGCACGGAGGGCAGTTCGGCCCCGCAGCCCTCGGCCGCCGGCTCAAGCGCCTCCGCGTCCGTGGCCGCCGGCTCAAGCGCCTCCGGGTCCGTGGCCGCCGGATCCAGCGCCTCCGGGTCCTGGGCACGGCGGCGGGCCAGCACCGCGCAGACCATCAGCTGCATCTGGTGGAAGATCATGAGCGGCAGCACGGCGAGGGCGGCCTGCGCCCCGAACAGCACGCTCGCCATGGGGAGTCCGGCCGCCAGGCTCTTCTCCGACCCGGCCAGCTGGATGGTGACGCGGTCCGCCCGGCCGAAGCCGAGGCGCGCCGCGCCGTACCAGGTGACGAGGAGCATGACGGCGAGGAGTACGGCCTCCACCGCCATCAGGACGCCGAGGCGCGCGGCGCTGACCTGGTGCCAGATCCCCGCGACCATGCCCGCGCTGAAGGCGGTGTAGACGACGAGCAGTATCGAGCCGCGGTCGACGTAGCCGAGCACCTTCTTGTGGCGGACGAGGAAGCCGCCGACCCAGCGCCGCGTGAACTGCCCGAGCAGGAAGGGCAGCAGCAGCTGGAGGACGATCTTGAGGAGGGAGTCGGGGGAGAAGCCCCCTACGTCGCCGCCCAGCAGAGCGGCGGCGAGGAGCGGGGTGAGCAGGATGCCCGCGAGGCTGGAGAAGGAGCCGGCGCAGATGGCGGCGGGGACGTTGCCCCGGGCGATCGAGGTGAAGGCGATGGAGGACTGGATGGTCGAGGGGACCAGGCAGAGGAAGAGCAGCCCGCTGTAGAGCGGCGGTGTCAGGAGGGTGGGCACGAGGCCGCGGGCGGCGAGGCCGAGGAGGGGGAAGAGGAGGAAGGTGGCGGCGATCACGGTGAGGTGCAGCCGCCAGTGGCGCAGGCCGCCCTGGACCTCGCGGGTCGAGAGACGGGCGCCGTAGAGGAAGAAGAGCAGGCCCACGGCGGCGGTGGAAGCGCCGCCCGCGACGGTGGCGGCCGGGCCGCGGGCGGGCAGCAGGGCGGCGAGGCCGACGGTGCCGAGCAGGGCCAGGACGTACGGGTCCAGGGGCAGCCGGGCGGGGAGGTGCGGGCGGCGCATGGGCGGTGCTCACTTGCTCTCGGAACGGGACGGGGCGGGGCAGTACGGGCGGCGCGGTGACGCCAGGGCGGTACGGGGCCACCAGGGCGGTACGGGGCCACCAGGGCGGGACCGGCGAAAGGGCGGGGCGGCCGCCCTGCCCGTCCCCTGTCATGGTCGGGGGTGGGCCGGTCATCGGGAAACACGTACACCGGACTCACTGCTATCGCGGTCCGCAATAGCATGGGGGCATGTACGACCCCGTTCAGCTCCGTACGTTCCTCACGGTGGCCCAGACCCTCAGCTTCACCCAGGCCGCCGGGCGGCTCGGCGTACGGCAGTCCACGGTCAGCCAGCACGTGCGACGGCTGGAGGAGGCGACGGGACGCCTGCTGTTCGCCAGGGACACGCACCGCGTGGAGCTGACGGAGGACGGTGAGGCGCTGCTCGGCTTCGCACGGACGATTCTGCAGGCGCACGAGCGGGCGGCGGCGTTCTTCGCGGGGACGCGGCTACGGGGACGGCTGCGGTTCGGGGCCTCGGAGGACTTCGTACTGACGCGGCTGCCCGAGATCCTGGAGGGCTTCCGGCACGAGCATCCCGAGGTGGACCTGGAGCTGTCGGTGGAACTGTCGGGGACGCTGCACGAACGGCTCGACGCGGGACGCCTCGACCTGGTGCTGGCCAAGCGGCGCGGCCCGGGGGACGAGCGGGGCCGGCTGGTGTGGCGGGACCGGATGGTGTGGATCGGGGCCGAGGGGCTGCGGGTGGACCCCGAGCGTCCTGTTCCGCTCATCGTCTTCCCGCCGCCGGGCATCACCCGGGCCCGGGCGCTGGAGGTGCTGGAACGCGAGGGCCGGGCCTGGCGGATCGCGTGCACGAGCGGCAGCCTGAGCGGACTGGTCGCCGCGGCGAGGGCCGGGCTGGGCGTGATGGCGCATACCCGGGGGCTGATCCCGCCCGGCCTGGTTCGGGTGGGGGGCCTGCCGGAGCTGGGGCCGGTGGAGTTCGCGCTGCTGCGTGGTGCGCGCGGCGGCGGGCCGGCGGCCGAGGCCCTCGCCGCGGCCGTCCTCTCGGGCGCGGACCGCATCAGCCGACCGGCCTGACCGATCACCTCCCCGTCCCTGACCGGCCACCTCCCCGTCCCTGACCGGCCCGGCACCGGCGCTGGTGGGCGCACCGGCTGAGGAGGTCTTGTGGAGGTATCCGAAGGCTGGTCGACTGCCCTCGGGCGTGGGATAGCGTCGCCGCGCTGGGCGAGAGGAGCGGGCCTTGCGGGAGATCACCGTCCCACCGGTCGTCACGGCCACCGCCGTCGGCGGCCTGGCCGACTCCGTCTTCGCGCATGCCCGTCAGGCACCCGGCCGGGTGGTGCTCGGCCGCAAGACCCACGGCGTCTGGCGGGACGTGACCTCCGGGGAGCTGGCCGCCGAGGTGCTCGCCCTCGCCAAGGGGCTGCTGGCCCAGGGGGTGGGGTTCGGGGACCGGGTCGCCGTGATGTCCCGCACCCGGTACGAGTGGACCCTCTTCGACTTCGCCCTGTGGGCGATCGGCGCCCAGCCCGTTCCCGTCTACCCGACCTCCTCCGCCGACCAGGTCCACTGGATCCTGTACGACTCCCAGTGCACGGCCTGCGTCGTCGAAAACGAGGACCAGGCCATGACCGTCGGCTCGGTCATCGACCGGCTCCCGCTCCTTCGGCTGCTGTGGCAGCTCGACGCGGGGGCGGTCGAGGCACTGGTGGCGGACGGACGCAAAGTCGCCGAGGACGTGGTGCACCGCCATCGCGGCGCCGTGACCCCCGACGCGGTGGCCACCGTCATCTACACCTCCGGCACCACCGGCCGGCCCAAGGGGTGCGTGCTCACCCACGCCAACTTCATGTACGAGGCCGACACGCTGGCGAGCCGCTGGGAGTCCGTCTTCCGGGCCGGGCCCGGTGAGCAGCCGTCCACCCTGCTCTTCCTGCCGCTGGCGCACGTCTTCGGACGGATGGTGGAGGTGGCGGCCGTGAGGTCCCGCGTGAAACTCGGTCACCAGCCCGTGCTGGCCGCGTCCGAGTTACTGCCGGATCTCGTCGCGTTCCGGCCGACCTTCGTGCTGGGGGTTCCGTACGTCTTCGAGAAGGTCTTCGCCGCGGCCCGCCGCGCCGCCGAGTCACAGGGGCGCACCGGCTTCTTCGACCGGGCGGTGGAAACCGCCGTGCGGTACGCCGAGGCGCGCGAGGAGCGGGCGTTCGGCATCGCACCCGGGCCCTCCGCGGGGCTGCGGATGGAGCACCGGCTGTTCGACCGGCTGGTGTACGGGAAGGTCCGCGAGGCGATGGGCGGCCGGGTGCGGCACGCCATGTCGGGCGGATCGGCGATGTCGCGCCGCCTGGGGCTCTTCTTCGACGGCGCCGGGATCACGGTCTTCGAGGGGTACGGCCTCACGGAGACGTGCGCGGCGGCGACCGCGAACCCGCCGGGGGCGACGAAGTACGGCACGGTGGGCCCGCCGATCCCGGGCAGCACCGTCCACATCGCCGAGGACGGAGAGATCTGGCTGCACGGCGGCCACGTCTTCTCCGGCTACCTCAACGACACCCCTTCCACCGAAGCCGTGCTGCGCGACGGCTGGCTGGCGACCGGGGACCTGGGACGGCTGGACGAGGACGGCTACCTCACCATCACCGGGCGCAAGAAGGAGATCCTGGTGACCTCCAACGGCAAGAGCGTCGCTCCGAATGCCTTGGAGGAGCGGGTGCGTTCGCATCCGCTGGTGTCGCAGTGCGTGCTGGTGGGCAATGACCGGCCGTACATCGCGGCCCTGCTCACGCTGGACATGGAGGGCGTGGCCCACTGGTTGTCGATGCGCGGCCGCCCGCAGGTGGTGGCGGCCGACCTGGTGGACGACGCGGAGCTGATGGTGGAGGTCCGCCGGGCGGTGGTGGCCGCCAACACCCTGGTCTCGCAGGCGGAAGCGATCCGCACCTTCCGGGTGCTGGGCGAGGAGTTCACGGAGGACCGGGGCCTGCTGACGCCGTCCCTGAAGCTCAAGCGCCGGGCCATCGAGAAGGTGTACGCGAGGGAGGTGGCGTCTCTCTACGAGCCGTGAGGCCGACCGCGGCGAGGACCCCATGGCGGGCCGGGACCCGTGGCCGGGAAGGGGACGGCAACCGTGGCGGGAACGGTACTCCGTAGCGGGAATACGGCGTGCGCGGGCCCGGTTGTGGCCCCTCGTACGGCGGCACCTCCTACGTATGCACGCAGCCACCCCGACCGTGAGGGAACGATCAGACGTGAACCAGGTCCCCACCATCAAGCTCAACAACGGCACGCTCATGCCCCAGATCGGCTTCGGCGTCTGGCAGGTTCCGGACGCGGATGCGCAACGGACCGTCGCCACCGCGCTGGAGGCGGGCTACCGCAGCATCGACACGGCGGCCGCCTACGGCAACGAAGCCGGCACGGGCAAGGCCCTGGCCGCGTCGGGCCTGCCGCGCGCGGAACTGTTCGTCACCACCAAGCTGTGGAACGGTCCGTCGCGCACCTGGGGCCGGGACGAGGTGCTGCGCGCCTTCGACGACTCCCTCGCCAAGCTGGCCCTGGACCACGTCGACCTGTACCTCATCCACTGGCCGCGCCCGATGCGCGACGACTTCGTCTCCATCTGGAAGACCTTCGAGGAGATCGCCGACAGCGGCCGCGCCAAGGCGGTCGGCGTGTCGAACTTCCGCCCGGCCGACCTGGACCGGATCGCCGCCGAGAGCGCGCTGGTCCCGGCCGTGAACCAGATCGAGCTGCACCCGCTCTTCCCCCAGGCCGAGCTGCGGGCCCTGCACGCCGAACGCGGGATCGCCACCGAGGCCTGGTCTCCGCTGGCCCAGGGCAAGGGGCTGCTGACGCTCCCGGCCGTGGCGGAAGTCGCCGCCAAGTACGGTCGCACCGCCGCGCAAGTGGTGCTGCGCTGGCACCTCCAGCACGGGAACATCGTGATCCCGAAGTCCGTGACGCCCTCCCGCATCCGGGAGAACCTGGACGTCTTCGGCTTCGAGCTGGACGCCTCGGACGTCGCCGCTCTCGAAGCGCTGGGGGCGGGCGGTGCGGGCCGCCGGACCGGGCCGGACCCGGCCGTCTTCGATGCCTGAGAGCCGGGTCGGGGTCCGGGTCCGGGCGCGGGTGCGGCCCGAGTGCGGCTCCGGGCCTGTCCGAACCGGGCGAGAGTGAGACCGCGCGCATGAACGTCCCCGACGGGCGCTACCGGGTCCGCAACGTGGCCAGCGGGCTGCTGCTCCAGGTGGAGAGCAGCAACCGGGTGCGGGTGGGCGCCGAGGTCCTGGTACCGGCGTCACAGGAGTGGCGGATCTCGCCCGTCCACAGCGGCGGCGGGATCTTCCACGTCGTCAGCGTCCACAACGGCAAACGGCTGGATGTCGCCAACGCGTCGACGGAGAACGGCACCCGCGTGCAGGTGTGGAAGGCGAACGCCTTCGGGGCCCAGGAGTGGATCGTCGAGGAGCACCTCGACGCGCCGGGCGTGGTCTCCCTGATCGCCGCCATCAGCGGGCTGTCGCTGGAGGCGGACGAGGAGGGCCGCGCCCGCCAGTGCGAGGACGACGACTCACCGGCCCAGTGGTGGCGCCTGGAACCCCTCTGACCGGCCCCCGGCCCCCTCACCGGCCCGAGCCCTCTCGCCCGGACCGGACGCGGCCGGGCGAGTCGGGGGGCCCTACGTAGGGGCCCGGCACCCGGTGCGGTCTCAGCGCGCGCCGTGGGCCGGGGCGAGGGACTCGACCCGCTCGGCGAGTTTGAAATCCCGCTCGGTGACCGCGCCGCCCACGTCATGGCTGTTCACCGACAGGTGGACCGTGTTGTAGCCGAGCGTGAGGTCGGAGTGGTGGTCCAACTCCTCCTGCACGGCGGCGATGTGCGCGACGAGAGCGCTGGCGGCGACGTGCCCGCCCAGGCGGTAGCGGCGGACGAGGCGCTCGTCCTCGTAGGACCAGCCCGGGAGCTCCCGCAAGCGGTCCTCGATCTCCTTCTGCGAAAGCGGCTCACTGGGCATCTGCAGGCTCCTTCTCGCCGTGACGTGGAGTCAAGGTTCGCACAGCGCGGGGCGCTGCGTTCCTTTCACGCCATAGTGCGCTCGGGTACTCCCGCACCTTCCGCCCCCACCCCGCCCCCCATATGCTCCTGCGCCGGACACGCTGTTACCAGCGGTAACGAGGGGGTACGGAATGGCAGGCACGGGCAGTTCCAGGCGTACGTTCATCACCGGCGCGGCGGCCGCCGCCGGGGCCTTGGGGGCGGCGGGCGCCACGGCTCCCGCGGCCGGGGCCGCCACGGCGGGCGCGCCGGGGGCGGCAGCTCCGAACGGGCGGCGCGTCGCCGTCCTCGGCGGCGGCGTAGCCGGGCTGACGGCCGCGCACGAACTCGCCGAGCGCGGTTACTCCGTCACGGTGTACGAGCGGCGGGCGCTCGGCGGCAAGGCCCGCAGCATGGACGTGCCCGGCACCGCCCGCGGCGGCCGCAGACCGCTGCCCGCCGAGCACGGCTTCCGCTTCATCCCGGGCATCTACCACAACCTTCCCGACACCATGCGGCGCATCCCCTTCCCGGGCAACGCGAACGGCGTATGGGACAACCTCGTCGCGCCGCGCGAGATGATGTTCGCCCGGGCGGGCGGCCGCGAGGACCTGCGCGCGCCCATCCCCTGGCCCGAGCACTCCCCCGCCGAGCTGACGCCCGAGGAGCTGCGGCGCGCCCTCACCGGCATCCTGGAGTCCCTGGTCCGGCTGCCGCCCCACGAGACGGCGTACTTCGTCAACCGCCTTCTCGTCTTCCTCACCAGCTGCGACGAGCGGCGTGACCAGCTCTGGGAGCGGACGCCGTGGTGGGACTTCGTGCGCGCGGCGCAGATGTCGACGGAGTACCAGCGCATCCTCGCCATCGGCATCACCCGCAACATCGTGGCGACCAAGGCCGAGGAGGCCTCCACCCGTACGGTGGGCGCCCTCGGGGAGGCCTTCGTCTTCAACCTGCTGGGCCGCGGCGCGGACGGCCCGCCGGACCGGATCCTCAACCTGCCGACCAACGAGGCGTGGATCGACCCCTGGGAGGCCCATCTGCGCTCCCTGGGCGTCGAGTTCGAGATCGGCTGGATGGTGCAGGAGGTGCGGTACGGGAACGGCCGGATCAGCGGGGTCGCGGTCGTGGACCCGGACGGCGTCCGCAGGACCGTCACCGCCGACCATTACGTCAGCGCCCTTCCGGTCGAGCACGCCCGCCGCACCTGGAGCGCGGGCCTGCGGGCCGCCGATCCGATGCTGGGGCGCTGTGACGCGCTGAAGACCGACTGGATGACCGGCATCCAGTTCTACCTCACGGAGCGGGCGCCGCTCGTACACGGCCACTTCAACTGCATCGACTCACCCTGGTCGTTGACCGCGATCCAGCAGGCCGAGCACTGGCCGGCGCGAAACTTCCCCGCCGATTACGGTGACGGCACGGCGGTGGACTGCCTGTCGGTGGACATCTCGGAATGGGACAAGCCGGGGCTCCTGTACGGCAAGACGGCCAAGCAGTGCACCCGCGAGGAGGTGGCGCGCGAGGTGTGGGCGCAGCTGAAGGCCTCCCTCAACGACACGGGGCAGGCGCTGCTCTCCGACCGCACGCTGCACTCCTGGTTCCTGGACCCGGGCGTGGACGGCCTCGGCACCCCGAACCCCACCAACCAGGACGAGCTGCTGATCCACCCGATCGGCACCTTCCACAACCGGCCGAGCGCGGACACCCGTATCCCCAACTTCTTCCTCAGCGGGGACTACGTCGCGGTCGACATCGACCTGGCGACGATGGAGGGCGCCAACGCGTCCGCCCGGGCAGCCGTCAACGCCCTTCTGGAGCGGGACGGTTCGCCCACCGCGCGGTGCACGGTGCGGCCGATGTACCGGGCGCCGGAGCTGGAGCCGGCCAAGCGGCACGACCTGTGGCGCTACCGGCTCGGCCTGCGCAACGCCTTCGACCTCGGATGATCCGGGTCTCCGGGAGACCCGCCGGCTCCACTGCGGCGCCCGCGCCGGGCAGGGGCGATCGCCGCCTCTGACGTCATGCCCACCTTTCTTGAGCTGGACATCAGGAAGGGTGGGGGTGCGCCTGGTTCGAGGGTGGGTGGGCAGCTAGGCTTCACCCAGCCAGATGGCTCGAACGGCTAGTCGGATTACGGAGGTTCAGCTGGTGGGGACCGCCACCCGAGCCGGCCTCGCCGCAGCCTGGCGCCGCGTGGCGGAACTGTCGCAGCGGTGCGGCCGGGACCCGGCGGAGGTATTGGCCGTTCAGCGGCTGAGTCACCTGTCCGGGGTCGGCCCCGAACAGATTCCCGGGGTGGTGGCGGGTACGGCCCCCGATGTGCCGCTGGAGCGGCGCGTGCACCAGCGTTTCCTGCGTCTGCGCGCCACCCGCCGTGACAAACACGGCCGGGAGTGGCCGCTCGCCGCGATCGCCGCCGACTTCGACGCGCCCGGCGCCTCCCTCGGCCCCCTCAACGCGGGCACCGGGCTGCCCCGGCTGGGTCACGCGGTGGGCGTCCAGCGCTTCTTCGGGGTCTATGCCGGCTTCCTGCTCGCCGACCCCAAGAGCGCGGTGGAACGGGCCCTCGCCCTGTCGGCCGCGCCCGCCGCGGCCGGCCGGGACGACGGGGAGCGGCTGGAGCACCTGTCGTACCTCACCGGCATCACCCCGCAGGCCATCCGCCTCACCCTCGACGGAAGGCCGCCCCCGCTGCCGCTGAGGGAGCAGGTGCGCCTGCGGTTCGAGCACCTGCGCCGCACGCGCGTACGGGCGGACGGGCAGCCCCACTCACTGGCGGCCATCGCCAAGTCCTTCGACGCGTCCGGGCAGTCGCTCACCCGCCTCGCCCAGGGGGAGGGCATGCCCAACCTCGCCGCGGCCGCCGGGATCCAGCGGTTCTACGGCGTCGAGGCGGGCTTCCTGCTGGCCGACGACACCGAGGCGCTCGCCTCCGCCCTCACCGGGATCGAGCGGGAGCTGGAGGCCGCGGAGCGGGCGGAGGAGAACCCGATGCTGGCCGTGATGCGGGCGCACGACGTACGGAGCATCGTCGCGCGGGCCGGGCGGCTCTCCCCCCGGGGCTGGAAATCGCTGGCCGACCACCTGGACGACCTGCTGGCGCGGGAGGGACAGCTGTGCCCGCCGACGGCCGGCGACGGGGCGCCGGGCGACGGCCGTACCGCCGAGGGGGATGCGCCATGAGGACCGACCCGCCCTGAGGAAGCCCGGCCGCGACCTGCCGGCGCACGAGCACCGGCCCGGCCGGTCGGCCGGCCGATGCCACCGAGCTCACTCGCGGGGAGCGCTGAGAGCCGCCCAGGTGGCCGCGCCCCCGTGACCGCGCCCCCGGGGCCGCCCCGCGGCGACCGCACCGGGACCAGCGCTCCCCCGCCGACGCACCTTCCCCGCCGCTGCCCCTCGCACGGCCCTGACAGAGAGCACCACACGATGACCCAGTCTTCCCCGCCCCGCCACGCCGTCGTCATCGGCGGCAGCATGGCCGGTCTCCTCGCGGCCGCCGTCCTCGCCGAGCACGCGACGGTCACGATCATCGACGCGGACACCCTGCCGGACGGTCCGGCGCCGCGCCGCGGGCTTCCGCAGGCCCGGCACGTCCACGTCCTGTGGTCCGGCGGAGCGCGGGCCATCGAGAAGATACTGCCGGGCATCACCGAGGCCTGGACGACGGCCGGCGCGATGCGCCGCAGCCTGCCCACCGACCTGGTCACCAAGACCGCCCAGGGCTGGATGCCGCGTTTCGGTGAGAAGCAGTTCAACATCTCCTGTAGTCGCGACCTCCTCGACTCGGTGGTCCGGGCCCGGGTGAGCGCCCTGAAGGGGGTCACCACGCTCCAGCGCAGCCGGGTCCGGGGCCTGGAGGGCACGGCGGCCCGCGTCACCGGCGTCCGTGTCGACACCCCGGACGAGGAGGGCATGCTCGTCCACGCCGACCTCGTGGTCGACGCGAGCGGGCGGGGCTCCCGCGCCCGGGCCTGGCTGCAGGAGCTCGGTGTGAGCGGCATCAGGCAGGCCCAGGTCGACTCCGGCCTGGTCTACGCGACGCGGATCTTCGAGGCGCCCGCCGGATCCCACGCCTCGGGCTTCCCCATCGTCAACGTGCAGTCGGACCCCCGCGTGCCCGTCCCGGGCCAGACCGCCACGATCGTGCCCATCGAGAACGGCCAGTGGCAGGTCACCCTGTCCGGCACCCGCGGCGGCCAGCCCACCGGTGACCCGGAGGCCTTCATCCCCTTCGCCAAGGGCCTGCGCGACCCGATCGTCGGCGAACTCCTCGACGGCAGGAAGCCCCTCACGGACGTCGCCGTCACCCAGGGCACCGCCAACCGCCGCGTCTACTACGAGAAGGCCGACCTGCCCGACGGCTTCTTCGCCGTCGGCGACTCGGTCGCCACCTTCAACCCGCTGTACGGCCAGGGCATGACGGTCGCCGCGCAGGGACTGCTGGCCGTACGATCCCTGCTCCGCGCCCAGGGGCTCGCCCGGCCCGGTTTCGGCCGGGAGGCGCAGCGCGCGCTGGTCCCGCAGGTGGGCACCGCCTGGGAGCTCGCCACCTCGCAGGACATCCTCTATCCGGGCGCCACGGGGATGAAGCCGCGGGCGGGGGCCGGGCTGCTCAACGCCTACGTCAGCCGGCTGATGACGGGGGCCACCACCCGGGAGGCGCTCACCGCCGCCTTCCTCCAGGTGATCACCATGAGCAGCCCGCCCACGTACTGGCTCCGGCCCTCGGTGATCTGGCACGTCCTGCGGGCTTCGGACCGGGCTGCCCCGAAGGCGCCGCCGCTCACCGCCGCCGAGCGGATGATCGCCGGACTCGACCGGGAGGCCGACGCCACCGGCCCGGTCGGCTCCACCGCTTCCGTGGATCCGCAGGGTCCCCTCGACCCCGTCGATCCCGTCGATCCCGTCGATCCCGTCGGACCCGTGGGCCACTCCCGCTGACGGGCGGCCCCATCCTCCGCGGCCCCCGGCGCGCGCCCACACGCCGAGAACGCCCCGGACCGAAAGGCCCGGGGCGTCCTCCGCGTCGACCGGCACCGGCACCGGCGGCGGCTCAGAGCGATGCGAGGTCCAGCCCGGCCTGCGCGGCGGCCGCCCGGACGGTCTGCTCCAGCAGCACGGCGATGGTCATCGGGCCGACGCCGCCCGGCACGGGGGTGATCAGCGAGGCACGCGCGGCGGCCGACTCGAAGTGGACGTCGCCGACGTTGCCCTCGTTGTATCCGGCGTCCAGGACCACGGCGCCCGGCTTGATGTCCTCACCGCGGATGAACTCGGCCTTGCCGACGGCCGCGACCAGCACGTCCGCCTGGCGCACGAGCGAGGGCAGGTCACGGGTGCGGGAGTGGCAGTAGGTGACGGTGGCGTTCTGTTCCAGCAGCAGCATCCCGGCCGGCTTGCCGAGGATCGCGCTGCGGCCGACGACGACGGCGTGCTTGCCGGTCAGGTCCACGTCGTAGGCGGCGAGCAGGCGCATGATGCCGCCGGGGGTGCAGGAGACGAAGCCCGGCAGTCCGAAGCCCATGGCGGCGAAGGAGTGCATGGTGACCCCGTCGACGTCCTTGCCGGGGGCGATGGCTTCGAAGGCGGCGCGCTCGTCGATGTGGTGCGGCACGGGGTGCTGGAGCAGGATGCCGCTGATCTCGGGGTCCTCGGAGAGCGCGGTGAGGGCCGCCACCAGTTCCCCGGTGGTGGTCGCGGCCGGCAGTTCCACGTGGCGGGAGGTGATTCCGGCCTTGGCGCACCGGTTCTGCTTCATGCGGACGTAGGTCACCGAGGCGGGGTCCTCGCCCACCAGTACGGTGGCCAGGCAGGGCGCGGTACCGGTGCGCTCGGTGATCTTCGCCGCCTGGGCGGCGGTCTGCTCCGAGATGCGGCGGGCGAGGGCGGTGCCGTCCATCAGCTGGGCGCCGGCGGCAGGGGTGGCGGCGGTGTCGGGCTGGGCAGTCGTCACGGGGTCTCCTGAACGTCGCTGCGGATCGCGGATCGCCCAGGCGCGCGGCAGTCGACGTACGCGAGTACGCCGGGCCGCTCCCCGGTGGTGATCCACCCGAACGCCAGTCACGGCCCGCCGCCCACTGTAGTCGACATATCCGATGCCGACCGGTGCCCGACCTGGGACGATCAAGACATGACGCGCACTTTCGACCATCTTGTCGCCGAGGCGGAAACCGTCTCCGTGGACGGCTGGGACTTCTCCTGGCTGGACGGCCGGGCCACCGAGCAGCGGCCGAGCTGGGGCTACCAGCGGCTCCTGCGCGAGCGCCTCGCCGCGGTCGGCTCCGCCCTGGACATCCAGACCGGCGGCGGCGAGGTCCTGGCCGGGGCGGGGCCGCTGCCCCGGCTGACGGCGGCGACCGAGTCCTGGCCGCCCAATGTCGACCGGGCGACCCGGCTCCTGCACCCGCTGGGCGCGGTCGTGGTCGCGGATTGCGACGAACCGCCGCTGCCGTTCGGCGACGAGGCCTTCGAGCTGGTCGCCAGCCGGCACCCGGTGACCGTCTGGTGGGACGAGATCGCGCGGGTGCTGACCCCGGGCGGCACCTACCTGTCCCAGCAGGTCGGTCCGGCGAGTGTCTTCGAGCTCGTCGAGTACTTCCTCGGTCCGCAGCCCGAGGAGGTCCGGCGCCGCCGGCACCCCGACGACGCGGTGGCGGCCGCCGCGAGGGCCGGGCTCCAGGTGGTCGATCTGCGGTCCGAACGACTGCGTACGGAGTTCCACGACATCGGAGCCGTGATCTACTTTCTCCGGAAGGTGATCTGGATGGTGCCCGGCTTCACAGTCGGGCAGTACCGGGACCGGTTGCGCGAACTGCACGAACAGATCGAAAGCGAAGGTCCATTCGTCGCGCACACCGCCCGCTTCCTCGTGGAAGCCCGCAAAAAGGGCTGATGCTGAGGGCGGACGGATCCTCTCGGAAACCGTTGCGCGACCACAGCGTGGCGCAGGTCACTCAATTGAGCGCGTAACGAATGTACTCGGGCGTGCGATGAACCGACAGGTGTCCTCGCGCGGCGCGGAATAAGTACCCCCCTCGGGTCCGTTTCCAGAAGTTCGCGCGATGATGTCCCGCCGACCCCTTATCTGCTCGCAACGAGAGGCTCCTTGTGTCGCTCAGCCCGTCCCGTACGTTCCCTCCGGAGATCGCCGAATCCGAGGCCCTCGTCGCGCTCGTCGAGCGCGGCCGCGAGCAGGGTCACATCAACGGTGACGACGTGCGCCAGGCCTTCGAGGCCGGCCGCATCCCGGTGGACCAGTGGAAGCGGGTCCTGCGCAGCCTGAACCAGGTCCTGGACGAGGAGGGTGTCGCCCTCCACGTCAGCGCGGCCCCTGCCACCAAGGCCGCCGCCAAGAAGCCCCGCAAGGCCGCTGCCGCCCCGGCCCGCACCGTCGCCAAGAAGGCGGTCGCCCCGCCGCGCCCCATCGGCGCGCGCAAGACCGCGGCCGTCCCCGCCCCGGCCCCCGTCGCGGCCGCTGCGGCGATATCGGCCGACGCCGGCGTCGCCGGGGAAGACGTGGCGCTGGACGCCGCGCCCAAGAAGCGTGCGGTCAAGAAGACCGCTGTGAAGAAGACCGCCGTCAAGAAGACGGCCGCGGCGAAGAAGACCAAGGACGACGCCGAGGAAGAGGCCCCCAAGGTCGGCGAGGACTGGGCCGCCGAGGACCTCGCGGACGACGCCGAGGACGAGGCGCCCAAGGTCGGCGGCACGCAGGGCTTCGTCCTGTCCGACGACGACGAGGACGACGCGCCGGCGCAGACGGTCATGGTGGCCGGTGCCACCGCCGACCCGGTCAAGGACTACCTCAAGCTCATCGGCAAGGTGCCGCTCCTCAACGCCGAGCAGGAGGTCGAGCTGGCCAAGCGCATCGAGGCGGGCCTGTTCTCCGAGTACAAGCTCGAAGAGGAGGAGGACCACAAGCCCGCCTTCAAGCGCGAGCTGGAGATCCTGGTCGAGGACGGCCGCCGCGCGAAGAACCACCTGCTGGAGGCCAACCTCCGCCTCGTGGTCTCCCTCGCCAAGCGCTACACCGGCCGCGGCATGCTCTTCCTGGACCTGATCCAGGAGGGCAACGTCGGCCTGATCCGCGCCGTGGAGAAGTTCGACTACACCAAGGGCTTCAAGTTCTCCACGTACGCGACCTGGTGGATCCGGCAGGCGATCACGCGTGCCATGGCCGACCAGTCGCGCACCATCCGCATCCCCGTCCACATGGTCGAGATCATCAACAAGCTCGCCCGCGTGCAGCGCCAGATGCTCCAGGACCTCGGCCGGGAGCCCACTCCGGAGGAGCTGGGCAAGGAGCTCGACATGACCCCGGAGAAGGTCATCGAGGTCCAGAAGTACGGCCGCGAGCCGATCTCCCTGCACACCCCGCTGGGTGAGGAGGGCGACAGCGAGTTCGGTGACCTCATCGAGGACTCCGAGGCGGTCGTGCCCGCGGACGCGGTCTCCTTCACCTTCCTGCAGGAGCAGCTCCAGTCGATCCTGGGCACGCTCTCGGAGCGTGAGGCGGGTGTGGTCTCCATGCGTTACGGCCTCAACGACGGACAGCCGAAGACCCTGGACGAGATCGGCCGCGTGTACGGGGTCACCCGTGAGCGCATCCGCCAGATCGAGTCCAAGACCATGTCGAAGCTGCGACACCCGTCGCGTTCGCAGGTGCTGCGCGACTACCTCGACTGAGCCGGCCGGGCCGGTGGGCCGAGGGGCGGGACGGGCCCCCGGCCCGTCCGGCCCTCGGGTCGGCGCGAGGCTCGCGCTCAGTCTTCGAGCAAGTGCCTGAGCCTCTCCTCGTTCTGCGGCATCTCCTTGCGCGCGTACGGCTTCACCACGAACGGTACGAGCACCCGGCCGATGCCGTGGCTCTCGAAGTCAAGAGCCAGGGTGAGCCTCGACCGGGCACCTCCGTCGAGTGGTTCGATGGTGCCCCGCACGTCGCCCCGGACCGGTCCGTCGATCCCGTGCATGCGCCAGCTTCTGGGCGGGTCCAGTTCGGTGACGGCCATGGTCATGGGGAACTGCCGCTTGCCGATCCGGCGGGTCACGGCGATCCTCGAACCCACGGCCAGCGGCCCGTCGTCCAACGGGACCGCCGCGACGGCGCTCTCCTGCCACTGCGGCAGGCGCAGGGGGTCCGTCGCGTACGCGTAGACCTCCGCGGGAGTGCGGGAAATGTCGATGCTCTCCTTGATCGCAGACATTTCGCCCCCTTAGGGCACTCCGTCTGATGTTTCACCCATATCGTCCCACCGGTCAGGCGGCGATGCGCTCCCTGCGCGCCGAGATGACCGCGTACACGAGCACGCCCGCGAGAAGGAACAGCACGCCCTGATAGACGGCGGCGTACCCGGATCCGGCCACCAGCCACATCGAGAAGGCGAAGGCCAGGCAGGCGAGGGCGGCGTCGCGGGCGAGGCGGCCGCGGTGGACGCGCTCGGCCCGCCCCGAGAGCAGGAAGTACATCTGCGCGGCGGTGGAGAGCAGGTAGGGGACGGTCGCCGTGAAGGTGGTGACCAGGACCAGCATCTCGAAGACGCCGTCCGAGCCGGCCGTGTAGTTGTAGACGGTCAGCGCCGAGGCGAGGACGACGGTGACGACCACGCCGGCCACCGGCACGCCGCGCTTCTTCGTCCCGAACACCTTCGGGAAGAGCCCGTCCTTCGCGGCGGCGTACGGGGTCTGCGCGCTGAGCAGGGTCCAGCCGTTGAGGGCACCGAGCATCGAGATCACGGCGGCGCAGGCGACGACCGTACCGCCCCAGGTGCCGCCGAACATGGCGTTGACGGCGTCCGTGAAGGGGGCCTCGGAGGAGACGAGCCGGTCGTGGGAGACCAGGCCGAAGACGGCGAGGGTGCCGAGCAGGTAGACGGTGGCCGCGCCGACCGTGCCCAGGATCGTGGCCCGGCCGACGTTGCGGGCCGGGTCGCGGACCTCGCCGGCGCTGACGGCCGCGGACTCGACGCCCAGGTAGCTGAAGAGGAGGAGCGCGGCGCAGGCGGAGACGGCGCCGGCCGCGCTCTGCCCGGTGGCCTGGAAGGGGCCGAGGTTGGCGGGGTCGAAGAAGAACAGCCCGCCCACGGCCACCAGCAGCAGCGGGGCGAACTTCAGTACGGTGGCGACCAGTTGGACGGCGCCGACGTACCGGGTCCCGGCCAGGTTGGCGAGCGCGGGGAGCCACTGCACGGCGAGGGCGCCCAGGCACATGGACCACTTGTGCTCGCCGATGGCGGGGAAGAGCACGGAGAGGTAGCCGACCGCCGCCACGGCGAGGGCCGCGTTCGAGACCCAGGTGGTGATCCAGTAGCTCCAGGCCGCCAGGAAGCCGGCGAAGTCGCCGAAGGCCGCCCGGGCGTAGACGTACGGGCCGCCGGTGCGCGGATGCCGTTGGGCGAGGCGCCCGAAGACGAGCGCGAGGGCGATCGCGCCCAGGGTGAGCACGGCGAAGGCCACCAGGCTGACGGTGCCGAAGGGTGCGACCGAGGCGGGCAGGAGGAAGATCCCGCCGCCGATGATGTTGCCCATGACCAGGCAGGTGGCGATCGGGAGGCCGAAGCGCCGTGCGTGCGGACCACCCGGTTCGGCAGCCGCGGGAGTTCCGGCGGCCGCGGCCGCCTCGGTCGGTGGGGCTGCGGCCGGGGCAGCGGTGCTGGTCATGGGTGGTGCGCCTCTGGTTGTCTCACATGATGGGCAGGTCAACACATGGTTGACCAGCGCGGAGGCGGTACCAAATCAGCGGGTTTCGTCCCGCGCGGACACCCCTGCGGAAGGAAACGTTCCGTCTGTGGCCCCTCCCGGCGGGGAATCCTCCACCGCGGCGCGCGTCGGAGTTTCCGCGGACGTCCCCGCCGTGGTCCCCGCCTGCTTCGCGGCCTGCGTCCCGACAACCGTGGCCGCCGACATCCCCACCGGCGTCCCGACGGCCGTCTCCGACCGCCTGGCCGCCGGCGTCCCGCGCGAGGCCGACACCACCGGCACCTGCGGTCCGTCCGCCTCCCGCAGCCAGCCCCGCAGCACCCGGTGCACCGCCTCCGCGCCCACCAGCTCGGCGGGTCCCGGGTCCGACAGCCGCGTCGGCCACATCAGGAACGCGATCCCCTGCTCTCCGCCCAGGCCGCCGTGCGAGCCGATCTGTTCCTCGAAGGCGTGCACCGCGCCCGTCCCGGGGTCGTACGCCGAGTTCACCATGATGTCGGCCACGTGCGGGAAGGAGTCGGTGCGGCGGACGGCCTCGGCCGCGCCCGGCCCGAAGGGCGCGAGCAGTTCCTCCGCCTCGCCCGGGACGTCCAGGCGCGCCGCCGCCCCGTGTGAACCGAGCACCTCCCCGTCCACCAGCAGGAAACCGACCCCGGGGTGGTTGGCCAGCGTCGGCAGCAGAGCGGGGTGAGCGCGCTCGATCCACTCCCGCGAAGCCCGGCCGGGGACGTCCGGGAAGGAGATGAGCCCGAGGTTGCCCGAGGCCAGCACCACCGGGTCGGAGCCGCGCCGAGGATGCGCCTCCTCGCCCTCCTCCACCGGGCGGTGCAGCGCCGCGAGGACGGCCGCCCGGGCCTCGGCTCCGCTGGGGGTGCCGTGGGCCCGGCGCGAGACCGGCAGTCCGCAGCCCGCGCGGACCAGATCCTTCAAGGTCAGCCCGTACCGGCTCAGGAAGGTCTCCCCCGGGCTCTGGCCGTGGTCGGAGAGCAGCACGATCCGGTACTCCCGCGGCGCGTGCTCGGCGACCCGGGCGATCAGGGCGAGACTCCGGTCGAGGCGGGCCAGTACCTGGTCGGTGTCCCGGCCGCGCGGGCCCGAGTGGTGCGCGACCTCGTCGTAGCCGACCAGGTCGGCGTAGACCGCGGCGCGGCCCGCCAGCATGTCGCCGATCACGGCCGCCACCACCACGTCCCGCTCGACCACGGTCGCGAAGGCGCGGATCAGCGGGTACAGCCCGCCGCGCGCCACCCGGGGCCGCTCCCCGCGCATCCGCGCCCGTACCGACTGGCCGATCTCCCGGCCCACCTCGGCGACGAACGACACGGCCGTACGGACGGCGTTGGCCGGATCGGAGAAGTACGCGAAGTAGCCCGCGCGGGACCGGTTCGCCCGGCCCCGGCGGGCCGACACCGAGAGCACCAGCGCCAGTTGGTCGGCGCCGCCGCTGAACAGATTGCCCCTGCTGGCACCGTCCAGGCTGAGCAGTCCGCCGTCCCCGGTGCGCTCGACGGCGCGCCGCTGGAGTTCGGCGGCGCTGGTGGGCCGGTTGCAGACCACCACCTCGCCGGAGTCCTTCTCGTACCAGCGGAAGGCGGGGACGTCGAAGTTGGAGCCGTGCAGGATCCCGAGCTGGCTGGCGCCGGTCTGGCTGGACCAGTCGGTACGCCAGGACGCGATGCGGTGGCTGCCGTCCAGCCAGCCGGCCACGGTGGGCATGAGGCCGCTTCCCGCCGCGTGCCTCAGCATCCCGTACCCGACACCGTCGAGCTGGAGGAAGACCAGCCCGGGCGCGGCCCCGCCGGCGCGGGGCGCGCGCGAGCCGCCCCCACGTCCACGCCCACGCCCCCGGCGACGGCGCCGGCGCCGGTCTGCGAGCCGGTAGAGCCGCCGCCGGTACGCCTCGTCGTCGCGCACGGCGAGCGCGGTGGAGGTCGCCGACGCCACGGCGGACATGACGGCCGCGACCACGACGGCGGTCTCGGGGGCGGCCTCTCCCCGGTCGGCGGGAATCAGGCTGAGCGCTATCAGCAGCAGGGAGCCGTTGAGGAAGAAGACGAGCACCCCCAGCACCAGGGCGGGCACGAGCAGCAGCGCCCGTACGAGCACCGGCCAGACCAGCGCGCTCAGCAGCCCGAAGGCTCCGGCGCCCCAGGCGGCGGTCAGCCCGATCTGGGTGATGCTGTCGCCACCGCTGCCGCCACCGCCGCTGCCGCCCCCGTCGCCGTCGTCGGCCTGGAGCCGGAAGTCCGGCAGGATGCCGGCCAGGGCGAGCATGGTGAGGGTGGACACCGCCCAGACGAGGATCACCCGTACCAGAGCGCTGCCCGCGGTCCGCCACCGTCCTCGCAACACGCCGCACCGCCTCACGTCCCGGCCCGCGACCGACCGCGCGCCCCCCGTACCCGCTTCCCAGGCTCGCACAGCGGTGCACCCCCGGGCGGGAGACACGGGTGGCGCACGGGGGCACGGGACGTGCCGATCAGGTGCCGGTCGGGCGCCGGTGCTGGCCAGGTGGCGGTGCTGGCCAGGTCGCGGTCAGGTGCCGTCGTAGCCGGCGGTCGGCATCGAGAGCCTGCGGTGCACCTCCGCCTTCATCGCGGAGGTGTAGCGCGGCTCGTCCAGTCCGGCCGTCTCCAGCCGTACGCCGCGCCGCTCGCACTCCGCGGTGAACTCCTCGACGGAGCACAGCGCACGGGCCAGCACCCGCTCGTTCGGGGCGACGAACAGGTCGACCTCTCCGGCGTCGATGTCCGACCAGAGGCCGCAGTGGTCGGCGCGCAGCCCGTAGAAGAGCAGTTGCCTCGTCACCACGTAACCCCGGTCGGCCGCCCAGCGCGCGCACATGGCCTGCTGGCTCCGGGTGTCCACGGCGAAGGGGTCGGCGTCCAGCTCTTCGAGCGGGGCCAGGCTGGCGATCGCGGCCACGCGCAGCTCATCCATGCCGCCCGACCCTACTCCGATCTTCCGCCGGGGAGGAGGGGGCGGGCAGGGCCGCCCGCGCCGGCCGCCACCCCCTAAGCTCGTGAAGGAGGCGTGCCGTGCGAGGGAGGGAGGCCGCGTGCCGGTGGACATCACCTGGTGGGGCCATGCCACCTGCACCGTCGAGGACTCCGGAGTGCGGCTCCTGACGGACCCGCTGTTCACGCGGCGGCTCGCGCACCTGCGGCGGCGGCGCGGGGCGGTGCCCCCGCCCGAGGCGGCGGTGGCGGACGTCGTCCTGGTGTCCCATCTGCACGCCGACCACCTGCACCTGCCGTCGCTGGCCCGGCTCGGGCCCGGCACCCGGCTGCTGGTGCCGCGCGGGGCGCGCCGGGCGGTGCCCGCGCTGGCCAGAGTGGCCGGGACGCGAGGGCTGAGGGTGACGGAGGTCGCGCCGGGTGACGAGGTGGCCGTACGGAACGGCGTACGGGTACGGGCGGTGAGCGCGCGGCACGACGGGCGCCGGCTTCCGCTCGGCCCGCACCTGGCGCCGGCACTGGGGTACGTCGTCGAGGGCGCCGCCCGGACCTACTTCGCCGGGGACACCGGGCTGTTCGACGCGATGGCCGAGGAAGTGGGACCGGTGGACGTGGCGGTGCTGCCGGTGGGCGGCTGGGGGCCCTACCTGGGGCCCGGCCATCTGGACGCGGGGCGGGCGGCCCGGGCCGTGGCCGAGCTGGCACCGGCGGCGGCGGTCCCGGTCCACTACGGGACGTACTGGCCGCTCGGGCTGGACGCGGTGCGGCCGCACGAATTCCACGCGCCGGGCGAGGAGTTCGTACGGCGTGCGGGGCGGCTCGCTCCGAAGGTGACGGTGCTCGCGCCGGGGCACGGCGAGCGGGTGCGACTGCCGTGAGGTGGCACGGCATGGCCGCGGCGGCCGGTCAGGTGCCACCGGAGACCACCCAACAGGTGGTGGGCTACCCGGCGTTGTTCGTGCTGGTGGCGCTGGGCGCACTGGTGCCGGTGATCCCGACGGGGGCGCTGGTGAGTTCCGCGGCAGTGGTGGCGTTCCACCAGCAGTCCTGGCCCTTCGGGGTGCTGCTCGTATTCGGGGTGTCGGCGCTGGCGGCGTTCACCGGCGATATCGCGCTGTACTGGCTCGGCCGGCGCGGGGTGCGCTCACGCAACGGCTCGCGGTGGCTGGAGCGGCTGCGGAACCGGGCGACTCCGGAGCGGCTGGCGCAGGCGCGGACCGGGCTGGACCGGCACGGCGTGCTGGTGCTGGTGCTCTCCCGGCTGGTTCCGGCGGGGCGGATCCCCGTGATGCTGGCCTGCCTGCTGGCGCAGCTGCCGCTGCGCCGCTTCGCCCGCGGCGCCGTCCCGGCCTGCCTCGCCTGGGCGGCGACGTACGGCCTCATCGGCATCCTGGGCGGCTCCCTCTTCCCGGAGCCCTGGCAGGGCATCGCCCTGGCGGTGGCCCTGACCCTCCTGATCAGCGCCGCCCCGGCGGCCTGGCGCCGGCTCCGTCCGGAGGGCGGGGGCTAGTACTGCAACGGTCCCAAACCTCGTCAACCCGCCGGATTGACGAGGGAAGCAGAACCGCCTCCAGGCAGACGAGGGAAAACCAGGTGCAGGGCGGCCGCCTTCCCCTCGGCTAGTGACACCTTCGAAAAACGACACGTTCGCCCAACTCGCGCTACGACAGGGCTGGACCTCAAGTGCGGTTTCGGTTTTAGAGTCTTGTCCGTCGGAGATCACGAGCAGCGAACGGAGCGCATTCCCATGGAGTACTCGCACGGCGACGCCGAGCTGGTCCAGCAGCCCATCGGTTACTGGAGCTGGGCCGCCTACGACGCGGTCGTCAACCGTACACGTGGGGAGCTCGCCCGGATCGGCACCACCCAGCCGCAGTGGTGGGTCCTCGCCCAGGTCGCTCTGGCGGCGCAGCCCAAGGCCCGCGAGGAGGTGTCGCGAATCCTGCGGGGCTACCTCGCCGTGGGCGCGGAGACGCTGGACGAGGAGATCGACACGACCGTCGCCCGGGGCTGGATCACGCAGCACGCCGGGGGCCGCCTTGAGCTGACAGCCGAGGGCAGGCGGTTCTACGAGGAAGCCGCCGCGCTGCAGGGGGAACTGTGGGCGGAGCGCCATGCGGGCATCTCGGACGAGGAGTACCTGACCACCCTCAAGGTCCTCCAGCGGTTCATCCACAACACGGGCGGCCGGGCCTGGCATCACTAAGTCGTATCTCTGTGGACGATCCACGTGCCCCCCGATCGATCACGCTGGGGAACACTGGACGGATGAGCTCCGCAGACTCCCAGGCAGCACAGGAACGGGCCCTTCGGCATGTCGCGGAACTGGCGTCGCGGCCTCCTGTGGACCCGACGCTGCGCGTGACCCTCAACTTCCACCCGGACCGTCTGCTGCATGGCAAGCCGATCCTGGACGCCTTGGCCGAGGACGGCGTCTACCGCTCGCAGTTCGTCACGGGAACCAGCAACGGCGGACTGACCGCCTATCCCGGTGGTGACCGATGGCGCTGGGAGAGCCGGATCTTCGACGGGGCGTACCATGCGGGCGGGCGCTCACGAGCGGCCCGTCTACGGAGCGTTGAACTTCCGCCGCAAGGTGGTCGGCGGGGCGCCACGGTTCGGCTCCGCCCACTTCCGGCTGGCTGCTGAGACGCTGGCGCGGACCACCTTCTGCTACCCGGACAGTTTTCTCGAACCTTCGGATTTCGGTGTCGCGGCGCGCATGGGGCTCATCGAGCTTGCCCTCGCCGATCGTCAGGACGAACTGGACGACTACGTCGAGGCGCAGGTACACGGTCCCGTCCGGCTGCAAGGCGATGTGGAGGCGCTGGTCCTGGACCCCTGCTACCGAGGCACAACGGTTGAGGCCGCGGCTCTGCGTCTTGGCTGCCCGGTGGAGTGGCACCCCGGCTTCCGCCTCGGTGTCGGAGAACTCCGCCGCCACCCGGCTACCGCGGCCAGGAATACGTCGACTTGGGCGCGCGAATGGCGGTCGGCGGCGTGTTCGATCCGCGGATCGTCGGAAATGCGGGACGTGCCGGCCGCCACGATTCCCAGGCGGTCAAGAAGGTGTGGCATTACCTGGCACGCTTCGGAGCGCCTCGGAAGGTCACTGACCGACCGGTGACTCGGGCGCCACTGCAGCCGACTGGGCCGGGGCGGAGCGACTGACCATACGGCTCGGCGTCATCACCGTTTCGCCGGTGCGGGCGACGATTCATCAGGGGACGTCGAGGATGCGGGAGGCGCCGATCGGGAGGTCCCAGAGGGCCTCGCGAGGCAGTCCGGCGCGCGACCAGGCCGCCCGGACGCGGTGGAGGGGCTCCATGACCGGTTCCGCGGAGAGGACGAAGGTGGCCCAGTGCATGGGGGCCATCCGGTGCGCGCCGAGGTCCAGGCAGGCCTGGACGGCTTCCTCGGGGTCCGCGTGGACGTCGCTGAGCCACCAGCGGGGGGCGTAGGCGCCGATGGGCAGGAGGGCGAGGTCGATGTCCGGGTGGCGGCGGCCGACCTCGCGGAACCAGTGGCCGTAGCCGGTGTCCCCCGCGAAGTAGAGCTTCCTCTGGTCCGGGCTCGCGGTGTCGGTCAGGACCCAGCCGCCCCACAGGGTGCGGCAGGTGTCGATCAGGGACCGCTTCGACCAGTGGTGGGCGGGGACGAAGTCGAAGCGTACGCCGCCCAGTTCGGCCGCTTCCCACCAGTCGAGCTCGGTGACACGCGTGAAGCCGCGGCGGCGGCACCAGCGGGCGAGGCCGGCCGGGACGAAGAGGGCCGTCTGCCGGGGCAGCCGCCGGAGCGTGGGTGCGTCGAGGTGGTCGTAGTGGTTGTGGCTGATGACCACCGCGTCCACGGGCGGCAGATCCTTCCAGCGCACCCCGACGGGCGTCATCCGGGCCGGGGTGCCGAGGATCCGCCGGGACCAGACGGGGTCGGTCAGTACGGTGAGGCCGCCGATCCGCAGCACCCAGCTGGCGTGCCCGGCCCACGTGGCGCAGACGGTACCTGGAGCCACCGCGGGCAGCGGGGCGGGCTCGAAGGGCAGGTCGGGGATGCCGCGCAGTCCCTCGGCGCCGGGCCGGAAGGCGCCTTCGCGGGCGAGCCGGGCGAAGGCGCGGACGCCGGGCAGCGGGGTGGTCAGCCGGTCCGCGAAGGAGCGGGGCCAGCGGCGGACCTCACCCAGCGGACGGGGCGGAGCCGGATGCGGGGGCGGGGGCGGTGAGGTCGGGTCCGGGTGCCCCTGGCCGGCAGCCGACCGTACGGGCACGGGCGAGGCGGAGGCTGGGAAGGCGACGGCGGAGGGCGCGGAGACCGGGGCGACGGAGGCGGGCGGCGCGGCAGGCGTGGCGTCCCGGACGGGGCCGGGGCCGGGGGCCGGGGCGGGAGCGTCCGTCTGATCCCTCATGGGTGAGTCTCCGTTACCTGCGTCGATTCCGGGAGTCGGGGGCCGAGGCCCGGGGGCGGGGGATGGCGGTCAGGCCAGCTCCGCGAGCACCGATCCGAGGAGGTCCAGGGAGCGCCGTACGTGCGGGAGCCGAAGGGGATCGCGGGCGGTGAGCGCGGCCAGCCCTTCCTCCGGGGTGGCCCCGAGCAGCGGCCACGTCGACAGCCTGACCCGCAGTGCGCCCAGTTCGTCCGCGAACCGCTGCCCGCCGGGCGTGGGCGCCCCGAGCCGCCCGCCCAGCCAGTCCTCCAGCTCCATGGCGTCGGCGACCCCCCGCCGGGCGAGCCCGGCGCGCAGCGGGCCGAGGTCGGCGTACAGGTGTCGGCCGGCCTGCGGGGGCCGGGCCAGCGCCCCGGCAGCGAGCAGTTGGCGGTGCGCGGCGGCGGCCACCGCGCCGTGCAGTGCGACGGCCTCCCGCGCGCGCCCGGCGACGGCTTCCGGTTCGTCCAGGGCGTGTGCGGCGGCTCCGGCGACGGGACCGGCGAGCAGGGCGCCGGTGGCGGTGAGGACGTCGAGGGTGCGGGCGCGCAGCCAGGTTCCGCGCGGGGTGCCGGGGAAGCGGACCACGGCGGCGGGCCACCCCGCGGGCAGCAGCCCCCCGGACAGGTCCACGAGGACGGCGGCCTGGTCGGGGAGCATCTCGGCGGGGCTCAGGACGAGGGTGTCGTGCGGCCGGTGCACGGTGTCGCGCCAGGTCTCGTCGCTGACGACGAACAGCCCGGCGGACTCGGCGGCTTCGCACGCCTCGCGGAGCAGCTCGGGCGGCGGCACGGTGGCGGTGGGGTCGTCGGCGACCGACAGCAGCAGGACGCGCGGGTCGCCACCCTCGGCGCGCACCCGCCGTACGGTCTCCAGCAGGGCGTACGGGTCGGGTACGCCGCCGCACTCCGCCGGTGTCGGCACGTGATAGGCGCGCCGTCCCAGCATCCGCACCTGCGGGGTCCACCATGCGGGACAGGGGCGGGGCAGCATGACATCGCCCCCGTACGCGCCCAGCAGGGCCAGCAGCAGCGCGGGGGCTCCCGGCCCGGCGGCCACGTCCTGCGGGCCGGTGGCGAGCCCGCGCCGTGCCCAGTACGCGCACGCGGCCTCCCGTACGGGCTCGCCGCCGCCCACGGGCTCGGGGGCGGCCCGCCCGGCGGCCGCGGCCAGGACGGAGAGGAGTTCGGGCAGGACCGGCAGGCCGGGCTGGGGCGCCGGTGGACCGTACCGGACCGTGCCGTGGCCCTCCACCGCCGCACGCCGCATCCCCGCCACCGCTTCCTGCCTTCCGCGCTCGCTCCGGCTCCACTCGCCCGCCATGCCCTTTATACGATGATTTATGCGGGTGTGCCCGCTACCGGCCCGGGAGCGGGGGCGGGCGGCCGGGTCCGCACATCCGCCCGGGGCGCCTCTTGTGACTGTGCCCGCACATGCCCCTTACCCGCTCCGCGACGGCGTGCGCGTACTGACGGCGCTGCCAGCCATCCGACCGAAACCCCTTGCCGCATACAGACGCTGTCCACATGTCAAAACGAGGATCTCGGATGGCGGTCGCATCGCCTACGGTGCTCACACGGCTTCGAAGGAAGAGGATCACGCCCATGAACGCGAAAGAGACGGCCGTCTACACCCACGGGCACCACGAGTCGGTTCTGCGCTCCCACCGGTGGCGCACCGCCGCGAACTCGGCCGCGTACCTGATCGGCGAACTGCGCCCGGGCATGTCCGTCCTGGACGTGGGGTGCGGCCCGGGCACGATCACCGCCGACCTCGCCGAACTGGTCGGACCGGGCGGCCGGGTCACCGCCGTCGACGCCTCCGCGGACATCGTCGCCCAGGCCCGCGCCCATGTGGCCGAGCGGGGACTGAGCCAGGTGGAATGCGCCGTGGCGGACGTCCACGCGCTGGACTTCCCGGACGGCTCCTTCGACGTGGTCCACGCCCACCAGGTGCTCCAGCACGTCGGCGATCCCGTACGGGCGCTGCGCGAGATGCGGCGGGTGTGCCGGCCGGGCGGGATCGTGGCCGCACGGGACGCCGACTACGCCGCGATGACCTGGTATCCGGCCGCGCCGGCCCTGGAGGAGTGGCTCGGCCTGTACCGCCGGGTCGCCCGGGCCAACGGCGGCGAACCGGATGCCGGGCGCCGGCTGCACGCCTGGGCGCGCGAGGCGGGACTCACCCGCGTCGCCTGCTCGGCGACGGCCTGGTGCTACGCCACCGCGGAAGAGACGGCCTGGTGGTCGGCCCTGTGGGCGGACCGTACGACGGCCTCCGCGTACGCGTCCATCGCGACCGGGGGCGGCCACGCGAGCCCTTCGGAACTGGCCGCCCTCGGCGCGGCCTGGCGCGCCTGGGGCGCACACCCGGACGCGTGGTTCTGCGTCCCGCACGGTGAAATCCTCTGCCGGGTCTGAACGCCGGGAGCGCGGGCCCGGCGCACATGCCGCCGCAGGGCGCCGCCCCGCTGTGACGACACGGCCGCCCGGGGTGTTTCCCGGTTCTCTCTAGACGGAGGGCCGCATGCGGAAATCGTACCGCGGCGGCAGCGGCCGGTCGGTGAGGGCGGCCCACGCCTCGTTCAGGGTCTCCTCGCCCTCCCGGAGGTCGGGAATCTCGAAGCCGTCCTCGAAGACCCGCAGCGCCGCGGCCACATGGCCCTCCGCCGCCAGCAGCCGCGCGGCGAGCAGCCGGAAGCGGCCGTGCTCGCGCAGCGCGGGCCGCAACCGGTCCCAGACGCTCCGCGCCTGCGGCAGCCGTCCGGCGGCCAGCAGCGCCGTCAGCGCCTCCCGGCCGAGCGCCGACTCCGCCGCCGTCCACGCCGCGCCGCCCGGGCTCTCGGCGGCCAGGTCCTCGAAGGCCTCCGCATAGCCGTCGGCCGCCCGCTCCGCGTCGCCCGCCAGGGCGTCGGCCACCGCCAGGCACCGCAGCAGGGGCCACCGGGAAGGGGCTCGCACCAGCCCGCGCTCCCAGCTCCGCACCGCCTGGGCCACGTCTCCGGCGTGCCACTGGGCCACACCGAGGTGGTATTCGGTCAGCGGATCCGCCGGAGCCATCTCCAGCATGTCCCGCCAGTGCGTGGCGACCAGGCTGGGCCCGGGGAGCGCCGCGCGCCCGGGGGCCGGGAAGACGCCGGTGCGCCACAGCTCCAGCCAGGGGGCCTGCTCCGCGCCGAGTGCCGACTCCTCGAAGGGGGTCCCCGGCAGTTCGAAGCCCCCGCGCAGCACCTCCAGCGCGCCCCAGCCCGAGCCCTCCGCCAGCCGCTCCCCCGGTTCCGTGTCGGCGCACCCGCGCCACGCCTCGTACGCCTCCGCCACCCGCGCGCGGGGCAGTACGGCGTCCAGCGCGCCCTGCGCCGCGCCGCGGGCCCGCGCCCAGTCGGCCCCGTGTACCGCGGCGGGGTCCGCGGACAGCGGCCCGTACGCCTCCAGCCAGCTGAACTCGGCGCCGCCCTCCAGCCGGACGTGCTCCAGCTGGGTGCGGGCCAGTCCGGCCTGGATCTCGGCGTAGCCGCCCGTACCGGGCTCGGTCAGCCACTCCTGCCAGCGCCGGCCGCCGGCCCCCGCTCCCCAGACGAACAGCTTGCGGCCGCGCAGCAAGCCGGTGGAGGTCTGTACGAGCCCCTGCCCCGCGGCGTCCAGCGAGGCGATCCAGGGCCGCTCCCCGTCGTGGACCTCGTAGAAGAAATCGGCCGGGTACTGGCTGCGCAGCGGGTACGTCCGGTCGGCGCCCTGCCATTGCGGTACGGGGATGCGCCGCAGGGAGTGCTCGTAGCCGAAGTGCCAGGCCTCGTCAGCGGGGGCGAGCACCCGGGTGCCCTCGTCCTCCGGGACGGCGATGTTGGACCACCAGTACACGGGGGCGGGCCGCTCGTGCGGATTGCGCACACGGACGCCGACGTACAGGAACTCCGAGTCCCCGGGCAGCCACAGGTCCACCTGGAACGGCAGGTCCCGCAGCCGCTCCCATTCCCACAGCCGCACCATCTCGCCGCCGTCGGGGGCAGGGACGAGGGCGGCGTGCAGCGGGGCGCAGGAGAGGGTGGTGTGGCCGGTGGCGCCGATGTTCCACTCGATGCCGCCGGAGAACCAGGCGCCGTTGAGGGCGAAGTCGGCGGGCTGGAACACCGGGTTGCGGTAGAGCAGTTGGCGGCCGGTCGGCAGGTGTTCGATCGAGTGGAGGCGCCCGCCCAGGCCGGGCAGGACGGTGACGCGCAGGTGGGCGTTCTCGATGACGATCGCGTCGAACTCCCGCTCGCAGCGCTCCCGGTGGTAGCCGTCGCGGATCCGGACGGGCAGCAGGGAGCGCAGCGGCTCGTAACCGATCTGCCGGGCCATGTCGCGCGGCAGCCCACCGCGCGTCCGCTCGTCCAGCGTGTGCACCTCGCGGGGAGCGCGCAGGGCGGGCAGGGGATTCTCGGGGCCGGTGGGGACCGCGGGGAGGGTCAGGACGGCGCGTCGGACGGTGGTGGCCATGAGGGAAAGGAAACACGCCGCAGCCGCCTCCGCACAGGGATTCCGGGGATCCCCACCGGTCAGGATGACCCGAAGGCGCCCACCTCCAGGCGATCTGCGCGGGTACGGTGCCGGGCGCGGGCGGTCGGTGCCGGACGGGCTGGTGCGGGCGGACGGGGGCCCAGACGCAGGGGGATTCGAGGAGCGCCCGGGCCGGGCCCGCACGGCTTCATCCGGGGCGACGCGCGTCCCGGGGCACCGGCATGTCGGCGGTCACGGCCCAGCGTTCGTGGTCGCGCCAGGCCCCGTCGACGTGCAGGAAGTCCGGCGAGAGCCCCTCCAGCCGGAACCCCGCGCCGCGTACGAGCGCGATGGAGGCGGTGTTGCCGGGCTGGATGTTGGCCTCCAGCCGGTGCAGCCCCAGGCCGCCCTCCGGGACGGGGCCGAACGCGTGCGCGAGGACCAGGCCGAGCGCCTCGCGCATCAGCCCGCGTCCGGCGGCGTGCGCGAAGGCTCCGTAGCCGAGGGCCCCGCACTGGAAGGCTCCGCGCACGATGTTGTTGATGTTGACGAAGCCGGCGATGGCCCCGGTCCCCCGCTCGCAGACGAGGAACCCGGCCCGGCCGCCGCCCTCGATCAGCGGCTTCGTGTAGGACTCGTACTCCTCGACGGTGCAGGGCGGGAACAGCCAGGGGTGGTGCAGTGCCCGGCTTTCGCGCGCGCGGGCGGTGAATTCGGCTCCGTCGGCGATCCGGAAGGGCCGCAGACCCACCCGCGCCCCTTCCCGGACGTAGGTGGAAAAGGTCATGCCCCCAGGCTAAGCACTCCCGACAGAATGATCTCCGAGGTGGTCGGATCGCTCCGGGGCCGAAGATTCGGGGCCCGACACCGGACGAGCCCTGTCGACCGGTGATCGCCCGCCGCGGGGCCGAGGCCGGTTCCGGGCGCGGGGCCACGGGGCCGCGGGGCCGTGGGGCCGTGGGGCCGTGGGGCCGTGGGGCCGTGGGGCCGTGGGGAGAAGAAGACGGGCTTCGGACCCACCCCTAGAAGGGCTCGGCGGCCCGCAGGAGGCCCTGCGGAAGGTAGGGGGACTCGACGCGGATGGTCCAGCCCCGGCGGCGGGCGTGGCAGGCCTGACAGGGGGGTTGAGGAGCTAGGCAGCCCAAACCGGCCTGAGGTGGGAGTCCGGCTGGTCCTCGACCCCGCGCCCCGCGGATCAGGCGACGGCATGGGACTCAGGGCATGCTCGTGAGCGGCCAGCGGTTCGGGGCGTTGCGTCGGATCGCCGCGCGTATGTGGACCATGGCCAGGACGGCGCTCATGTGGGTCTTGCCCTCGGTGTGCCGGACGTGATCCTTGCAGAACCACAGGGCGTTCTCGGGATGCCCCTCACGATCGAGTGGTGGGGCTATCGCACGGAAACGTACGAGCGTGAACGTCTCGTAGTCGTGGTCCCCGAGGGACGCGTTGCAGATCGCGCAGTGCGGGGGCATCACGGCCGGTCAACTCCACTTCGCCGAACGAACCATGCTCGAATCCTACGTTCGTCCCCATCACCGGCACGCCCGTCTCGCGCCGCCTCCCGGACTCGCCAGCGCCCGATGTCCGTCGAGCTTCCGCCATCGCCTTTCTGTCACCCCGCGAGGGGTTCCGGCGGTCTCACCGGTTACGCCTCGGTGACGTCCCGGGTTGCCGCCGGGTGGAGGGAGTCGATGTCCTGCATGAAGCTCAGCATCCGGGCGTTGACGAGGTCCGGGTGGTCGATCTGCGGTCCGTGTCCGGTCGCGGCGACGATCTCGGCGCGGGCGCCGGGAATCACCCGAGGAACGCGTTCCAGCTGACGCTTGGGGTGCACCAGCAGGCTGCGCTTGCCCATGATCAGGTAGAACGGCGTCCGGATGGAGCCCAGCTCGGCGTCGGACAGCGGCAGCGGAGCGGGGCGGCGGATCCGAAATGCCTTCACGCCGGCATGGACCCAGGCACGCAGGTCCCGGTCGCAGACGACTGGTTGCTCCAGCCACTTCGCCAGGGCCGGGCGCAGTGCCTTGGGCGCGAAAGTCGCGATGAGGCTGGCGAAGATCCAGACGAAGAAGCGCAGCCCCACCTTCTCCAGCCCGCCCGGGTCGAGGGCGGTGACAGAGGCGAGCCGTTCCGGCCCGCGGTGGGCCTGGTTGATGACCAGCCAGCCGCCGTAGGAGGAGCCGACGAGGTGGACCTTGTCGAGGCCGAGGCCGCCGAGGGCCTGGTCCATCCACTGGGCGGCCCGCTCGGGCTGCCACATCGGCTCGCGCTGGATGCTGCGGCCCGGATCGCCGGGGGTGTCGAGGGCGTAGACGGGGCGGTCGGCGCTGAGTGCGGCCGTGTTGGGGTACCACTGTGCGGAGCATCCTCCTGACCCGTGTATCAGGACGACCGGCGTGCGTGACTCGGCTGCCGGGTTTGAGGAGCCGTACCGGTACACGCGGGTGGTCCCGAAGCTCGTCTCCACGTCGGTCTCGGAGCGGATCGGTGCGCCCTTCGCGTAGAGCACGTCGCAGGCGGCGTAGTAGCGGTCGCGCAGCTCGTCGTTGACGTAGCGGCCTATGTCGCGGCCCGCGCGGGTCGTGTTCTCGGGCATGGGCACCTCCGTGAGATCCATTCTTTGTGATACGACCGTACCATACTGCTGATACAGCGGTACCATGAAATGGGGCGCCGAGCCGAACCGGGCGGCGAACACTCGACCCACCACTCCAACCACGGCCGGAGAACCACGGATGCCCAAGCGCGTGGACCACGATGAACGCCGCACCCAGATCGCTGAAGCACTGATCCAGGTCGCAGGGCGGCAGGGCCTGCACGCGGTCGGCATGCGCGATGTCGCCGCCGAGGCGGGCATCTCGCTGCGCTTGGTGCAGTACTACTTCCAGACCAAGGAGAAGCTGCTCTTCCACGGCCTCCAACACCTGACCGACCGCTTCACAGCACGCGTCGGCGCCCGCCTCGCCGCTGCCGGCCCGGACGGGGGCCCCCGGGCGACCATCGAGGCGCTCCTGCTGGCCTCGCTGCCGACCGACGGGGAGAGCCGAACCTTCCACCTCCTCTACAGCTCCTACGCGATCCTGTCCGTGACCGACGAGGCCCTCGCCGCCCAGCCGTTCATCGACAACCCCGACGCCGCCGAGAACGCCCTGACCGGACTGATCCAACAGGCACAGGAGACCGGCCTGGCCGACCCCGGAGCCGACGCTCGCACGGAGGCGATCAGCCTCCTCGCCATGACGGCAACCCTGGGGACCGGCATCCTCGTCGGGCAGCGGACGCCGGAGTCTGCCATCGCCGCACTCCACTACCACCTCGACAGGATCTTCAACAGCAGTCAGACAGCGCCTGCGACCCGGTGACTTCCGCTCTTGGTCTCACCAGGATCGGCGTGAGGTGCCGGCCCGGCGGATGCTGCGGTCGGTGAGGTCGGCCAGGAGGGAGCGGCGACCGACCTGCGGGCATGTGGGACCCGCCGGCGGTTGCGCTGTGCGGGCCAGTACGGCGGCGTGGAGATCGCTGTGCCGGTAGGTCACGTTGCGGTGCACGTTGGCCGGGGCGCGCAACGGCAGACACGGTGATCGGCGACACCGACGCGGCGTGGGCGGGGGCCCTGGCGGGGATCGCCGCCCGCTGGCCGGAGCTGCCCGTCGTGGGCTACGAATCCGGCGACGACCTGGCGGCCGCCGTCCGCGCCGGCTTCACCCCGGTCGGCCCCCTCCGCGCCTGGCTGCGCACCGCCTGAACCCGGCCGTCAGGCCGCCAGCCGCCAGGCAGTCAGGCCGTCAGCCGCCAGACCGTCAGACCGCCAGACCGCAGACGGTCACGCCCTGCGCGCTCACACCCGCAGCTCCAGCCGCGGCACATCCGTCCGCTCGATCCCGAACACCTGGACGTACAGCGACAGTTCCGCCTCCAGCGCCCGGATCATGGTGTCGGCGCGCCGGAAACCGTGGCCCTCGCCCGCGAAGGCCACGTACGCGTGCGGCACCGACCGTCCCCGCATGGCGGCCAGGAGACGTTCGGCCTGGGCCGGCGGGCAGACCGGGTCGTCCAGCCCCTGGAGCAGTACGAAGGGTGCGGCGATCCGGTCGGCGCGGGCCACGGGCGAGCGCTCACGGGCCAGCACCGCGCGGCGGCCCGGCCAGGCTGTCGGCGTAGTGGGACTCCAGGTCGTGGGTCTCCGCGGCGAAGCCGGCCAGGTCCAGCACCGGGTAGATGATCGCGGCGCAGGCGTACAGATCCGTGGCGGCCAGCGAGGCCGCCGCCGTCCAGCCGCCCGCGCTGGCGCCGCGGATGGCGAGCCGGGCCGGGTCGGCGGTGCCCTCGGCGGCGAGCGTCCGGGCCACCGCCGCGCAGTCCTCGACGTCGACCACGCCCCACTGCTCGCGCAGCCGCTCCCGGTAGGCGCGGCCGTAGCCGGAGGAGCCGCCGTAGTTCACCTCCACGACGCCGATGCCGCGCGAGGTGAAGTAGGCGATGTGCAGGTCGAGCACGGGGGGCACGTGATCGGTGGGGCCGCCGTGCGCCCACACCACGTACGGGGGCAGTTCGTCGGCGGGGGCACGGCAGGCCGGGTGGTGCGGCGGGTAGACGTGCGCGTGGATCTCCCGGTCGTCCGGGCCCGGGAAGATCCGGGTCTGCGGCTCCGGGTAGTAGGCCGGATCCACCCGGTCGACGGCCCGCGCGCCCACCGCGCGGGCGTGTCCGGTGGCGATGTCCAGTTCGACCACCTCGTACGCGCTGCGCGGGCTGGCGGCGACCCCGTAGATCCGCGTGCCGCTCACGGCGAGCGTCGGCTGCCAGTCCGTCCACGGTCCGGCGGCGTCCACGAGGTCGCCGCTGTCCGGGTCGAGGATGCCGAGTACGGAGGCGCCCTGGCCGTGGAGGACCGCGAGGAGCCCTCCGCCGGAGCTTTCGGCCCGGGAGCCGTCCGCGGGGAGGGGGGCGATCCAGCGTGTTCCCGGTTTCCACAGCGGGCCGCCGAACTCCTCTTCGCGCGGGCACAGGTTGACGGCCTCACCGGTCCCCGGGTCCACGCGGTACGGGTTCCACCACCCGCTGCGGTCGCTCACCGCGAGGAGGTCCCCGCCGGCCGTCCATTCCACCTGGGCGATGGCCTCCTCGGGGCCGCCGAGGACCGTACGGACCTGTTCGAAGGCGCCTTCGGGGGTGATCTCGGCCAGTTTCAGCTCGGTTCCCTCCCAGGGCATGCGCGGGTGGTCCCACACCAGCCAGGCGGCGCGCCGCCCGTCCGGGGAGAGCCGGGGGCCGGTGGTGAACCGGTGCCGGTCGTCGGTCAGTTCCCGTACCGCGCTCCGGTCCTCGGCCGCCGACCCGTCCAGCGGTACGGCGGCCAGCACCCGGCGTACATCGGTGGGGGCCGGGCCGGTGAACTCCTCCAGCACGCACCAGACTTCGCCGCCGCGCAGGACCGGGTCGGCCCAGCGCAGGCCGCCGCCGACCGCGGACAGGGGGGTGAGGGGGCGCGGTGCGGCGGCACCGGGCGCGTCGGGTTCGTAGGAGTACAGCCGCTGGTCGGCGAAGTGGACGAAGACGAGGAGGAGTCCGCCGGCGGCCCGGTCCAGGCCGTCCCAGGGCCGGCCGCCGTACTCGGTGACCCGGCTGCGCACGTCCCACGGCGCGGGCAGCTCCGCGGCCGCCGGTCCGCCGTCCACGGTCCTTCGTACGAGGGTCCGGCGGCCCTCCTCCTGCGGCCGGGGCTCGGTCCACCACACGTCGGAGCCGACGGCGGCGATGTAGTCGGGCCGTCCGTCGAGCGAGGCCGCGAGCGCCGCGTCGATGGGTGAGGGCCAGCTTCCGTACGGCAGGGTCGGCGCCACCATCAGGAGGTCCCTTCGCCTTTCAGAGCGTCCGCAACGCGTGGTCGAGGACCCGGACCCCGAAGTGCAGGGCTTCGACGGGGACCCGCTCGTCCACGCCGTGGAAGAGGGACCAGTAGTCGAAACCGGGCGGCAGCTTCAGCGGGGAGAAGCCGTAGCCCGTGATGCCGAGGCGGGAGAACTGCTTGGCGTCGGTGCCGCCCGCCATGCAGAAGGGCACCACGTGTCCGCCGGGGTCGAACCGCTCGACGGACTCGCGCAGGATCCCGTACGTCCGCCCGTCCACGGGCGCTTCGAGCGCCACCTCGCGGTGGTGGAACTCCCACCGGACGTCCGGGCCGGTGAGCGCGTCGAGGGTGGCGATGAACTCGGCCTCACCGCCGGGCAGCATCCGGCCGTCCACGAACGCGGTGGCCTGCCCGGGGACCACGTTGAGCTTGTAACCGGCGCTGAGCATGGTCGGGTTGGCGCTGTTGCGTACGGTGGCCTCGACGAGGGCGGCGGCCGGGCCGAGCCTGGCGAGGACCGCGTCGAGGTCGAAGCCCGGACCGTGCGGATCCACCGACAGGCCGTCCAGGGCGGCGAGTTCGGTGATGCAGGCGGTGACGGTGGCGGTGAGCCGGACCGGCCACTGGTACTCGCCGATCCGTGCCACGGCGGCGGCGAGCCGGGTGACCGCGTTCGCCTTGTTCGGCTTGGAGCCGTGCCCGGCGGTGCCGTGCGCGGTCAGCTTCAGCCAGGCGGTGCCTCGTTCACCGGCCGCGATCGGATAGAGGCTCTGGCCGGGGCGGGGGTGGACGGTGAAGGCGCCCGATTCGCTGATGCCCTCGGTGCAGCCCTCGAAGAGGTGGGGGTGGCGGTCGGCGAGGAAGCCGGAGCCGTCGACCGCGCTGTCCTCCTCGTCCGCGGTGTAGGCGATCACGATGTCGCGGCGCGGCCGGACCCCGGCCCGCGCCCAGGCCCGCACGACGGCCAGCACCATCGCGTCCATGTTCTTCATGTCGACGGCGCCGCGGCCCCAGACCACGCCGTCCCGGATCTCGCCGGAGAAGGGGTGCGTGCTCCAGTCGGCGGCCTCGGCCGGGACCACGTCGAGATGGCCGTGGACGAGCAGGGCATCGGCGGCGGGATCGGTGCCCTCGATCCGGGCCACCACGTTGGTACGGCCGGGGGTGCGCTCCAGCAGGACCGGCTCCAGGCCGATGGCGGCGAGCCGCTCGGCGGCGTACTCGGCGGCGGGGCGCTCGCGGCAGTCGCCGCCGCCCCGGTTGGTGGTGTCGATCCGGATCAGGTCGGCGGTGAAGGCCACCGCCTCTTCGAGCGCGACCTCGTCGACGGCGCCGGCCGGTACGGTGACGGGGGCCCCGGGCCCACGGCCGTCGCCGGGCCCGGCTCCGGTTCCGGCGCTGGCCGCGGCACCGGTCTCGGCACCGGTTTCGGCCCCGGTTTCGGCTCCGGTTTCGGCGCTGACTGCGGACGTACCCACCGTTCTGCTAGCCATACTGCTCCTCCACGGCCGCCGAGACGACCGTCGTGACCGCCTTGAACGTCCGGATTCCCTCGTACATCGTCCCGCTGGTGTACGCGACCCTGCGCTCCGCGCACCGCTCGACCCCGGGGACCACCGTGGCGGCCATCGCCAGGTGCTCGGCGTCGAATTCCAGCTCCACGGTGAAGGGGCCGCCGCTCACCGGTTCCCGGCGGACCGCCAGGGCCGTGGCCTCTTTGGCCGCCGCCCGGATGTCGGCGGCCGTACGGGCCGGAGTGCGGCACACGGCGGCGTAGCGCGAGACGTGGTCCTTGACGGCGACGGTCACCGCGTCGGGGGCGTAGCCGGCGGCGTCGGCGCAGGTCAGGTCGTCTCCGGTGACCAGGACGACCGGGACCCCGTACTCGGCGACGACGTGGGCGTTGAGCAGGCCCTCGCTGGCGCGCACCCCGTCGAGCCACACTCCGGTGATGGAGTTCGCGAGGTAGGTGTGGGCGAGGACGCCTTCGGAGCCGGCCCCCGTGTGATAGCCGACGAAGGCGACGCCGTCGACGTCGCCGTGCTGGACTCCCTCGACCATGGAGAGGGACTTGTGGCGGCCCGTGAGCATCTCCGCGCGGGGGTCGAGCCGCTCCAGCAGCAGATTGCGCATGGTCGCGTGGGCCTCGTTGATGAGGACCCGCTCGGCGCCGCCGTCGTAGAAGCCGAGGACGGCGGCGTTCACGTCGGAGGTGAACAGCGCCCGGCAGCGTTCCCACTGCGGGGCCCCGGGCATCACGTCGTCGGGCCAGGTGACGCCGGTGGCGCCTTCCATGTCGGCGGAGATGAGGATCTTCATCGGGCCCCCGGGCGGTCGGTTGCACACGGTCGGTCGCTCACGCACGCGGCGGTCGGTCCGAACGCTCGCGCCGCTCCCGGACGCTCACCTTGGGTGCGGACGGTCACCTCGGTGGCGGACGGTCGTGTCGGTCGCGGACGCCGGCGGAGGCCGCGGCGCGTCGCGCAGGCGCGCGGACGGACACGCGCCGGGCCCCACCCTAACCGCCCGGAGCGCCGATCGCCTTGGGGCCACGCCCGCTGCCGGCGGCGCGGACCCACCCGGAATTCCACCCGAACCGGTGAGTCGCCGCAGGGCTCCCACCGGCCCGGCAACCCCTGTGGTCAGCCCTCGACTTCGGCGGCCAGGTTGGCCAGCACGGCGTCGTGGATCCGGGCGAGGCCCTTGGGCGCGAAGGTGCGCTCGAAGAAGCCGCCGATACCGCCCGCGCCGTTCCACACGGTGGTGACGACGGCCTTGGACTTGCCCTCGCCGGCCGGGGTGACGGTCCAGGTGGTGACCATGGAGGAGTTGCGGTCCTTCTCGACCAGCTGACCGTCCGTGGGCTCGGTGACTTCCAGCAGGCAGTCGCGGACCCGCTTGCTGGTGGCCTGGAGCTTCCAGTGGACGAGGGTCCCCTCGCCGTCGCCGCCCTCGCGCACCTCGTACTCGCTGAAGTGCTCGGGCAGCAGCCGCCCCCGGGTCCCGGTGTAGTCCGCCAGCGCGTCGAACACGGTCTCCGCGTCGGCCGCGATGATCCGCTCCGTGGTGGCCTCGACCTGCGCCATAGCTGTTCCTCCAGCAGTTGTGATCGCTCGTCGCGGCAAGACAACCACCTCCGGGCCGACCGCCCAAATCCGGGCCGCCGGGGACACCGCGACCAGGGGCGACCGGGTCCGCCGGACCCGTCGGGACCCGCCGGAGCGGCCGCGGGCCGCCGTCCGCGCCGCAACCGGGCCCGGCGGGCGCATCCGTGACACCTCTGGTACTCCATCTGCGCCGGGGCCGCGGAAGTACTTCACCTGCCCGGCCGGGCGAGCACCGTCCGCGTCCCGTGGAGCGGTACGTGCCGCTGTGCGCGGGCGGCTCGTACGGGCCCGCCCCGCACCGGGGGCGGACCGCTCGCCAAGTCCACGCAGCCGCCCCCGGATCCGGCATCGCCTGGGCACGGGGCGGCGCGTGCGTTCGTGCCGCCCGGGCGGCCGGGCTCCCTGCCGGCCGAACCGGCGGCCACCGGGCACCCGGCACACCGCCCGCTGCCCGCTGCCCGCTGCCCGCTGCCCCCGGATGCTCCCTGGCGGGTCATCACATCGGGCCAATAGGCGGCCCAATCCCGTCCTCCCGGCGTGGTTTCCGGGACGATTCCGCCCAGAACCCTCGGCTGGGAGGCCCCATGCTGCACCCGTTGAAGAAGCGCCGCCCGTTGCACAAGCGCGCCGCCGTCCTGCTGTCGATCTCCACCGTCGCCGCCGCCCTCGCGAGCCCGGTCACGGCGGCCCCGGCGGCCGGCCCGGCGGCCCCCGCGGCGTCGGCGGCGCCGAAGGCGGCCCTCCACTGGACCGGCTGCGCTACCACCCGGTTCCCGACCCTCCAGTGCGCCTCCCTGAAGGTCCCCCTCGACCACGGCCACCCCGCGGGCCGGCAGATCACCCTCGCCCTGACCCGGGTCCCGCACACCGCCGCCGCCTCGCAGGGACCGCTGCTGGTCAATCCGGGCGGTCCGGGGGGCAGCGGCCGCACCCTGGCCGGCTACATCGCCTCCGCCCTCCCCAAGGACGTGGCCACCCAGTACGACGTGATCGGCTTCGACCCCCGGGGCGTCGGCAAGAGCGAGCCGGCCCTCGACTGCGCGGCCGGCCACTTCACCCCCGTCCGCCCGGACTCCGTACCGCGCGACCAGGCGACCGAGCGGGCGAACCTGGAGCGGGTGCGGGCCTACGCCGAATCCTGCCGCTCCAAGCACGCCGACGTGCTCCCGCACATCGGCACCGTCGCGGCCGCCCGCGACATCGAGGTGCTGCGCGCCGCCCTGGGCGCGGAGCGGATCAGCTACTTCGGCTACTCGTACGGGACCTACCTGGGCGCGGTGTACGCCAAACTCCACCCGGGCCGGGTCAACCGGCTCGTCCTGGACTCCGTGGTCGACCCGGGCGGGGTCTGGTACGAGGACAACCTCGCCCAGGACCGGGCCTTCGACTCCCGCCACAAGGCCTTCCTGGCCTGGGTCGCGCAGCACGACGCCACCTACCGGCTGGGCACCGACCCGGCGGTGGTCGAGCGGCGGTGGTACGCGGTGCGGGAAGCCCTGCGCGGGACTCCGGCGGGCGGCAAGGTCGGCCCCTCCGAGCTGGAGGACACCTACATGCCGGGCGCCTACTACAACGGCTACTGGCCGACCCTCGCCGCCGCCTTCTCCGCGTACACGGTCGGCAAGGACACGAAGCCGCTGGTGGCGGCGTACGAGCGGTTCGGCGCGGTGGCGGCCGCCGCGGGCAACAGCTACAGCGTGTACTCGGCGGTCCAGTGCCGGGACTCGGCGTGGCCGAAGGACTGGAACCAGTGGCGCGCCGACATGTGGCGCACGCACGCCAAGGCGCCTTTCATGACCTGGAACAACGCCTGGTACAACGCCCCGTGCGCGTTCTGGCCCACGCAGCCGCTGAAGGCCCCGGACGTGACCAACACCGCTCTGCCGCCCGCGCTGCTCCTCCAGGCGACGGACGACGCGGCCACCCCCTTCGAGGGCGCGGTCAGCATGCGGGAGAAACTGGCCGGCTCCGCCCTCGTGGTCCAGGAGGGCGGCGGCAACCACGGCATTTCCATGAGCGGCGACAAGTGCCTCGACGAGAAGGTGGCGGCGTACCTGAGGACGGGCCAGGCCGCGGACGCCACCTGCGCCGCCCCGCCGGCCCCGAAGCCCACCACGGCGACGCGCGCGGCCCAGCCCTCCTCGCGCGGCGCCACCTTGCACGGCCTGCTCGGCTTCCGGGGCTGAATCCCCGCGCCGGTCAGCATGAACGGCCCCGCGGGGCCGACGGGAGCCGCTGACCGGCCCCCGTCGGCCCGTCCGTTCCCGCCGCTGGGGCGGTCAGTCCAGGGCGCGCAGGGCCGCCGTCGCCGCCACGGCCAGGCGGGGGTGGGACTGGGCGCGGGTCAGGAGGTCGCGGGCGCGGGGATCGGCGAGGGCGCCCAGTCCTTCGACGCAGGCCAGGGCGATCCGCCAGTACGGGTCGTGCGGGGAGAGCAGCCGGGACAGCGTGGCCATCAGGGCCGGAGCGGACTCCGGGGCGCGCAGGGCGGTGAGCAGCCGCACCGGCTGGAGGGCGTAGGCGGTGCGCAGGCCGTTGGTGGCGAGGGCCGCCGCGGCCCGGGCGGTGCGGGGATCCCCCAGTACGGCGAGCGCCTCGGCGGCGGCCGCGCAGCGCGGCGGGTCGCGATGGTTGAGCAGCAGCACCAGGGGTTCGAAGGCCCTCCGGTCTCCCCGCAGGCCCAATCGGTACGCCGCCAGCTCGCGCGCCCACAGGGGCTGCCCGGCGGAAGTCAGCGAAGCCGCCAGGCCATCGGGATCCGCCACGAGCAGCGCCTCGTACCGCGCGCGGTCGGACGATCCGGTGGCTTCCGCCCGCAGGCGCTCCAGCACGTCGTTCACGCGCTGAGCCTAGGGCGCCTGCGCGGCGGGCACAGCGGTTCGCGGGGATACGTACCCGATCGCGGCGGGCGGGGGCAAGCCGCGGGGCGGCGTATGTCACATCTCCGTGCGCTGGCCAAGCAGTTACCGAGGAGTTACTGTCCCTTCAACACGTACGAGGCGGCCTGGTGACGCAGCCGCCCCGTGCCGGTCGGTTCGGTGCCTCGGGTACCGCAGCACCTCTCGCATTACCACGGCGTGGCCCCGGGACAGGGCCCGCCGCTTTCGCCCCATGGGCTTCCCCGCACGGCATCCGCACGCCGTGCCCTCAGTCGTCACCCTCTTCCACTGGAGTCCCTCGATGGACCGTCCGTCCAGTCAGTCCACCCTCCAGACCATCGCCGTCGTCGGCCTCGGCACGATGGGCACCGGCATCGCCGAGGTCCTCGCGCAGGCCGGCCACGAGGTCATCGGCATCGACATCAGCGACATCGCCGCCCGCCGGGCCACGGCCGCCCTCGCGGCGGCCACCGCCCGCTCCGTCGCCAAGGAGCGCCTCACCGACGAGGAGCGGACGGACGTCCTCGCCCGCTTCCGCACCTTCACCGACCTCGGCGCCGCCGCCGAGGCCGATCTCGTCATCGAGGTCGTGCCCGAGTCGTACGAGCTCAAGCAGCGGGTGTTCCGGGAACTCGACGCGATCGTGCGGCCCGACGCGATCCTGGCGACGGGCACCAACGCCCTGTCGGTCACCCGGCTCGCCGCCGAGTCCCAGCGCCCCGAGCGGGTGGTGGGCCTGCATTTCTTCAATCCGGCGCCGGCGATGAAGCTGGTCGAGATCGTCTCCTGCGTGCTCACCGCGCCGACCGCCGTGGCGGCGGTCACCCAGCTGGCCCGCGCGCTCGGCAAGGAACCGGTCTCGGTCGGGGACCGCCCCGGTTTCCTCGCGGACGGCCTCCTCTTCGGCTACCTGAACCAGGCCGCCGCCATGTACGAGGCGAAGTACGCCTCCCGCGAGGACATCGACGCGGCGATGCGGCTCGGCTGCGGTCTGCCCATGGGCCCGCTCGCGCTGCTGGACCTGATCGGCGTGGACACCGCCCGCACCGTGCTGGAAGCCATGTACCTCTCCTCCGGGGACCGGCTGCACGCCCCGGCGCCCGTCCTGGGCCACCTCGCCGAAGCCGGGCTGACCGGGCAGAAGTCCGGGCGCGGCTTCTACACGTACGAGGCGCCCGGCAGCTCCGTCGTCGTCCGCGACGCGCAGACCCCGCCGGAGGGCGGCCGCTCCGGCGGCGGCCGGCCGGTCACCTCGGTCGGCGTGGCCGGTACCGGCACCATGGCGAGCGGGATCGCCCAGGTCTTCGCGCAGGCCGGTTTCACCGTGGCCATCGCCGGGCGCAGCCAGGAGAAGGCCGATGCGGCGAAGGCCGCGATCGGCAAGTCCCTGGCCCGGGCGGTGGCCAAGGGCCGGCTGACCGAGGACGCGGCCGCCCGGACGCTGGACCGGATCAGCGCGGCCGGTTCGCTGGAGGCCTTCGCCGAGGTGGACCTGGCCGTGGAGGCGGTCGCCGAGGACCTGGCGGTCAAGCAGGAGCTGTTCGCGGCCCTGGACAAGGTCTGCAAGCCGGGCGCGGTGCTGGCCACCACGACCTCCTCGCTGCCGGTGATCGCGATCGCCCGCGTCACCTCGCGCCCCGAGGACGTGATCGGCATGCACTTCTTCAACCCGGCGCCGGCGATGAAGCTGGTCGAGGTGGTCCGTACGGTCCTGACGGCCGACGACGTGCACGCCACCGTCCGCGAGGTCTGCGCAACGGTGCGCAAGCACCCGGTGGACTGCGGGGACCGGGCCGGTTTCATCGTGAACGCGCTGCTGTTCCCGTACCTGAACAACGCCGTCAAGATGGTCGAGCAGCACTACGCGAGCCTCGATGACATCGACGCCGCGATGAAGCTGGGCGGCGGCTACCCGATGGGGCCCTTCGAGCTCCTCGACGTGGTCGGCCTGGACGTCTCGCTGGCCATCGAGAAGGTCCTCCACAAGGAGTTCCGCGACCCGGGGCTGGCGCCGTCCCCGCTGCTGGAGCACCTGGTGGCGGCGGGATGCCTGGGAAGGAAGACGGGCCGCGGATTCCGTGAGTACGCCCGCCGGTAACCCGCCGGGCCACGAGCCGGATGCGTGGGGAGGGCTGCTCGGGTCCGCCGGACCCTCACGGCGGACGAACCCTCCCGAGCCCAGTGCGGGCTCTCCCCCGCATCCACCCCCGCATCCACCCCCGCCCCCGACCGCGTCCCAGACCCCGCGCCCGCACCCGTCCCCGGCCGCGCACCCACCCGCGCATCCGCCCCGGGATCCACTGGCGCCCCACCCCCCGCAGGCGCACTCCTCGGCGCGAATGAAGTACTTTCGCTCTATGTCCCAGCCCGCCAAGACCTCGCCCCGCGCCGCCACGACCACCGACACACCGGAGAGCGCGGCCGGCACCCGGGCGGCCGCGCAGCGGCTCAAGATGCGCCGGGAGCTCGCCGCGGCGGCGATGGAGCTCTTCGCGACCAAGGGGTACGAGGCAACGACGGTCGACGAGATCGCCGCCACCGCCGGGGTGGCGCGGCGGACCTTCTTCCGGCATTTCCGGTCCAAGGAAGAGGCGATCTTCCCGGATCACGACGACACCCTGACCCGCGCCGAGGCGGTGCTCGACGTGGCCCCGGCGCACGAGCACCCGCTCGACACGGTGTGCCGCGGGATCAAGGAAGTCATGAAGATGTACGCCGCCTCGCCGGCGGTGTCGGTGGAGCGCTACCGGCTGACCCGCGAGGTGCCGGCGCTGCGGGAGCGGGAGATCGCCTCCGTGGCCCGGTACGAGCGGCTGTTCACGCGCTATCTGCTGGCCCACTTCGACGAGCACGAGCCGCACGACGGCAATGACGACCCGCTGCTGGCCGAGGTGGCCGCCTCGGCGGTGGTGACCGCCCACAACCACGTCCTGCGGCGCTGGCTCAGAGCAGGCGGGCAGGGTGACGTGGAGGCGCAGTTGGACCACGCCTTCTCGATCGTACGGAACACCTTCGGCTCGGGGATCGGCGCGGGGCGCACGGCCGGCGCGGCGCCGGCGCCGGCCGCTCCGGCGGCGGCCGGGGTGCGGACACAGGGCGAGGTCCTGGTGGCGGTGGCCCGGACGGACGCGCCTCTGGAGGAGGTCATGCGCACCATCGAAGAGGCACTCAAGCAGAAGTAGGCGACTCACGTCACAGCGGCCGCTCCCGTAAAGGGGGCGGCCGCTTCCGTTTGTCCCACTTGCCCCTACTCGCCGGTAACTCTGATCGATCATCGCTCATGTGCGCAGGTCAGAAGACAAATGAGAGAAAGTTTTGGCACGCGGTGCCTTGCTGAGTGACACGGGGTGCCATACGTTGAAGTCATCCGGATGTCCCCGCGGCCCACGCCCACCCGGCACGGAACGCGCCCCGGACGCCTGCGTCACCAGGCACCGCACACCGGCTTCGCCTCCGAAGCCTTTGCCACGAGCAAAGGGGGAGCGCGGCGAAACCACCCGCGCCGCCCAGCGCCACCGCACCAGCCGGACCGACGGCACCCGCACCATCCGCGACACCTCAGCACTCAGCACTCAGCACCACCGAAGCACCGAAGCACCGTCACAGCACCCCACACGCTCCCGCGCACACAACGCGTATCCCCCAGCGCACCCTCATTCAGCGCTCAGCCGGAGGCTCTACCGTGAAGGACATCCTGGACGCGATTCAGTCGCAGTCCGCCACCGCCGCAGACTTCGCAGCCCTGCCGCTGCCCGACTCGTACCGCGCGATCACCGTGCACAAGGACGAGGCGGAGATGTTCGCTGGGCTCACCACCCGTGAGAAGGACCCGCGCAAGTCCCTGCACCTGGACCAGGTCCCGGTGCCGGAACTGGGCCCGGGCGAGGCCCTGGTGGCCGTCATGGCCTCCTCCGTCAACTACAACTCCGTGTGGACCTCGATCTTCGAGCCGGTGTCCACCTTCAGCTTCCTGGAGCGGTACGGACGCCTGTCGGAGCTCACCAAGCGCCACGACCTGCCGTACCACGTCATCGGCTCCGACCTCGCGGGCGTCGTCCTGCGCACCGGCCCCGGCGTGAACGCCTGGAAGCCCGGCGACGAGGTCGTCGCGCACTGCCTCTCGGTGGAGCTGGAGTCCTCCGACGGCCACAACGACACGATGCTCGACCCGGAGCAGCGCATCTGGGGCTTCGAGACCAACTTCGGCGGCCTGGCGGAGATCGCCCTCGTCAAGTCCAACCAGCTCATGCCGAAGCCGGACCACCTCAGCTGGGAGGAGGCCGCCTCCCCCGGCCTGGTCAACTCCACCGCCTACCGCCAGCTGGTCTCCCGCAACGGCGCCGGCATGAAGCAGGGCGACAACGTCCTGATCTGGGGCGCGAGCGGCGGCCTCGGCTCGTACGCCACCCAGTTCGCCCTCGCCGGCGGCGCCAACCCGATCTGCGTGGTCTCCAGCCCCGAGAAGGCCGACATCTGCCGCGCCATGGGCGCGGATGCGGTCATCGACCGCAACGCCGAGGGCTACAAGTTCTGGAAGGACGAGCACACCCAGGACCCCAAGGAGTGGAAGCGCTTCGGCAAGCGCATCCGGGAGCTCACCGGCGGCGAGGACATCGACATCGTCTTCGAGCACCCCGGCCGCGAGACCTTCGGCGCGAGCGTGTACGTCACCCGCAAGGGCGGCACGATCACCACCTGCGCCTCGACCTCGGGCTACATGCACGAGTACGACAACCGCTACCTGTGGATGTCGCTGAAGCGGATCATCGGCTCGCACTTCGCCAACTACCGCGAGGCGTGGGAGGCCAACCGCCTGATCGCCAAGGGCAAGATCCACCCGACGCTGTCGAAGGTGTACTCCCTGGAGGACACCGGCCAGGCGGCCTACGACGTCCACCGCAACCTTCACCAGGGCAAGGTCGGCGTCCTCGCGCTGGCCCCCGAGGAGGGCCTGGGCGTCCGCGACCACGAGCTGCGCGCCACGCACCTGGAAGCCATCAACCGCTTCCGCAACGTCTGAATCGTCTGAGACCGTTCAAAGGCCAAAGGGACAGCCTGAGATGACAGAGCGCCAGAAGGACCGTCCGTGGCTCATGCGGACGTACGCGGGCCACTCCACGGCCGAGGCGTCCAACGAGCTGTACCGCCGCAACCTCGCCAAGGGCCAGACCGGCCTGTCGGTCGCGTTCGACCTGCCGACGCAGACCGGCTACGACCCCGACCACATCCTCGCCCGCGGCGAGGTGGGCCGGGTCGGGGTCCCGGTCTCCCACCTGGGCGACATGCGGCGCCTGTTCCAGGACATCCCCCTGGAGCAGATGAACACCTCGATGACGATCAACGCTACCGCCATGTGGCTGCTGGCGCTCTATCAGGTGGCCGCCGAGGAGCAGGGCGCGGACATCTCGCAGCTCCAGGGCACCACTCAGAACGACATCGTCAAGGAGTACCTCTCCCGCGGGACGCACGTCTTCCCGCCGGGGCCGTCGCTGCGCCTGACGACGGACATGATCGCGTACACGGTCAACCACATACCGAAGTGGAACCCGATCAACATCTGCAGCTACCACCTGCAGGAGGCGGGGGCCACTCCGGTCCAGGAGATCTCGTACGCGATGTCCACCGCGATCGCGGTACTGGACTCGGTCCGCGATTCGGGCCAGGTCCCGCCGGAGCGCTTCGGTGAGGTGGTGGCCCGGATCTCCTTCTTCGTGAACGCGGGCGTCCGCTTCATCGAGGAGATGTGCAAGATGCGCGCCTTCGGCCGCATCTGGGACCGGGTCACGCGTGAGCGCTACGGCATCGAGGACGCCAAGCAGCGCCGCTTCCGGTACGGGGTGCAGGTCAACTCGCTCGGTCTGACCGAGGCGCAGCCGGAGAACAACGTCCAGCGGATCGTGCTGGAGATGCTGGCCGTCACCCTCTCCAAGGACGCCCGCGCCCGCGCGGTGCAGCTGCCCGCCTGGAACGAGGCGCTGGGCCTGCCCCGGCCCTGGGACCAGCAGTGGTCGCTGCGCATCCAGCAGGTCCTCGCCCTGGAGAGCGACCTGCTGGAGTACGACGACATCTTCGCCGGGTCGCACGTGATCGAGGCCAAGGTGGAGTCCCTGGTCGCCGAGTCCCTGGCCGAGATCGACCGGATCCAGGAGATGGGCGGCGCGATGGCCGCCGTCGAGTCGGGCTACCTCAAGTCCCAGCTGGTCTCCTCGCACGCCGAGCGGCGCGCACGGATCGAGGCCGGCGAGGACAAGATCGTCGGGGTGAACTGCTTCCAGCAGACGGAGGAGAACCCGCTCACCGCGGACCTGGACGCCGCCATCATGACGGTGGACGGGGCGGTGGAGGCGCAGATCGTCGAGCGCATCACCCGCTGGCGCGCCGAGCGGCAGGAGTCCTCGGACCGGCAGGGCGGCGGCGACCCCTTCGTCCACCCCACCGTCATGCAGGCCCTGGACCGGCTGAAGCAGGCCGCGGCCGGGACGGAGAACCTGATGGAGGCCACCCTGGAGTGCGCCCGTGCGGGCGTCACCACGGGTGAGTGGGCCAGCGCCCTGCGCGAGGTGTTCGGCGAGTTCCGGGCACCGACCGGGGTCTCCTCGGCGCCGGTGGCGGTGGCGGCCGAGCCCGGCACGCCGATGGCGGAGGTCCGGGAGAAGGTCGCCCGTACGGCCGAGGAGCTGGGAGCCGGCCGGCTGCGCCTGCTGGTCGGCAAGCCGGGCCTGGACGGGCACTCCAACGGCGCCGAGCAGATCGCCGTCCGGGCCCGCGACGCCGGCTTCGAGGTGGTCTACCAGGGCATCCGGCTGACGCCCGAGGAGATCTCCTCGGCGGCGCTGGCCGAGGACGTGCACTGCGTGGGACTGTCCATCCTGTCCGGCTCCCATTGCGCTCTCGTACCGGACGTCCTGACGCGCCTGCGGGCGGCGGGGGCGGGTGACATCCCCGTCATCGTCGGGGGCATCATTCCGAACGCCGACGCCGTGACCTTGAAGGCAGCGGGAGTGGCCGCCGTCTTCACGCCCAAGGACTTCGGCATCACGGAGATCATCGGCCGTATCGTCGACGAGATCCGCAGAGCCAACAAGCTTCATCCCCTCGACAGCACCGACATCGCTGAAAGCACGGAGGTCCCCGCATGACCACGCCTTCCCACCCGGTGAACCGCCTTCGCCCGCGCCGCTCCTGTCTCGCGGTGCCGGGGTCGAACCCGCGCTTCCTGGAGAAGGCCCAGGGCCTGCCCGCCGACCAGGTCTTCCTGGACCTGGAGGACGCCTGCGCCCCGCTCGCCAAGGAGGGCGCCCGCCACACCATCGTGGACGCGCTGAACAAGGGCGACTGGACGGGCAAGACCCGCGTCGTGCGCGTCAACGACTGGACCACGCACTGGACGTACCGCGATGTCATCACGGTCGTCGAGGGCGCCGGCCAGAACCTCGACTGCATCATGCTGCCGAAGGTCCAGGACGCCCAGCAGATCGTGGCCCTGGACCTCCTGCTGACCCAGATCGAGAAGACGATGGGCTTCGAGGTCGGCAAGATCGGCATCGAGGCGCAGATCGAGAACGCCAAGGGCCTGGTGAACGTCGACGCGATCGCCGGCGCCTCGCCCCGGCTGGAGACCATCATCTTCGGCCCGGCGGACTTCATGGCGTCCATCAACATGAAGACGCTGGTCGTGGGCATGCAGCCGCCCGGTTACGGCGCGGACGCCTACCACTACATCCTCATGCGCATCCTGATGGCCGCTCGCACGCACGACCTCCAGGCCATCGACGGTCCCTTCCTCCAGATCCGCGACGTGGACGCCTACCGCGAGGTGGCCGGCCGGGCCGCGGCGCTGGGCTTCGACGGCAAGTGGGTGCTGCACCCCGGTCAGGTCGACGCGGCCAACGAGGTCTTCTCGCCCTCGCAGGAGGACTACGACCACGCCGAGCTCATCCTCGACGCGTACGACTGGTGCACCTCCGAGGCGGGGGGCAAGAAGGGCTCGGCGATGCTCGGCGACGAGATGATCGACGAGGCCAGCCGCAAGATGGCCCTGGTCATCGCGGGCAAGGGCCGGGCGGCGGGCATGCGGCGCACCAGCAAGTTCGAACACCCCTCGATCGAGAAGACGGCGGAGGCCTGACCCCCATGCAGTTCGGACGCACTTACGAAGAGTTCGAGGTCGGGGCGGTCTACAAGCACTGGCCCGGAAAGACGGTCACCGAGTACGACGACCATCTCTTCTGCCTGCTGACCATGAATCACCACCCCCTCCACATGGACAGCAATTACGCCGAGAACACGACCGATTTCGGCAAGAACGTGGTCGTCGGCAACTACATCTACTCCCTGCTGCTGGGCATGTCCGTACCGGACGTCTCCGGCAAGGCCATCGCCAACCTGGAGATCGAGTCCCTGCGCCACGTGGCGCCGACCTTCCACGGCGACACGCTCTACGGCGAGACCACGGTCCTCGACAAGACACCCTCGAAGTCGAAGAGCGACCGCGGGATCGTCTATGTCGAGACCAAGGGCTACAAGCAGGACGGCACCCTCGTCTGCGTCTTCCGGCGCAAGGTGATGGTCCCCACCGAGACGTACGTCAAGGAGCGCGGCGGCGAGCAGCCCGGCCGGCCCCAGCTGAAGGAACAGGGGAAGTAGCCATGGCCCGACTCGCCCAGACCGCCGGGCTCACGGACGTCCAGCGGGAGATCCTCAAGACCGTCCGGGAGTTCGTCGACAAGGAGATCATCCCGGTCGCCACCGAGCTGGAGCACCGCGACGAGTACCCGCAGGCGATCGTGGACGGGCTCAAGGAGCTCGGACTGTTCGGCCTGATGATCCCGGAGGAGTACGGCGGCCTGGGTGAGTCGCTGCTCACCTACGCGCTGTGCGTGGAGGAGATAGCCCGGGGCTGGATGTCCGTCTCGGGCATCATCAACACCCACTTCATCGTCGCGTACATGCTCAAGCAGCACGGCACGCAGGAGCAGAAGGACCACTTCCTGCCGCGCATGGCGCTCGGCGAGGTGCGCGGCGCGTTCTCGATGTCGGAGCCGGGCCTCGGATCGGACGTGTCGGCGATCACGTCCAAGGCGGTGAAGGACGGCGACGAGTACGTCCTCGACGGCCAGAAGATGTGGCTGACGAACGGCGGCACCTCCACGCTCGTGGCCGTTCTCGTGCGAAGTGACGAAGGACACCCCGCGGGCACCGCACCCCACAAGTCGATGACGACCTTCCTCGTCGAGAAGGAGCCGGGCTTCGGCGAGGTCCGTCCGGGCCTGACCATCCCCGGCAAGATCGACAAAATGGGCTACAAGGGCGTCGACACGACCGAGCTCATCATGGACGGACTGCGCATTCCGGCCAATCGGGTGCTCGGCGGCGAGACCGGCCGAGGGTTTTACCAAATGATGGACGGGGTCGAGGTCGGCCGCGTCAACGTGGCCGCCCGTGGCTGCGGCGTCGCGCAGCGTGCGTTCGAGCTGGGTGTCTCCTATGCCCAACAACGTCATACTTTCGGCAAGGCGATCGCCGAGCACCAGGCGATCCAGTTCAAGCTGGCCGAAATGGCTACCAAGGTCGAAGCCGCCCATGCGATGATGGTGAACGCGGCACGCAAAAAGGACTCTGGTGAACGAAACGACCTCGAAGCGGGGATGGCGAAGTACCTCGCCTCCGAGTACTGCAAGGAGGTCGTGGAGGACGCCTTCCGCATCCACGGCGGCTACGGGTTCTCGAAGGAGTACGAGATCGAGCGCCTCTACCGGGAGGCGCCGATGCTGCTGATCGGTGAAGGTACTGCCGAGATCCAGAAAATGATCATCGGGCGACGCCTGCTTGAGGAGTACCGTCTTCAGGGCTGAAAGTACCTTTTGCGGCGAATCGTCCATTGGTTCGCCGCAGAAGAGTCACTGCCGGTCACTGGCTGACGGTCATCGACTCGGCTTCTGGCTTGCCCAGTTGTTGCGCGCAACCGATAGCATTCCAGTAAAGCCGCCGTCCCGTCCCCCTGCTTGCGGCGCGGCAATCACCCGCTACGAAGGTCATCCATGCCCCACAGCCAAACCTCTGCACCTCGCGTCGGCCTCCTCGGTGGACGTCTCGCGCGCGGAGCATCGCCGTGGCTTCTGCCGACCGTCGCCACCGCAGCGCTCAGCCTCGCCCGGGCCCGCAAGTCCGGACGCTGGGCCGCGGCGGCCGTGCCCGCCACCGCACTCGCGGCGGGCATGCTGTGGTTCTTCCGCGACCCCGAGCGCGAGATCGCTCAGGGCCGTGTCATCTCCCCCGCCGACGGTGTGGTGCAGAGCATCATGCCGTGGAAGGACGGACGGACCCGGGTCGCGATCTTCATGAGCCCGCTGAACGTCCACGTCAACCGCGCGCCCCTCGCGGGCACGGTGACGTCCGTGGAGCACGTCCCCGGCGGGTTCGTCCCGGCGTTCAACAAGGAGAGCGAGAACAACGAGCGCGTCGTCTGGCACTTCGACACCGAGCTCGGTGACATCGAGATGGTGCAGATCGCCGGCGCCGTCGCCCGCCGCATCGTCCCCTACCTGCCGGCCGGCACCAAGGTGGAGCAGGGCGAACGCATCGGTCTCATCCGCTTCGGCTCACGCGTCGACATCTACCTCCCCGAGGGCGTCGAGGTCGCGGTCGAGGTCGGTCAGACCACCACCGCGGGGGTGACCCGAATTGACCGTGACTGACCCTGAGACTCCTGCCGCCGGCTGGGTGCCCGAATCCGCCGAGGCGGATTCGGCCGAGGACGACATGCCGCTCTCACTGCGGCTGTCGATAGCGGACACGCTCACCCTCGGCAACGCGACCTGCGGTTTCATGGCGGTGTACTTCACCACCACCGGAATCCTCATCCCGCACCTCACCGGCAGCAACGAGTCGGGCATGGCCCGTCACAGCGCCGCGACGGCCGTGATACTGATGCTGCTCGCCGCGGTCTTCGACCTCTTCGACGGCATCGTGGCCCGCAAGCTGCGCAGCTCGCCGATGGGCGCGGAGCTGGACAACCTGTCCGACCTGATCAGCTTCGGCCTGGCTCCGGCGTACTTCGTGCTCGTCTACGGCATGGTCGCCGACGACGCGCACCAGAAGATGTCGGCGCTGGCCGCGATCGTGGTGCTCCTCGCCGTGGTGCTCAGACTCGCGAGATTCAGCTGCGTGACGATGAAGGACGGCATGTTCCAGGGCATGCCGAGCCCCTTCGGCGCGCTGACGGTGGTCTCCATCGTGCTGCTGGAGCTGCCGTTCATCCCGACGCTGCTGGCGATCATCGGGGTGGCCTGGCTGATGGTGAGCCGGGTGGAGTATCCCAAGCCGCGCGGTGTCCTCGCGGTCGCGATGCTCTGCTGGATCGTCGGCGCGATGGGCATGCTGGCGGCGTGGGCGTTCGACGCGCCCGGCGGTCAGCTGCTGCTCCAGACGGGCTGCGCCCTGCAGATCGCGCTGGCGGCGACCATCCCGCTGTTCGCGACGACCCGGCGGGCGAACACCTTCCGGCACAACCGCCGCGAGGCGCGGGCCACGCAGTCGTAGCGCGCGGCGCCCGTACGTGAGAGGGCCCCCGGATGCCATCGGCATCCGGGGGCCCTTTCGTCGCTCCGGCCCGCTCCGGCCCGTGGGGGAAGGGTGGGCCCGGGCGGGACGAAGAGGCGTGCGGCCGCGGCGTTAGCCTTGGTGTCGGAAAACCGCCAGCCGAGGTCCCTTCCGCACGGGATCCTGGAGCCATGCACACCGACACCGAGCGCTGCGTCAGAGCCGTCCGGTCGAAGGACGCCCGCTTCGACGGCTGGTTCTTCACCGCCGTCCGGACCACCCGGATCTACTGCCGGCCCAGCTGCCCCGCGGTCCCGCCGAAGACCGAGAACATGTCCTTCCTGCCCAGCGCCGCCGCCTGCCAGCAGGCCGGTTTCCGGGCCTGCAAGCGGTGCCGGCCCGACACCAGTCCCGGCTCCCCCGAGTGGAACGCCCGCGCCGACGCCGTGGCCCGCGCCATGCGGCTGATCCAGGACGGGGTCGTCGACCGCGAGGGCGTGCCCGGGCTCGCCTCCCGCCTCGGCTACTCGACCCGCCAGGTGGAGCGGCAGCTCAATGCCGAGCTCGGCGCCGGTCCCCTCGCCCTCGCCCGGGCCCAGCGCGCCCAGACCGCGCGGATCCTGATCGAGACCTCGCAGCTCCCCATGGCCGATGTCGCCTTCGCCGCTGGTTTCTCCTCCGTACGGACCTTCAACGACACCGTCCGCGGGATCTTCGCCCTCTCCCCCAGCGACCTGCGCGTCCGCGCCCTGAGCGCCGGCCGCCGCAAGGACGCCCGGCCCCGGATCCCGGGGACGATCAGCCTGCGGCTGCCGTTCCGGGCTCCGCTCAACCCGGACAACCTCTTCGGCCACCTCGCCGCGACGGCCGTCCCCGGCGTCGAGGAGTGGCGCGGCGGCGCCTACCGCCGCACCCTGCGCCTGCCCTACGGCACCGGCGTCGTCGCCCTGACACCGCAGCCCGACCACATCGGCTGCCAGCTGGCCCTCACCGACCTGCGCGACCTCACCATCGCCATCAGCCGCTGCCGCTGGATGCTCGACCTGGACGCCGATCCCGAGGCGGTCGACGCACAGCTGCGCTGTGACCCGCTGCTGGCGCCGCTCGTGGAGCGGGCTCCGGGGCGCCGGGTTCCCCGTACCGTCGACGCGGCCGAATTCGCCGTACGGGCGGTCCTCGGGCAGCAGGTGTCCACGGCGGCGGCGCGCACGCACGCCGCCCGGCTGGTCACCGCCCACGGCGAGCCGGTCGCGGACCCCGATCCGGCGGGCGGACTGACCCGCCTGTTCCCCTCGCCGCAGTCGCTCGCCCAACTGGACCCGCGGTCGCTCGCCCTGCCCCGCAGCCGGCGCGCCACCCTCACCACCCTGGTCGCGGCGCTCGCCGACGGTTCGCTTCCGCTCGGCATCGACAGCGACTGGGAGGCGGCGCGGGCCCAGCTGTCGGCGCTGCCCGGCTTCGGCCCGTGGACCACCGAGGTCATCGCGATGCGGGCGCTCGGCGACCCGGACGCCTTCCTGCCGACCGACCTCGGGGTCCGCCGGGCGGCGCAGCGCCTCGGACTGCCGTCCACCCCGTCGGCGCTGACCGCCCGCGCGGCCGGCTGGCGGCCCTGGCGCGCGTACGCCGTCCAGTACCTGTGGGCCACCGACGACCACCCGATCAACCACCTGCCCGTCTGAAAGGCACGCACCGACCATGCGAGACATCACGCACAGCCGCGGCAAGCGGCACACCGTCGTCGACAGCCCGTACGGCCCGCTCACCCTCGTCGCCACGCAGGGCGTCCTCAGCGGGCTCTACATGACCGGACAGCGCCACCGTCCCGGCGAGGAATCCTTCGGGGAGCGGGTCGCCGCGACCGAGGCGCCGTTCCCCGAAGTGGTGCGGCAGCTGACGGCGTACTTCGCCGGGGAGCTCAGGTCGTTCGACGTCCCGGTCCGGCTGGAGGGCACCGACTTCCAGCGCCGCGTCTGGGAGCAGCTCGTACGGATCCCGTACGGCGAGACGTGGTCGTACGGGCAGCTCGCGGCCACGCTGGGCAAGCCGAACGCCTCGCGCGCGGTGGGTCTGGCCAACGGGAAGAACCCGGTCGGCATCATCGTGCCCTGCCACCGGGTGATCGGGGCCTCGGGAGGCATGACGGGCTACGGCGGCGGGATCGAGCGCAAGGTGCGACTGCTGGCCTTCGAGTCCGGCGCGCGGCTCCGAGGCGCCTAGGTCCTGTCCGGCGGTCTTCGTGGATCAGGTCGCGTTGTCTGGTGCGGTGCATCGCAAGGCGGAGGGGCGCAGCTCGTACTCGGCCGTACTCGCGCGCTCCGACAACGCAGGGAGGCGCCGTGCCAGGCCGCGCGGGCCCGCCGAGATCGCCCGGACAGGGGCCTAGATCACGAGCAGGGGGACCAGCAGTGCGAAGGCGGCGCCGGCCTCCACGGCGTAGCTGTAGAGCGAGGGGTGCTGGACGGGGGCGGCGAGCAGGACCACGCTCTGCCGGGCGGCGGCCGTCTCCACCCAGTCGGCGTCCGCGCCGAGCCTGCCCTGGTACCAGCCTTCGCAGGCACCGGGTCCGTTGACGGCGAGGAGGTCGTCCTCGCGGCGGTAGAAGGCCTGCCAGCCGGCGGCGGGCGCCGACCAGCCGTCGAAATCGGTGAACTCGGCCCATCCGCCCTCGCGTATCGCGGTGTCGAACAGCCAGACCGGCGTGCCCTCGGGGGTGACCTCAGCGCCGGCCTGCTGGTCGGTGGTGAAGTGGACCATGGGCAGGGCGTCGGGCCCGTCGGCGGTGCTGGGCCAGGCGTACATGGTGATCATCTGCTGGATTCTGTCCTGCTCGGCGTAGGCGCGGCGTTACGGGGGACAGCGCACGGCGGGGGCGGGGGTGGGACCCGGCGCGGCGGCGGGCGGCGGGCGGCGGGCGGCGGGCGGCGGGCGGCGGGCGGCGGGCGGCGGGCGGCGGGCGGCGGGCGGCGGGCGGCGGGCGGCGCAGGTTACGAGGCCGCCGGGCGCCGGCCGTTCTCCAGCTCCGCGGTCCCCTCGCCCGACAGCAGGACCCGGTAGGCCACCTCGGTGCGCCGGCCGAGCGATCCGGGCAGGTAGGAGGTGAGTTCGGCGGGCTCGACCAGCCGCCAGGAGAGCAGTTCCTCCTCCTGGAGCTTGATGGAGGCGAGCTGCGCCGCGTCGAGGACACCGCCGTCGTACACGTACGCGACCAGGGGCGGCCGGCCGGCGCCCACGGTCCAGTCGACGGCGAGCAGGCGGCCGAGCGGGAGGTCGAGGCCGATCTCCTCGGCGCTCTCCCGGCGGGCCGCCGTACGCGGTGACTCCCCCTGGTCCGACTCGATGGTGCCGCCCGGCAGTGCCCATCCCTCGCGGTAGTTGGGCTCGACGAGCAGCACCCTGCCCTCGGTGTCCCGGTAGAGGGCGGCCGCTCCGGCCAGTACCCGGGGGAGGCTGGCGATGTAGGTGGCGAAGTCATCGGTGGTGGTCACGCCGCAACCCTACCGACCGGCCCGGCGGAAGGGGGATCAGGCCTCGGGAGTGCCGGGCCCGCCGTCCTCGCGGTCGCGGCCCTTGGACTCGGCCAGGCGCCGCAGCCGCGGGCGGCGGGCCGGGCCCTGCTCGGTGATGGCGTCGCCGACCATGGTCTTGACCGCGTCCCGCAGCCCGTGCAGGGCGTGATGGCGGGCGGGTCCGGCCCCGGGGTCCTCGCGGAGCTCCTTCACCAGGGCCCAGCACAGGACCAGCATCACGATGACGAAGGGCAGCGCGACCAGGATGGTGGCCGTCTGGAGCGACTGCAGGCCTCCCACGACGAGCAGCACGGCGGCGACGCAGGCCATCAGCACGCCCCAGGTGGCGACGAGCCAGGTCGGCGGGTACAGCGAACCGCGGCTGGTGAGCGAGCCCATGACCAGGGAAGCCGAGTCGGCGCTGGTGACGAAGCAGGTCATGACCAGCACCATGGCCAGGTACGAGGTGACCGTGCCCAGCGGCAGCGCGTCCAGCATGGCGAAGAGCGAGGCCTCCGTGCCGTCCTTGATCTTGGCGGCGAAGTCGACGGCGCCGGTGGAGCCGAGGCGGATGCCGGCGCCGCCCATCACGCAGAACCAGATGACGGTGGCGCCGCTGGGTACGAGCAGCACGCCGATGAGGAATTCGCGGACTCCGGCCGCGCGAGATGCGGGCGATGAAGGTGCCGACGAAGGGAGCCCAGGAGAGCCACCACGCCCAGTAGAAGGTCCGTCCGCGGGGCCGTCCGAGCCCCCGCCTGGGGAATCCGGACGTGGTTGTGCCAGGGAATCCGCACTCATGCGGCCACACTATGCAGCCGTATGTCCGTATTTAGGGTGAGGGCGCGCCGCCTGTGGCCCAGGCCACCCATGGGCATAGGAGGATCCTCCGGATAGGCTCATGGCGGCGCGACTGCACTGTTCGATAGCAAGGGATCAAGCAAGGTGACGGACGGAGCAGTAACTGAGACCGCGCGCGTGCTCATCGCCGCGGACAAATTCAAGGGCTCGCTCACGGCCGTTCAGGTCGCGGAGCGGGTGACGGCGGGCCTCCGCAAGGCCGCACCGGGCGTGGAGATCGAGACCCTCCCGGTCGCGGACGGCGGCGACGGCACGGTCGCGGCCGCGGTCGCGGCCGGTTTCGAGCGCCGGGAGGTACGGGTCACCGGACCGCTCGGCGACCAGGTCACGGCCGCCTTCGCGCTGCGCGAGGGCACCGCGGTCGTGGAGATGGCGGAGGCCTCCGGGCTCCAGCTGCTGCCGGCGGGTGTCTTCGCCCCGCTGACGGCCACCACGTACGGCTCGGGCGAACTGCTGAAGGCCGCGCTGGACGCGGGAGCGCGCACCATCGTCTTCGGTGTGGGCGGCAGCGCCACCACCGACGGCGGCGCCGGCATGCTGGCCGCGCTGGGCGCGGTGTTCCTGGATGCGAACGGTGAACCGGTCGGTCCGGGCGGCGGCGCGCTGGCCGGGCTTGCCTCGGCGGACCTGTCCGGGGTCGACCCGCGCTTCGCGGAGGTGGACTTCGTCCTCGCCAGCGATGTGGACAACCCGCTCACGGGCCCGAAGGGCGCACCGGCGGTCTACGGCCCGCAGAAGGGTGCCTCCCCGGAGGACGTGGCGATGCTCGACGCGGCGCTGGCTCATTTCGCCACGGTGCTGGAGAAGTCGATCGGCGCGAAGGCCGCCGAGTGCGCGGCGCTTCCGGGTGCGGGCGGCGCGGGCGGCATCGGCTACGGGGCGCTCCTGCTCGGTGCGACCTTCCGTCCCGGCATCGAGCTGATGCTGGAGGTGCTGGGCTTCGCTCCGGCGCTGGAGCGGGCCACGCTGGTCATCACCGGAGAGGGTTCGCTCGACGAGCAGACCTTGCACGGCAAGGCTCCGGCGGGGGTCGCGGCGGCGGCGCGCGCGGCGGGCAAGCCGGTGGTCGCGGTCTGCGGCCGGCTGCTGCTCACGCAGGAGGCCCTCCAGGCGGCGGGCATCCGCCGGGCGTACCCCCTCACGGACCTGGAGCCCGACCCGGCCAAGTCCATCCCGAACGCGGGACCGCTCCTGGAGCAGGTCGCGGCCCGCATCGCGGCCGACCTCCTCTGACCGTTCCGGTGCTGAGGCCCGGACCCCGTGGACACGACGCCGTCCGGGGGCGCCGGGCCTGTGCCGTCCCCCGGTCCGGGCCGCGGCCCCTCGCCGACGGCCCGCGTCGGACGGCCGGGGCCGGCGCGCCGTAGGCCGCGTGCGGCGCCGCGGCGGTTGCCCGCGCGGCCGCCCCCAAATCCCCTCGACAGTGTTAGAAATGGCTCATGACCGGACGATTGGGTCGGGAGCCGACCGGATGGGGCCCGCGGCTGCTCACGCGCCTGTCCCTGGGGGCCCGCAGCGTCGCCGGTCAGGTCTTCGCCCTCCAGGCGGTCATCGTGCTGCTGCTGATCAGCGCCTCGACCCTGGCCCTCGTACTCCAGGCCCGGTACGACAGCCAGCGCGACGCGCGCCACCGCACGCTCGCGGCGGCCGAGGGCTTCGCCCATGCCCCCGGCCTCCCGGAGGCGCTGGCCTCCGCCGACCCGACCGTCCGGCTCCAGCCCCTGGCCGAGGGCACCCGCAAGGCCTCCGGCATCGACTTCCTCGCCGTGATGACCATCGACGGGGTCCGCTTGACCGACCCGCGGCCGGAGCTGATCGGCGAGCGCGCCACCGGTGATTTCACCCGGGCCGTGGCGGGCGAGTCCTTCACCGAGATCTTCACGGGCGAGCCGAGCGACGCCGTTCGGGCCATCGTCCCCGTACGCGACTCCGGCGGCGCCGTCATCGGCCTGGTCGCCACCGGCATAGACGTGGAGAACGTCGCCGACGTGGTCGAGGGCCAGCTCCCGCTGCTGCTCGGCGCGGCCGCGGGCGCGCTGCTGCTCGGCACCGGGAGCGCGGCGCTGGTCAGCCGTCGGCTGCGGCGTCAGACCCGCGGCCTCGGCCCCGCCGAGATGACCCGGATGAACGAACACCACGAGGCGGTCCTGCACGCCGTGCGCGAGGGCGTCCTCATCATCGGCGCCGACCACCGGCTGCTCCTCGCCAATGACGAGGCCCGCAGGCTGCTCGACCTGCCGGCCGACGCCGAACAGCGGTACGTGGACGAGCTCGGCCTCGACCCGCGCACCGCCGAGCTGCTCACCTCCGGCCGGGTCGCGACGGACGAGGTGCACCTGGCGGGCGACCGGCTGCTCGCCGTGAACGTCCGGCCGACCAAGCCCTACGCGGGCCAGCCCTCCGGCACCGTCATGACCCTGCGCGACTCCACCGAGCTGACCGCGCTCTCCGGCCGGGTCGAGGTGACCCGCGGCCGGCTCCAGCTGCTGTACGACGCCGGGGTGCGCATCGGGACCACCCTGGACGTGGTGCGGACCGCCGAGGAACTGTCGGAGGTCGCCGTCCCCCGCTTCGCCGACTTCGTCACCGTGGAGTTGCTGGAGCCGGTGCTGCACGGTGAGGAGCCCACCGGCGGCCCGGGCACCTACACGGAGATGCGCCGCGCGGCCATGAGCGGGGTCCGTACCGACCGGCTGCCGCTCCAGCCCGTCGGCGACCTCATCCGGTTCGTCGTACCCAGCACTCCGATGGCGGCGGCCCTGGACTCGGGGCGCGCCGTGCTGGAGGCGGACCTGACGGTGGCCGCGGGCTGGCGGGGCCAGGACCCGGAGGGGGCCAACGCGGCTCTCGCCTACGGCCTGCACTCGCTGATCGCCGTACCGCTGCAGGCGCGGGGCGTCGTCCTCGGCATGGCGAACTTCTGGCGGGCCGACACCCCCGAGCCCTTCGGGGAGGAGGACCTGTCCTTCGCGGAGGAGCTCGCCGCGCGCGCGGCCGTCTCCATCGACAACGCCCGCCGCTTCACGCGCGAGCACGCGACGGCGGTGACGCTCCAGCGCAGCCTGCTGCCGCGGGTGCTGCCCGACCAGAGCGCGGTGGACGTCTCCTACCGCTACCTGCCCGCCAAGGCGGGGGTCGGCGGGGACTGGTTCGATGTGATCCCGCTGCCGGGCGCCCGGGTGGCCCTGGTCGTCGGCGACGTCGTCGGCCACGGTGTGCACGCGGCGGCCACGATGGGCCGGCTGCGGACCGCGGTGCACAACTTCTCGACGCTGGACCTGCCGCCGGACGAGCTGCTCGGGCACCTGGACGAGTTGATCACCCGCATCGACCAGAACGAGGCCGGCATGGGGGCCCTCCAGCACGACCGCGGGGCGGCGGGCGCCGACGCCGACGAGCCAGCCAGCATCACCGGCGCCACCTGTCTGTACGCGATCTACGACCCGGTGTCGGGGCGGTGCGTCATGGCCAGCGCCGGGCACCCCGGACCGGCGCTGGTCACCCCCGACGGGCACGTGCGCTTCCCCGAGCTGCCCACGGGTCTGCCGCTCGGGGTGGGCGGCATGCCCTTCGAGTCCACCGAGCTCCAGCTGCCCGAAGGGAGCCGGCTCGTGCTGTTCACGGACGGGCTGGTGGAGGACCGCCACCGGGACTTCGACACCGGGCTGAGCCTGCTGAGGGAGGCGCTGTCCCGCCCCGGCCGCAGCCCCGAACAGGCCTGTGCGGATGTGATCGCCGCGCTGCTGTTCCCGACGCCGAGCGACGACATCGCCCTGCTGATCGCGGACACCCGGCGGCTGGAGGCCGACCGGATCGCCGTATGGGACGTGCCCGCCGACCCGGCGGCCGTCTCGCACGTGCGGAGCGCGGGCGCGGCGCAGCTCGCCGCCTGGGATCTGGCGGACGTCACCTTCACGGCCGAGCTCATCCTCAGTGAGCTGATCACCAACGCCATCCGGTACGGGACCCCGCCGATCCGGGTCCGCCTGCTGCGCGACCGCAGTCTCATCTGCGAGGTCTCCGACGGCAGCAGCACCTCGCCCCACCTGCGGTACGCGGCCACCACCGACGAGGGCGGGCGCGGGCTGTTCCTGGTGGCGCAGTTCGCCGAGCGGTGGGGCACGCGCTACACCGAGCGCGGCAAGGTCATCTGGGCCGAGCTGTCCCTGACCGGCGGCGCGGAGCCGCCGCCGCCGGCACCGCTGGACCTCGACGCACTGGAGGACATGGCCTGGTGACGCCTGCCGGCCCCCGCCCGGGCCCGAACCGCCGGGTCAGCCGGGGGTGGGGCGGGTGCGGGCGAGGAGGACCGCGATGTCGTCCTGGGGGGCCTGGGGCAGCAGGCGCTCCAGGATTCCGTCGCACAGCTCCTCCAGCGGCCGGTCCACAGCGCGCAGCGCCTGCGCCAACTGCTGCATGCCCTCGTCGAGGTCGCGGTCGCGGGCCTCGATGAGGCCGTCGGTGTAGAGCACCAGCACGCTGCCCGGAGGCAGCCGGACCTCTTCGGTACGGAAGTCCTGGCCGCCCGTGCCCAGCGGCGTCCCGGGCGGACCGTCGAGGAAGGTGACCGTCCCGCCGGCGGTGGCCACGGCGGGCGGCGGGTGGCCCGCGCGGGCGATCACGCAGCTGCCCGATGCCGGGTCGTGGACGGCGTAGACACAGGTCGCCATCTCGTCCTCGCCGAGATCGGCCACCGCCGCGTCCAGCGAGCGCAGCAGCCTCGCAGGGGGGACGTCGTGGCGGGCGAGGGTCCGTACCGCCGTACGCAGCTGCCCCATGACCGCCGCGGCGTGGATGCCGTGGCCCATGACGTCCCCGATGACCAGCCCGGTCCGTCCGCCGGGCAGCGGGATGACGTCGAACCAGTCTCCGCCCACGTCGTGGTCGCTGGCGGGGAGGTAGCGCCCGGTGAGGTCGAGCCCGGGGGCCTCGGGCAGGGCGCTGTTGGTGAGGCTGCGCCGAAGGGTCAGGGCGGCCTGCCGCTGACGGGTGTACATGCGGGCGTTGTCGATGTTGAGCGCGGCCCGGGCGACCAGTTCGTCCACGACCACGCAGTCCTGCTCGTCGAAGGGCTCCCGCTCGCGCACACGGGTCACGACGACCGCGCCCAGTACGGTGCCCCGCGCGACGAGCGGGATCATCCGGGCGGAACCGAGGGTGGCGAGGTAGGCGCGCAGCGCCTCGGCCCGGGGGTCCCTGATCAGTGCCGGGATGTCGGGCTGGTAGAGGTTCATGGCCCGGCCTTCGGCCATGACCCGCTCGTAGGCCGTACCCCTGGGGATCCGGAAGGTCTGCCCCGCGGCGAGCCCGGCGGTGGGCGCGGACGGGTCGGGGAAGCGCGCGGCCAGGCGGCGCATGACGCCCCGGGTGGAGGCCGCGGCCTCGTCCGGTTCCATCACCTCTTCGAGCAGTTGTACGTCCGCCGAGTCCGCGAGCATCGGTACCAGGACGTCCACGATCTCCTGGGCCGTCTGGCGCAGGTCCAGGGTCGTGCCGATGCTCGTGCCGGCCTCGGCCAGCAGGGCGAAGCGGCTGCGGGCCCGGTCGGCGTCGGCCTGGGCCCGCTGGCCCTCGGTGATGTCGATGAGCGAGGCGATCAGGCCCAGCCGGCGCCCGGAGCCGTCGAGCAGCGGGGCGTACGAGCAGGACCAGGTGCGGTCCTGTCCGGGATCGGCGGGGGTCCGGCCGGTGCGGCGGGCGTCGACCACGGGGGTGCCCCGGTCGAGGACCTGCCGCATCATCGCCTCCAGCGCGGCGGCGTTAACCCCGGGCACCACCTCGGTGAGGCGTTTGCCCAGGTGGGCGGCGGCGGGGACGCCGTTCATCCGGGCCAGGGCGTCGTTGACCCGCAGGAAACGCAGATCGGGGCCGAGGGTGGCCAGGCCGATGGGTGACTGGGTGAAGAGGCTCTGGAGGGCGGCGAGCGAGTCGCGCATGTGGAGGACCTCGGAGGTCTCCACGGCGATCAGCATGGCGCCCGTACGGCCCTGCGGGTCGGCGGCGGGCACGATCCACATCTCCATGGGCACGTGGTGTCCGTCACGGTGGCGCACGGGCAGGGTGCCGACGACGGTCTCGCCCGCCTGGACGCGGCGCGTCAGCTCGTCGGCGAGCTCCCGGTTCGGCTCGGGGACGAGCACGGAGCTGCCGAGGCGGCCGATGACGTCCTCGCGGCGGTGGCCGAGCAGGTCCTGCGCGGCCAGCGACCATTCCACGACCCGCCCGTCCGCGTCCTCCCGCCACAGGGCGATGGGCAGCAGCTCCCGGAGCACGCCCGCGTAGCCGACGGCCCCCACGGGCTGATCCGGCATCTCGCTCGTCGACTGGTAAGCGTCCAACGCACCGACCTCACCCCGGCGGGCCCGATTCCTACCGGTTCACCCTATCCGAGGGCTGGTCGCCCGGCTCAGCGTCCGCCGTGCACCAGGGCCACCGGCGCGTGCCCGCGGCTCCCGGTCCGCCCGGCCGTGCCGGGGAGGACCGCCGCGATGCCCTGGGCCAGGCAGGGGATCCGGTGCGCCGGGATCCCCGCGATGTTGATCCGGCCCGAGGTGGTGCCGTAGATGGCGAACTCGCCGCGCAGCCGGAGCATCTGCTCCGGTGTGAGCGGCAGCATCGAGAACATGCCCTTCTGGCGCGCCAGCGCCTGAGCCTCGGTGTCACGGCCCAGCGCGCTCAGGCAGGCGGTGAGATCGGTGCGGTTGGCGGTGATCCGGTCCCGCATGACCTCCAGCTCCGCCCGCCAGGCGGCGCGCAGCCCGTCGTCTTCGAGGATCGTCGTCACGATGGCGGCGCCGTGGTCGGGCGGCATCGAGTACAGCGTGCGGGCGGCGTTCTGCAGCGCCGTCTCGGCATGGCGGACGGCCTGGCGGGAGGAGCCGAGGACGATGGCGCAGCCGGTGCGGTCACTGTAGAGGCCGAAGTTCTTCGAGCAGCTGACGGCGATCAGCATCTCCGGCACGCGCGCCGCGAGCATCCGCGTGGCGCCCAGGTCGGCTTCCAGGCCGTCGCCGAGGCCGTGGTAGGCGAGATCCACGAACGGCAGCCAGCCGCCGCGGACGGCCAGGGCGGCCACCGCCTCCCAGTCCTCCGCCGACGGGTCGGTTCCCGTGGGGTTGTGGCAGCAGCCCTGGAGCAGCACGACGTCCTCGCGGCGTGCGTCGCCGAGGTCCCGCAGCATGGCCGCCGTGTCGAAGCCGCCCCCGGTGCCGCGCCAGGCGTACGTGCGGACCCGCAGTCCGGCGGCCTCCAGGATGGGCCGGTGGTTGACGTAGGCCGGGTCGCTGATCCACACCGTGGTACCCGGGCGGGTCCGGTGGATCAGATCGGCCAGCAGCCGCAGCGCGCCGGTGCCCGCGACGGTCTGGACGGCCGCGGCGCGGTCGCCCGGGGCGTCCGGGCCCATGACCATCGTCAGCAGGGCCTGGTTGAAGGCGGTGTTGCCGGAGAGCCCGCGGTACTCCTTGGACTCCGACCGCTCCGCCAGGCGTATCTCGGCCTCGCGGACGGCGGCCATGACGGGGGTGCGGCCCGTGTGGTCGCGGTAGACGCCGAGGACGAGGTTCAGGCGCTCGGGCCGCTCGTCGGCGGCGAAGGCGCTGGTCAGGTCCCACAGCGGGTCGGTGGGTGGCGGGGGCAGGAGCTCAAGCATGTGCGGGGGCCTCGGGTCGGGGGCGGCGGTTCGCGAGGACGACGCCGGCGGTGATGAGGGGTACGCCGACGAGCACGGCGAGGGTCGGTGATTCGTCGAGCAGGGGGATCGCGAGCAGGACGACGGCGACGGGGCTGAGGCTGCCGACGACGGAGCTGCGCTCGGCGCCCAGCCGGCGGATGGCGAAGGCGTACAGCAGGCCGGCGCACAGTCCCACCCCGAGGCCCTGCACGACCAGGAAGAGCGCGATGTCTCCGCCCGCGGCGTGCGCGAGGGCGGTCGGGAGCACGCCGGTCCAGGCCAGGAGCCCGATCACCAGGAAGGAGGGCAGGCAGAGCAGTCCGATCGACCCGACGGGATCGAGGTCCACCTCCCGCAGCCCCACCGTGTACAGGGCCCACAGCCCGCTGGCGACCAGCAGTGTCCCCGCCCCGGTCAGCACGTCGGTGTCCACCGGGACGACGTAGCGCCAGACGAGGGCGGCGACACCGGCGGCGATCAGAGCGAGCCCGGCCGCCTGCGAACCCCTGGGGAGGCCCCGCCCGCGGGCGGCCATGAGCGCGGAGACGAACAGCGGGACCATGCCGGGGACGATCGAGCCGACGAAGGCCGCCGAGGTCAGTGCGCCGCCGTGCATCGCGGCCAGGAAGAAGGGCACCCCCGCACCGCAGATGATCTTGGCGGCGGGCCCGGGCCGTACGGCGGCGATACGGCGGCGTCGGCGCCACAGGGCCGGGAGCAGGACGACGAGCGGGACGCCGAAGCGCAGCAGGGCGGCGTCTGCGGGCAGCAGGGTGGAGGCGCTCAGGGCGCGGGCGCTGAGCGCGAAGGCGGCCCAGATGGCCACGGTCACGAGCAGCGCCAGCATGCCCTGGGCCTGCGGTGAGAGCCGGCGCCGGGCAGGCCCGGACAGCGGGGGTGCCACGGGGGGAGGCGCTGTCGCCCCCATGGTGTTCGTCGCGACCAAGGAGGTAGCTCCAGCCTCTGGGACCCGTATCTTTTCGTGGGCAACGCTAGGGCTTCGGGCGGGGCAGCCGATTGCGAGTTCTGCTCCTCGCGCATAGGTTTGGGGCAGAAGCTGCCAAGGAGTGACGATGGACGCGGTCGATCTGCAGATCATCCGGGAATTGCAGGCCGACGGACGCCTGTCCAACCAGGACCTCGCGGACCGTGTCCGGCTGTCCCCGTCGCCCTGCCTGCGCCGGGTCCGGCGCCTGGAGGAGGCCGGCCTGATCCGCGGCTACACCGCCGTGGTCGACCAGGTGGCCTTCGGGCTGCCCATCACCGTCTTCGTCCGGATACGCCTGGAGCGCCACACCGCGGAGGCGGTCGGCCTCTTCGAGGAGCACGTCGGGGTGATCGAGCACATCCAGGACTGCTACCTGATGGCGGGAAGCAGCGATTACCTGCTCAGGGTCGTCATCGAAGACCTCGAAGCGTACGAACGGCTGGTGCGCGACCGGATCCACGCCATTCCCGGCATCGCCTCGATCGAGTCCAGCTTCGCCTTCGGCAGCGTCAAGCAGTCCCGCACCTACCCCCGCCCCTCCCCCGGCCCCTCCGCCCGCCGCCTCCAGTGAGGCAGCCGCCCGCCGCTCAGCCGGTGCTCGCCGCGAGCGCAGCCGCGAACGCCTCGTAGGCCGCCTCGTCGAAGAGGACGAACCGCGCTTCCTCCACCGCGGTCCGCGCCGCCCGGACCGTCTCCACGGCGATCCGGGCGCCGTCGTCCATGGGCCAGCCGTAGATGCCGGTGGAGATGGCCGGGAAGGCGACCGTACGGGCGCCCAGCTCATCGGCGACCCGCAGGGATTCGCGGTAGCAGGAGGCCAGCAGCTCCGAGCGGTCCTCCTGGCGCGACCAGGCCGGGCCGACCGTGTGGATCACATGGCCGGCCGGCAGCCGGCCCGCCGTGGTGGCGACGGCCCGGCCGGTCGGCAGGCCCTTGCCGTAGTGGGAGCGGCGCAGGTCCTCGCAGGCGGCGAGGATCTCCGGCCCACCGCGGCGGTGGATGGCTCCGTCCACTCCGCCGCCGCCGAGCAGCGAGGAGTTCGCGGCATTGACCACCGCGTCCGCCCGCTGCTCGGTGATGTCTCCTCGGACGAGGGTGATGCGGACCATCAGGATTCCTTCCGCAGCCGGCGCCAGACCGCCTTGGCCGCGTTGTGGCCGGACATGCCGTGCACCCCCGGGCCGGGCGGCGTCGCCGAGGAGCAGATGAAGACCGCCGGGTGGGCGGTGCTGTACGGGGAGAGCGAGAGCTTGGGCCGCAGGAGCAGCTGGAGTCCGGAGGCGGCGCCGCAGGCGATGTCGCCGCCGACGTAGTTGGGGTTGCGGGCGGCCAGCTGCGGCGGGCCGGCGGTGGCACGGGCCAGGACCAGGTCGCGGAAGCCCGGTGCGAAGCGCTCCAGTTGGCGCTCAATGGGGTCGGTGAGGTCGCCGTCCCAGCCCGCGGGGACGTGTCCGTACGCCCAGAACACGTGCTTGCCCTCGGGGGCCCGGCCGGGATCGACCAGGCTGGGCTGCGCGGTGATGAGGAACGGGTGGCGGGGGGCCCGGCCACTTGAGGCGAGCTGCAGGGCGGCGTCGATGTCGCGGGGGTGCGGGCCGATCTGGACGGTGCCGGCCCGGTGCGGCTCCTCGGCGGTCCAGGGCACGGGTCCGTCCAGCGCATAGTCGATCTTGAACACGGAGGCGCCGTACCGGTAGCCGTCGTACGCGCGCCCCAGGCGGGCGATCCTGGCCAGGGCGGTCGGCGAGGTGTCGAAGACGTAGGCGCGGGCCGGCGGGAGGTCGTCGAGCCGCTTCACCTCGAAGCCGGTGTGGAGGGTGCCCCCGAGGTCGCGCAGGTAGGCGGCGAGCGCGTCCGAGATGGACTGCGAGCCGCCGCGCGGCATCGGCCAGCCGTTCGCGTGGGCGGCGAGGGCGAAGACCAGGCCCACGGCGCCCGTGGCGATCCCTCCCAGCGGGGCGATGACGTGCGCCACGAGCCCGGCGAACAGCGCGCGTGCGCGGTCGTCGCGGAAGCGGTGCATGAGCCAGGTGGAGGGCGGCAGTCCGGTGAGGCCGAAGCGGGCGAGGGTGACCGGGTCCCGGGGCAGCGCGGTGCTCGGCAGCGACATGAAGTCCCGGGCCAGGGTGTCCCATTTGCCGAGGTACGGGCCCACCAGCCGGCGGTACGCGCCCGCGTCGCGCGGTCCGAAGGACGCCGCCGTCTCCGCGACCGAGCGGGAGAGGACGGCGGCCGTGCCGTCGTCGAAGGGGTGCGCCATGGGCAGCGGTGCGTGCAGCCACTCCAGGCCGTACCGCGCCAGCGGCATCGTGGCGAAGACGGGGGAGCCGGCGCCGAGCGGATGCACGGCGGAGCAGGGGTCGTGCCGGAAACCGGGGAGCGTGAGCTCCTCGGTCCGCGCTCCCCCGCCGACCGCCTCCGAGGCCTCGAACAGGGCGACGGAGAAGCCGCGCCGGGCCAGCTCGACGGCGGCCGTCAGCCCGTTGGGCCCCGCCCCCACCACGACCGCATCGAGAATCGACGGCACTTGCGACTCCTTCGTCCGGTGGCGCCACCACCACCAGGGTATTGCGCACCGCTCGCGCGGCCCCTCGCCACCCGGCCGCGCCTGATCAAAACTACGCGCCGCGCAGCAGCTCGCGGATGCGGACCGCGGTGGCCTCGTCACGGCCGACCGCGAAGGGCAGCGCATTGTCCCGGTCCACCCGGAAGGGAACCCCATCGACGGTGCTCTGCGCCCCGCCCGCCTCGGCCACCAGCAGCAGCCCGGCCGCGTGGTCCCACGCCGAGGGCCAGGTGAAGGCCAGGCCGTCCATCTCACCGCGGGCCACCCTCAGGTACTCCAGGCCCGCCGAACCGCAGGGGCGGGCCACGACGCCGGGCACGTCCAGACGGGCCAGGATCCGCTTGTCCGCCTCGGAGGTGTACAGCGGGTGGGCCATCGCGACCCGCAGCTCGGCGCCCGGCTCGGGCGAACCGCTCAGTATCCGCTCGCCGTTGACGTACGCCCCCTGGCCGCGCACGGCGGTCGCCAGCTCCTCCCGCGCCGGGGCGAAGGTCCAGGAGGCGAGGATCTCCCCGCGGTGGGCCAGCGCCACGAGGGTGCAGAAGCCGGGGTCGCCGGACACGAACTGCCGGGTGCCGTCGACCGGGTCCACGATCCACACCGGGGCCTCCCCGCGCAGCGCCCCGTACATCGTCGGGTCGGTGTGCACGGCCTCCTCGCCCACCACGGCGGAGCCGGGAAGCAGCCGCGTCAGCGAGGCCGTGAGGTGCTCCTCGGCCCTGCGGTCGGCGATGGTCACCAGGTCGTGCGGTCCGGTCTTCTCGTCCACCTCGTGCTCGGCGAGCTGCCGGAATCTCGGCATGATCTCGACCGCCGCCGCCTTGCGCACGGCTTCTTCCACGTCGGACAGGTCATGGGCCAGGAACTCATCGATCATGTCCCCCAGCAAAGCACGCCGGACCGACAAACCCCACCGACAATCCAGGACGGACGTCTGGACACCCGGTGGCCACGGGGTGAAGCGCCCTGGCCCCGCCGGCGGAATCCGCAGGTCCGCCCGGCCGCGCGTCACCCCGGACCGGCCGCGCGTCACCCCGGGCCGGCCGGGCGGAGTCCTCGGGTCAGGGTGTGCGGACCCGTCGTGCGACGCCCGCCGCCGCACAGGCCAGCACGGCGACGGCGGTCATCCGGCGCGCCGCGGTCCGCCGGCGTCCGGCCCATCCGCCGTGGGCGGCGCCGGGGCCCGGCGCCGGTACGTGCAGGTTGCCGTGACCGGCCGGAGCGGACTCCTTGCGGGACAGATGGGTCTTGTCCACCTGATGGGCCATCACCCGCTCCACCATGCCCGGCATGATCCTGGACTCCAGCACCATGGAGCGGCCCATCGGACCGACCACGACTTCCCGTCGGGGCGCGCGCACCAGGTCCACGATCGCCTTGGCCACGCGCTCGGGGCTGTAGACCGGGGGCATCGCCAGCGGCTTGCGGCCCGTGTAGTTCGCCGCGTGTTCGAACAGCGGTGTGTCGATCGTGGCCGGCAGCACCGTGCACACGTGGATGTCCTTCGCCTTGTCCAGCCGGAGCTCCTGGCGCAGGCTCGCGCTCAGCGCCCGGACGGCGTGCTTCGACATGCCGTAGGCGTGGGCGTACGGCTGGCTGACGACACCCACGATGGAGGAGACGTTGATCAGCGTTCCGCTGCCCTGCCGGCGCATGACGCGGAGGGCGGCGCGGGCGCCGTGCACGTACCCCATGACGTTGACGTCCATGACCTTGCGGAAGTCCTCCAGGGGGACTTCCTCGAAGGGTCCGAACACGGTGACGGCCGCACAGTTGACCCAGACGTCGATACGGCCGAAGCGCCCCACCGCGCGCCGGGCGAGATCATCGACCGCCGCGGGATCCGTGACGTCGGTCGGGACGGCGAGGGCCTGCGCGCCGCGGTGACCCTCGCATTCCGCCCTGACCGCTTCCAGTGCCTCCGCACGGCGCGACGCCAGCACCACGGAGCAGCCTTTGCGGGCGAAGGCGACGGCAGTGGCCCGGCCGATGCCGCTGGAAGCCCCGGTGATCACGACCACGGAATCACGCACGCGCATGGAGAACCTTTCTTCGCGGCCTGTCCGGCCTGTCCGGCCTGTCCGTTGCGTCACTCAGTCACTCAGTCACTGAGTCACTGAGTCACTCAATCACCGGATCGCTCGTTCCACCCCCCGGCGAGTGCCCTTCGGGTGCTTTGGGCAGCGGTTCGGTTCAGCCTTCGACGCCGGTGTCGGAGTGGGAGGCGCCGACGGGCTTGGACTCCGGTGATCCGCGTTGCCTCAGGTAGATGGCGAAAATGGCCATGGACGCCACCGCCAGCAGCTCGGACTGCCAGTTCTGCAGCGTACGGCTCCAGAAGTCCGCGGATGACAGGTAGTCGGCCCACATGGTCGGGGCTTCAAGCCGGCGCAACCGCTCCTCGTTGTAGGACGCGACGCCCGTGACCGACTGGGTGAGCCAGGAGAGCAGGAAGACGGTGCCCATGACCAGCCCCAGCGAGCGGGAGAAGAGAATTCCGCGCCAGTCCTTGTACTCGGCCCAGCGGGGCGAGTCCTCCCTGGCGTACTCCCCGGTCTTCTGGTCGCGGTCCGACTCGGTGCCCGCCTCGTCGAGCTCCTTGGATTCCGGGGACCCCCGTTGCACCAGCCAGACGGTGGCGAGGATGTAGAGGAAGAACTGCATGTACTCCGACTGCCAGTTCTCGGTGACGTCGACGGCGAAGTCAGACGAGGACACGTACGAGCCGAAGGAGACGGGCGCCATGCCGTCGCTGAGGAGCTGGCTGTTGAACTGCGCGTGGCCTGCCACGGCCTGGCCCACGAGCGCCAGCAGGAAGGTGGTCAGGAAGAACAGCCCGAGGCCGTTGTCGCGCAGGAAGCGCCGTACGCGGTGCCGGGCGGCCGGTGCCTGCTCGAAACGGGTGACTTCCCCGGTGACCTCGTCACGGCGCTCGGAGAGCGAGGCGCAGCCACTGACCGCGGCAAGAACCGCCAGCACCCCGATCCCGGCCCGGTAGCGCCGTCCTCGCATCCTGCCTCCTCGGCGGCCCGGGCAGAGACCGGGCCCACCCTGTCGATCGACTGACGTGCGGTTTCCACTCATAGGACATTCGTGGTCACGTGTCCGCAACCGCGAGATCGCGGACAGCTACGGGCGCCGGTGGCGGCACGGGCGCGCCTGCGGCGTCGGAACAGCGCGGCCTCGGGGCATCGGCGACGGCTACGCGTGGTGTGGTGGGGCACGCCAGGTGCGGGGCAGCGGCTCCGCATACTGTCGGATATGTGACAGATGAGAGTTATGGCGGGCCGAGTGGCGAAGCGTCCCTGGAGGAGGCGCTCAGCGCCACGGTGCGGCGTACGGGGGCCTTCGCGGGGGGCGTGTACCTGCTGTCGGCGGCCGAGCCGGTGCTCGGCCTGGCTGCGGTGTGCGGGGTGCCGGCGGTGGCAGCGGCGCCCTGGTGGCGGGTGGCCGTATCGGCCGCCGGCCCCCTGTCGGAGGCGGTGCGCGAGGACCGTCTGGTGTGGGTGGGCCGGCAGGAGGACATGGCCCGCCTGTATCCGAACGCCGCCGCCGGAATCCCGTACCAGTGCGCGTTGGCCTTCGCCCCGCTGCACGGTGCCCGCCGTTGGGGGGCGCTGGTGCTGGTCTGGTCCGCGAACCACCCGCCGTCCCTCACCCGCCGCGAACGCGGGCACATCCTGTCCAGCGCCCGCCGCCTCACCCAGGCACTGGACCAGTCGCCCGCCCCCTCGACCCTTCCGGATGCGCCTCGTGCCGTGCCCCTGCGCGGGCCGGGCCCCGATCCGGCCCAGAGCGGGCTGGCCGCCGCCGACCTGCTCCAGCGGCTGCCCATGGGCGCGCTCAGCCTCGACCTGGAGGGTCGCATCACCTACCTCAACGACGCCGCCGCCCTCCTCCTCGGCGGCAGTGCCGACCGCCTCCTGGGCACCCTGCCGTGGCAGGCCGTTCCCTGGCTCGACGACCCGGTCCACGAGGACCACTACCGCACGGCGGTCCTCAGCCGGGAGGCCGTCGCCTACACGGCTCCGCGCCCGCCGGACCACTGGCTCGACATCCGGCTCTACCCCGACGACAGCGGCATCAGCGTCCTCATCTCCTCCCGCACCTCCTCCCATACCTCCCATCGCGATGGAGACGCTGCCGACGCCCCGCCGCCGCGCATCACCGCCCGTCTGGGCCCGGCACCCGAGGGTGCCGGCACGGGGCGGATCCACCAGTTGATCCACCTGGCGGCCGCCCTGAGCCAGACCGTCACCGTGGCCGACGTGATCAGCGTGGTGGCCGACCAGATCCTGCCCGCCTTCAGCGCCCAGAGCATGGTGGTCTCCGCCACCGACGCCGGGCGCCTGAGAATCCTCGGACACCGGGGGTACGACCCTCGCAGCATCGCCCGTTTGGACGGCCTGCCGCTGGACACCGATCTCACCCCCGCCGGTCACGTCCTGGAAACCGGCATCCCCGCCTTCTTCACCGACCCCGGCGAAATGGCCCGCGCCTACCCGCGGGCGCCGGTGCTCAGCACCAAGCAGGCATGGGCCTTCCTGCCCCTGGTCGTCTCCGACCGCCGTGTCGGTTGCTGCGTCCTGTCCTACGACCGTCCACACGCCTTCGGCGCGAGCGACCGCGCCGTCCTCGTCTCACTCGCCGGGCTCATCGCCCAGGCCATGGACCGCGCACTCCTCTACGACGCCAAGCACGACCTCGCCCACGGTCTGCAGCAAGCCCTCCTGCCGGTGACCCTCCCGCACCTGCCCCACCTGGCCGTCGCCGCCCGGTACCTCCCGGCCGCCCACGGCATGGACATCGGCGGGGACTTCTACGATCTGATCCGCCTCGGCGACACCACGGCCGCCGCCGTCATCGGAGACGTACAGGGCCACAACATCTCCGCCGCCGCCCTCATGGGCCAGGTCCGCACCGCCGTCCACGCCACCGCCGGCGCGGCGCCCGGTGAAGTCCTGGCCCGCACCAACCGCGTCCTGCTGGACCTCGAAACCGACCTGTTCGTCTCCTGCCTCTACATCCACATCGACCTCGCCGCCCGGCGTCTCCACCTCGCCAGCGCGGGACACCCTCCCCCGCTCCTGCGCAGCCCCGCGCCCACGGCGCAGACGCGCGTACTCGACGTCGAGCCGGGTCCCCTGCTCGGCATCGGTCTGGGCCCCGGACCGGGCCTCGACGGCGTCTATCCGGTCACCACCGCACCGCTGCCGCCGGGATCACTCCTCGCCCTGTACACCGACGGCCTCGTGGAGCACCGCGGCGCCGACATCACGCGGTCCATCGCCGACCTCGCCGACCACCTGACCAGGAGCGGCGACCGACCGCTCGACGACCTGGCCGACAGCCTCGTGCACCACGCCTTCCCCCAGGGCGCCTACACCGACGACATCGCCCTGCTCCTCCTGCGCAGCGCTTGAACACCCGCCGCCCCGGCCCCCCTCCTCAACCGACCGCCTGCGTACCCCTCAGCCCCGCACCTCGAAGCCGCCCCGGCCGTCGAACCGCACTTCTCGCACCGCGTCGAACCCATCCGCCGGCGAGGGCTTGCGCAGCTGCTTCAGCGTGCGCAGAACGCCGACGTCCGGCACGCGGGCCCGGCCCGCACGAGCGGCGTTGCGCCGCAGCGAGCCCGCCAGGTCGGGCGGGAACCAGTACGCGGTCACCGTCGCCCCGTGTGCGTGGGCGAGCTCGACCAGCGGGCGCCACTCCTCGGGCGACGGGTTGGTGTTGTCGACCGCCACCGACCCGCCCGCCTCCAGGACCTCGGCCAGCAGCCGCATCTGCCGCCGCTGCTTGTCTCGGGCGCCCCGCGGAAAGCGGTCCTTGCTGACCAACTGGTAGCGGCCGGCCAGGCGCTGCTCGTAGAACGTCGACTTCCCGGACGCTTGGAGCCCGACGAGCACGGCCACGTCCACCTCCGTCATCCGGTGAGTCGCGGGATGACGTCGGAGCCGTAGGCGTCGATCACGGCCTCCTTCGCGTCGTGCATGTCGTAGACCGCGAACTGGTCGACCCCGAGGTCGCGTAGGGTGCGGAGCTTCGTGATGTGGGCCTCCGGGGGGCCGAGGAGGCAGAAGCGGTCGACGATCTCGTCGGGGACGAAGTCGGTGGAGGGGTTGCCGGCCCGGCCGTGGTGGCTGTAGTCGTAGCCCTGGCGGGATTTGATGTACTCGGTCAGCTCCTCGGGCACCATCCCCGAGTGCTCGCCGTAGCGGGAGACGAGGTCGGCGACGTGGTTGCCTACCATGCCGCCGAACCAGCGGCACTGGTCGCGGGCGTGCGCCAGGTCGTCGCTCACGTACGCCGGCGCCGCCACGCAGATGGTGATCGCGGCCGGATCGCGGCCGGCCGCCACCGCGGCCTCCCGGACCGACTTGATCATCCACTCCGTGAGGTACGGGTCCGCGAGCTGGAGGATGAAGCCGTCGGCCTTCTGCCCGGCGAGGGCGAGGGCCTTGGGCCCGTACGCGGCCATCCAGACGGGGAGGCGGCCCTCGCGGATCCAGGGGATGCGCACCGGCTTGCCGTCGACCTCGGCTTCGCGGCCCTCGGCGAGGTCCCGGATCACGTCGATGGCCCCGCCCAGGCGGGCCAGGGTGTTGGGGGCCCGCCCGGCGACCCGCATCGCCGAGTCGCCGCGCCCGATCCCGCACACGGTGCGGTTGCCGTACATGTCGTTGAGCGTGGCGAAGGTGGAGGCGGTGACCTCCCAGGTGCGGGTGCCCGGGTTGGTGACCATCGGACCGACGTGCAGTTTCCGCGTGTTGGCGAGGATCTGGCTGTAGATGACGAACGGTTCCTGCCACAGGACGGCGGAGTCGAAGGTCCAGCCGTAGCGGAAACCGTTGCGCTCGGCCCGCTTCATGAGGCTGACGACCTGCGAGGCCGGTGGGTCGGTCTGGAGGACGAGGCCGAAGTCCATGCGGGGACTCTCCTTACAGGTACTGGCAGGTGGAGCGGTGCAGGAAGGCCCCGTGGCCGGCGCGGCCGGTGTACTCGCGCCGTTCGATGACGAGTTCGCCGCGGGAGAGCACGGTGTCGACGCGTCCGGTGATCCGCTTGCCCTCGTACGCCGAGTAGTCCACGTTCATGTGGTGGGTCTCGGCGGAGATGACCTGCTCGGCGTGCGGATCGTAGAGGACGATGTCGGCGTCGGAGCCCGGCGCGATGGTGCCCTTCTGCGGGTAGAGGCCGAACATCCGGGCCGGGGTCGCGCAGGCGATCTCGATCCAGCGGCGGCGGCTGATGTGACCGTCCAGGACGGCCTGGTGCAGGAGGTCCATCCGGTTCTCCACGCCCGGCAGCCCGTTCGGGATCTTGGAGAAGTCCCCGCGGCCCAGCTCCTTCTGACCGCGGAAGCAGAAGGGGCAGTGGTCGGTGGAGACGACCTGGAGGTCGTTGGTCCGCAGTCCCCGCCACAGCACCGCCTGGTGCTCGCGCGGGCGCAGCGGGGTGGAGCAGACGTACTTGGCGCCCTGGAAGTCCGGCTCCGCGAGGTTGTCGGTGGACAGGAAGAGGTACTGCGGGCAGGTCTCCCCGAAGACGGGCAGGCCCTTGTCGCGGGCCGCGGCCAGTTCGGCCACGGCCTCCTCGGCCGAGACGTGGACGACGTAGAGCGGGGCGCCGGCGACGCGGGCGAGCTGGATGGCGCGGTGGGTGGCCTCCGCTTCGAGGAGGACTTTGCGGACCTCGCCGTGGTGGCGGGGGTCGGTTTCCCCGCGCGCCAGGGCCTGTTCGACCAGCACGTCGATCGCGATGCCGTTCTCGGCGTGCATCATGATCAGCCCGCCGTTGCCGGAAGCCCGCTGCATGGCGCGCAGGATCTGCCCGTCGTCCGAGTAGAAGACCCCCGGATACGCCATGAACAGTTTGAACGAGCTCACGCCTTCCTCGACGAGTCCGTCCATTTCCTTGAGGGTGTGCTCGTTGACGTCCGAGAGGATCATGTGGAAGGCGTAGTCGATGGCGCACCGGCCGTCGGCCTTGTCGTACCAGGTGTCGAGCCCCGCGCGCAGGGACTGGCCCACGCTCTGCACGGCGAAGTCCACGATGGTGGTGGTGCCGCCCCAGGCGGCGGCCCGGGTGCCCGTCTCGAAGGTGTCGGAGGCGGCGGTTCCGCCGAAGGGGAGCTCCATGTGGGTGTGGGCGTCGACCCCGCCGGGGATGACGTACTTCCCGCTCGCGTCGATCGTACGGTCGGCCGTCCAGGCCTCGGCGGCCGCCGATCCGTGGGCGGCGAGCGCCGCCACGCGGCCGTCCTCGATCAGGACGTCCGCGTGCGTTTCGTCGGCGGCGGTGACGACGAGTCCGCCGCTGATCAGGGTGCGGATGGTCATGGCTCTCCTCCCGGGGGTCAGTCGATGGCGCGCAGGGCCTGAGCGAGGATCTCGGCGCCCTCTTCCGCCTCGGCGACGGTGAGGGAGAGCGGCGGCGCGACGCGCAGCACGCTGGTGTTGTGGCCCCCGCCCTTGCCGAGCAGCAGGCCGCCGGCGCGGGCGGCTTCCAGTACGGCGGCGGCCGCGGCCGGGTCGGCCTGGTCGGTGCCCGGTTTCGTCAGTTCGAGGCCGGCCATCAGGCCGCGGCCGCGGACCTCCCGTACGGCGGGCACGGCCGCGGCGACGGCGCGCAGCCGCTGCAGGAGCAGTCCGCCGACGCGCCGGGCGTTGCCCTGGAGGTCGTGCTCCAGCAGGTACGCGAGGTTGGCTACGCCGGCGGCCATGGTGACGGGGGAGCCGCCGAAGGTGGAGATGGAGCTCGCGTCCAGGCAGTTCATCACCTCGCCGCGGGCCACCACTCCGCCGATGGACATGCCGTTGCCGATGCCCTTGGCGAAGGTGAGGATGTCCGGCGGGCCGTTCTGCGCGTGTGCCTGCCAGCCCCAGAAGTGTTCGCCGGTGCGGCCCCAGCCGGTCTGCACCTCGTCGCTGATCCACAGGATGCCGTGCCGGTCGAGGACCTCGCGGAAGGCCCCGTACAGGCCGTCGGGCGGTGAGGTGAAGCCGCCGACGCCCTGGATCGGCTCGGCGATGAGGGCGGCGACTTCTCCGCGGGCCTGACCGAGTACGTCTTCCAGGTCCGCGACGGCGGCGGCGGTGAACTCGGCGTCGGGGAGCGCCGCGAAGGGGCCGCGGGTGCGGACCGCGCCGTGGACGTAGTACGTCTGGAGAGGCGAGAGGCTCGTCGGGGACCAGCCCCGGTTGCCGGTGACGGAGACGGTGGAGAAGGACCGGCCGTGGTAGCTGTTGCGCATCGCCAGGATCTGGTTGGAGCGGCGGTACGTCGTCGCGAGGAGCAGCGCCGTGTCGTTGGCCTCGGTGCCGGAGGTGGTGAAGAAGACCCGGGCGTCGGGGATGCCGGACAGGGCCGCGACCCGCTCGGCGAGCTCGATCATCGGCCGGTTGAGGTACAGGGTGGAGGAATGGATGAGCCGCCCGGCCTGGTCGGCCACGGCCTTGGTGACTTCCGGCAGGGCGTGGGCGGTCATGGTGGTGAGGATGCCGCCGAAGAAGTCGAGGTAGCGGTTGCCGTCGGCGTCCCAGACGTGGCGGCCCTCGCCGTGGGTGAGCTCGATGGGGCGGTCGTAGTAGAGCGTGAGCCAGTCGGGCATCACGGTCCGGTGGCGGCTGTGCAGGCCAATCGGGTCGGTCACGGCTGTACGAGCCCTCCGTAGGCGTCGGGGCGGCGGTCGCGGTAGAAGGCCCACTGGGTGCGGACCTGTTCGATGAGGCCGAAGTCGAGGTCGCGGACGAGGAGTTCCTCCTCCTTGTCGCTGGCGGGCTCACCCACGAACTGGCCGCGCGGATCGACGAAATAGCTGGTGCCGTAGAAGTCGTTGTCGCCGTATTCCTCCCGCCCGACCCGGTTGATGGCCGCGATGAAGTACTCGTTGGCCACGGCGGAGGCGGGCTGCTCCAGCTGCCACAGGTGGGCCGAGAGGCCGCGGTGGGTCGCGGACGGGTTGTAGACCAATTGGGCGCCGGCCAGTCCCAGTTGGCGCCAGCCTTCGGGGAAGTGGCGGTCGTAGCAGATGTAGACGCCGACCCGGCCGGCGGCGGTGTCGAAGACGGGCCAGCCGAGATTGCCCGGGCGGAAGTAGTACTTCTCCCAGAACCCCTTGACCTGGGGGATGTGGTGCTTGCGGTACTTGCCCAGGTAGCTGCCGTCCGCGTCGATGACGGCGGCGGTGTTGTAGTAGAAGCCGGCGCTCTCCAGCTCGAAGACCGGTACGACGATCACCATGCCGGTCTCGCGGGCGAGTTCCTGCATCCGGCGGACGGTCGGGCCGTCCGGGACGGCCTCGGCCCAGCGGTAGTGCTCGGGCTCCTGGACCTGGCAGAAGTAGGGGGCGTTGAAGACTTCCTGGAAACCGATGATCTTCGCGCCCTGGGCGGCCGCCCGGCGCGCGTGCTCCTCGTGTTTGGCGATCATCGACTCGGTGTCTCCGGTCCAGGTGGCCTGGACCAGCGCGGCGCGGACGACTTGTGCCATGAGCTGCTCCTCGCGACGGGAACGCCGGTTCTACGCACGTAGACGGTGTGCGTAGGGAGTAGAACGTAGGCCTCGTCACACCGTGGGGCAAGACCGCCGTGCGCGGTTGGAGTAGTCGATCACGTTACGTCGCCCCGTGGTCGATTGCGGTCAGCAGACGGGCGGTTTACGCCGCGGCGATGCCAGCCACGCGGAGGGCGTGGACCAGGTCGCGGTGGCGCGTCGCGGAGAGGGCGCGCGCCGCCCGGAGCAGCCGCGGGGCGAACCACCGCGGGTCGCGCCGGGCCAGGAGCGCCGCCTCCTCGGCGGTGCGGACCTGGACGAAGGCGCCCAGCAGGGCGTCGGCCTCGCGGGCGCGGCCCGCGGCGCCGAGGGCGAGCGCCGCGTCGGCGATCTCGGTGGCGGGGCGGGACACGCTTTGGCGCAGCAGGCGCTCGCTGTCGGCCGCCCGACCCGACTCGCCGAGGGCGGCCGCGGCCGCGGCGAGCCGGTCCGGCGGGAGCGAGGCGGCCTCCCAGAGCAGGGTGGCCCAGTCGGCGGCGAGCCCGGCGCGGGTCAGCTCGGCGGCGAGCCCGGGCAGCCACTCGGCGGGCCACGCCGCCGCCTCGCACAGCAGGACGTGGGCCTCACCGGTCCGGCCCTGGGCGCGGAGCGCGAGCAACTGCCCGACGACCGCCCGGGTGGGCGGAGGCGCTGCCGCGGGCGGGGGTGGCGGTGCGTCCGCCCGCTGCCCGCCGGGCGCGGCGGGGGCCGCACGGACGTCCCCCGGCGCCGCCCCTGCGGGCCACCCGGCCGGGGCCTGCGACCGATCGCCGCCGAGACCCGGCCCCCCGCTGGCACCCCGACGACCGAAACGGGCACCGGGCGGCCCGGACGGGGCCGCTTCTGCGGGCCACCCGGTCGGGGTCCGCCCCTCGGCCCCCGACTGCGGCCGATCGCCGCCGAGACCCGGCCCCCCGCTGGCACCCCGACGACCAAGGCGGGCACCGGGCGCGGCGGACGGGCCGGCTTCCGGCCCCGCTCCGCCTCCGGAGTCCACGGGGCCTGACGGCGCCTCCAGCCCGCCGAAGCGGGCGCCGCGCGGGGGTGGAAGGGCGGCGGCCACCCCCTCCAGCCCGCCCTCCCGGCCCCGCTCCCCTGCGGCTTCCGCGAGCCCTGAGCACTCCCCCTCCAGCCCGCCGAAACGCGCACCGCGCGGGGCCGGGAGGGCGGGCTCCTGGGAAGTCGGGGGTGGGGCGGCGGGGTGCGGGCGGTCGACGGATCCGGCTCCCGGCTCGGCCGGGCCCGCGTACCGGGCGCCGCCGGCCCGCCGGGCGCCGCGCGGCCTGCGCTCCGGCGCCTCCTCCTCGACCGCCCGCTGCGGCGGCACCCCGGCGTACGGCCGCGGGCGGGGCGCCACGGGCAGGGCGGCCAGACGGGCCGCGAGGTCCTCGTACCGCGCCGCGGCGCGCGCCGCGTCGTCCCGGGCCCAGGAGACCTCCCCCGCCAGGGCGTCCGCGCCCAGCGAGGCGGTCAGCCTCCGCAGGTCCGCCTCCGTGTCGGCCCGCCGCGCGGCCGCCGCGACGAGCAGGCTCCGCAGTTCCCGCTCGCCGCCCGGCAGCCGGTCCCACGCGGCGACGGCGGCGGCCCGCAGCTCGGCCGCGTAGACCGTCTCCCGCGCCGCGCACTCCCCGCCCCGCGCTTCCGCGAGGTCGTACAGCAGTGACTCCACCACGTCCCAGGGCGGTATCGCGGCCCCGTCGAGGCAGGCCCGCACACCCTCCGGGTCCCGGCGCAGGAACTCCCCGTACCAGCCCGTCCCGGGGTCCAGCCTTCGCGTCAAATCCCTGAGGTATTCCGAGAATTGGCCGATCACCAGCGAAGTCGCGGTCTCCATGACCGCATTGGATCCCATCCTTGTTACGGGTGGGCTACGGGAATCTCAAACCTTGACGGCGATCGCGGTGTGCGGCCGCTTGCCCCGGCGCACCAAGGCGGCGGGCACGTCCACCGCCCAGAACTGCCACGTGTACTTGCGCGACATCAGTTTCCGCACGCGCCGCAGCCCCGCGTCGTCCAGCAGCCGCGCCCGGCCCTCCAGCACGGGCGCCCCGTCCTCGACGCGTCCGCGCACATCGCATGCGGTGAGGGTGACCCGCCCGTTGTTGCGGATGCGCTTGACCTTCCACGCATCGCTGCGCGTCCATACGTAGAGCTCACCACCGTCGGCCACCGCCCAGACCGGGGTGGGGACGGGGGTGCCGTCCTTGCGGAAGGTGGTGAGACTGACGTACCGCGCTCTGCCGAGCTCCTGGAGATCCATAGCCCGAGCCTAGGGCGCGCACCCGCGCCGCGGCAGCCGGTCGGCCGTCAGACGGGGGCGAGGGCGCAGCGCTTCACCACCTCGTCGAGGGAGAGCCCGAGCACCTCGGCGAGGGCGGCCACGGTGAAGAAGGCGGGGGTGGGCGCCCGACCGGTCTCGATCTTGCGGAGGGTTTCGGCGGAGAGGCCGGCGCCGGCCGCGATCTCGACCATGCTGCGCGGACCGCGCGCCTCGCGGAGCAGCGCGCCCAGGCGCTCGCCGCGCTCGCGCTCGGCGGGGGTGAGACATCGCCCACGCCGTCGGTACGGTGTGCCGCGCCGCCGGGTACGGCATTCCCGACGGTTTCGGCGGCCACGGTGTGGGCCGCACCATGCACGAGGACCCGGGCGTGCCCAATGAGGGCCGGCCGGGACGCGGCATGAAGCTGCGCCCCGGCATGGTCCTCGCGATCGAGCCGATGCTCACCGCGGGCGGTACGGACGACTACACCTGCGATGCGGACGGCTGGACCCTGCGGACGGCGGACGGCAGCCGCGCCGCGCACGCGGAGCACACGGTCGCCATCACCGCCGACGGGCCGAGGGTCCTGACGGCCTTGTCGGAGTCCCGAGGTACGGGCCCCCGCTTCCTACGGCCGGCCGTGCGGGCGCACCACCATCGCCGAGCCGCCGCCCCGCCTGCTCTTCTCGGCGGCCGCCAGCCAGCGGCCGTCCGGCAGCCGCTGTACGCCCGTGGCGGCGCCGATCTCCGGGTTCTGCCGGAAACCGTGGCCGATGGCCTCCAGTTCCGCGCGCAGCGGGCTGTTCCACAACCCCGGCTCCAGCTCCGTCGTGCTCTGGTTGCGCTGGCTGGCCCGCGGCGCGGCGATCGCGTCGACCAGCGGCAGTCCCCGGTCCAGGTGGCCGGTCAGGGTCTGCAGGACGGTGGTGATGATGGTGGCGCCGCCCGGGGAGCCGACCGCCAGCACCGGCCGCCCGTGCTCCAGCACGATGGTCGGGGCCATCGAGGAGCGCGGCCGCTTGCCGGGGCCGGGCAGGTTCGGGTCCGGGACGCCCGGTGCGGCCGGGGCGAAGGAGAAGTCGGTCAGTTCGTTGTTGAGCAGGAAGCCGCGGCCGGGGACGGTGATCGCGCTGCCGCCGGTGGACTCGATGGTCAGCGTGTAGGAGACGACGTTGCCCCAGCGGTCGGCCACCGTCAGGTGCGTGGTGTTCTCCCCTTCGTACGTCGTCGGAGCGGCCTGCCCGCCGGAGGCGCAGGGCGCGGGGCGGCGCGGGTCGCCGGGCGGCAGCGGGCTGGTCAGCGCCCGGTCCGGCTCGATGAGGCAGGCGCGTGAATCGGCGTACTCCTGCGAGAGCAGTTCCCGCGTCGGCACGTCCTCGGCGGCCGGGTCGCCGACCCAGCGGCCCCGGTCGGCGAAGGAGATCCGCGAGGCCTCGATGAAGCGGTGCAGGTACTGCGCCTCGGAGAGCTTCGCGAGATCGGTGCGCTCCAGGATGTTCAGCGCCTCCCCGACGGTGGTGCCCCCGGAGGAGGAGGGCGCCATGCTGTAGACGTCCAGGCCCCGGTAGCCGACGCGGGTCGGGGCCTGCCACTTGGTCTCGTACGCGCGCAGGTCACCGGTGGTCATGTCACCGGGCCGCACGATCCGGGTGGCGGCCGGATCGACCGGGGGCGTGCGGACGGTCCGGACGATGTCCTCGGCGATCGGGCCCCGGTAGAGCGCGCCGGTGCCCTTGCGGGCGAGCTCCGCGTAGGTCGCCGCCAGATCGGGGTTCTTGAAGGTGGAGCCGACCACCGGCAGGGCCCCGCCGGGCAGGAAGAGCTCGGCGGTGTCCGGGAAGTCCCTGAAGCGGGCCTCGTTGGCCTGGGTCTGCGCCCGGAAGGTGCTGTCGACGGTGAAGCCGTCACGGGCCAGTTTCTCCGCGGGCTTCAGCAGCTGGCGCAGTGGGCGGGTGCCCCAGGCGTCGAGGGCGCTCTTCCAGGTGGCCGGGGTGCCGGGGACACCGACGCCGAGGCCGCTGGTCTGGCCCTCCGGGAAGGGGATGGGGGCGCCGTTCTCCTGGAACAGCGTGGAGGTGGCCGTCGCCGGGGCGGTCTCGCGGCCGTCGATGGTGTGTACCCGGCGGGACTTCGCGTCGTAGTGGACGAAGTAGCCGCCTCCGCCGATGCCCGCCGAGTACGGCTCGGTGACCCCGAGCGCGGCGGCGGTGGCGATCGCCGCGTCCACGGCGTTGCCGCCCGAGCGCAGGACGGCGATGCCGGCCGCGGAGGCGTCGGCGTCGACGCTGGCGACGGCTCCGCCGTAGCCGGCCGCCACCGGGACCTTGGGCGGGGTGGGGGGCGCCGACGGCGGGGCGGCCGCGCCGGTGGACACGAGGGCTCCGGCGAGGGCGACGAGGACCAACTGACGTGCGGGGGGACGAAGCATCCGTACCTCCAGTCGACGGCCGGCCGTGGCGTGGCCATGCCTAGGCTGGGCACTGTAAAGCCATTTGGGCCGCGGGGGCACCGCACACCCCGCGTCACGAGGGCATGCCGCGGGCTACGATCCGCCGCATGGACGACGACGTGCGCAACATCGTGCTCGGGGTGATAGCCACTGCCGTCAGCGGCGGTTTCGGCTGGTTCACCCGGACCTACCTGTGGCGGCGCACGCTGCGCCGCAAGCAGGCCTTCTTCGGCCTGCCGACCGGCTCCGACTGCCTTTTCGTGGTGAACCGGCAAATGGGCGGCACGGAGGGCTCGGTGCACCGCAACGACGCCTTCGCGCTCCTGGAGATATCCGCCCTGATCAAGGACTGCGGGGCGACGGTGCAGATCGTCCCGCACGACCGGGCGCGGCAGGGCTTCGGTGAGCGCGCCGAGTTCTGTGTCGGCGGACCCGTCTCCAACGTCCGTACGGCGGCGCACCTGCTCTCCATGCTGCCCGGGGTGCGGGTCGACGTCAGCACCGAGCCCGGCCCGGACCGCGGGGCGATCCACGTCGGCGGGGAGACGTACCGCTGGGAGCCGGGCAAGGCCGAGTACGTGCTGCTGGCGCGGCTGGCGACGGGTCACGGGACGCGTCCGGTCTTCCTGCTGTCGGGTCAGACCGCCAACAGCAACCAGGCCGCGGCCCGTTATCTCGCCAGGCATCACGATCGGCTGGCCCGCACGTACGGCCGGGACTCCTTCTGCCTGGTACTCAAGGTGATCAACTCCGATGCCTACGGCCCGGACGTGACCGAGCTGGTGGCGGACGTCACCCAGCAGGCCCGGACCCCCGCGCCGGCGGTCGTGTGAGCCCGTCGACGCCGTCCGGGACCGGCAGGGGCAGGCCGTCCGGAAGGGTGGTGGGGCCCGGGCCGGCCCGAGCTGCGCGCTGACGGGCCACTGACCCGGTTCGGATGCCGGGAAAATACCGACTTTTTGCCTGGAACTCGCAACCGGGAGGCGTTCCACCCGGTCTCACTCTCCGGACGTTCGTTACTTCGGAGGGGTTTCCTTGAGCCGCACACGCCGCACCGCTCGTCATGCCGCCATGGCCGGCACCGCACTTCTGGCCGCCGCGCTGACCGCCTGTTCGGGCGGGGGCGGCACGGGAGGCGGGACCGGCAAGGCGGAGCTGAAGCAGAAGCCGGACATGGCGATAGCCGTGAACCTCACGGGTGATCAGGTGAAGGCCGGCGAGCCGGTCAAGCTGACGATCGCCGACGGCAAGCTCTCCCAGGTGAAGGTCACCGACGCCAAGGGCGGTGAGCTGGCCGGGAAGATATCCGACGACGGCAAGACCTGGGCCTCCGAGCGCAACGCCCCGCCGGCCACCGAATACACGGTCGAGGCCCAGAACACCGACGGCCAGAGCGCCAAGGCGCAGTTCAAGACCGGCGCCGCCGACAAGGTGAACAAGGTCTCGATCAATCTGCCCAAGGGCAGCACGGTGGGCGTGGCCATGCCCGTCTCGCTCGTCTTCGACAACCCGGTGAAGAACAAGGCCGAGGTGGAGAAGCAGCTGAAGGTCACCGCATCCGACAACACCGAAGGTTCCTGGGGCTGGTTCAAGGACTACTCGGGCAACGACCGCGTGGACTGGCGACCGAAGGAGTACTGGAAGCCGGGGACCGAGGTCAAGGTCGAGATGAAGCTGAACGGCGTGGACTCCGGCCAGGGCGGCGGCCTCTTCGCCCGCGACTACGAAACCGGCTTCACGATAGGCAAGGACCGCCGGATGGAGGTCAGCCTCGACACCAAGAAGATGACGGTGACCGAGGGGGGCCAGGTCGTCAAGACGATCCCGGTCTCGGCCGGCACACCGGGCGGCCAGAAGGCCTCCTGGTCCGGGAAGCTGGTGCTGATGTCGAAGGAGGGCACCATCCGGATGGACTCCCGGACGGTGGGCCTGGCCGACGCCTACGACAAGATGGTCGACTACTCGATGCGGCTGACCTGGTCGGGGATGTACGTGCACGCGGCGCCGTGGAACGCGGGCAACTTCGGCAGGGCCAACACCAGTTCGGGCTGTGTGGGCATGAGTGACGCCGATGCCGCGTCCTTCTACGCACAGGTCCAGGTCGGCGACCCCTTCGAGGTGGTGGGCAGCGGCTCCAAGGGCGAGGCGGAGCTCGGCAACGGCTACGGCGAGTGGAACCTGTCGTGGGACGAGTGGAAGGCCAAGAGCGCCCTGGCCGGCGCTCCGCAGAACGGCTGACCGCGGCAGACTCCATCACGCCCACCACGCCCACCATGCCCACCATGCACACCAGGCCCACCATGCCGACCATGCCGACCAGGCCGACCAGGCCGACCAGGCCGACCAGGCCGACCACACAGGCCACGCGGACCGCACCGACCACACAAGCCCCACCGGCCGCGCAGCCCACCCCGACTTGACTCTTGTTCAATTGTTACCACCGCGTAACCTACTGATGGGTTACCCGCAGTAAGCCCCTCCCGTTACCGTCGGGTCACTTTGACGATCCGGCGTACGCGAGGAGCACCCATGCAACGCACCACCACCGCGGGGGCCGTAGCGGCCCTGCTGGCGGCAGCCGCCCTGGGCCTGGCCCCCCACCAGGCCCAGGCGGCGCCCGCCACCACCCCGGCCCCGGCCTCCGACGCCTCACCCGAACTGCGCTTCCACGACATTCCGGGCTCCGGCGGTATCACCCTCAAGGGCAACGTCTTCACCCCGGCCAGCGCCCGCGCGGATCAGAAGTACCCCCTGATCGTGCTGCCCACCAGTTGGGGCATGCCGCAGATCGAATACATCGCGCAAGCCAAGAGACTCGCCGACTCCGGTTACGTCGTGGTCAGTTACACCTCCCGCGGCTTCTGGCTCTCCGGCGGCGAGATCGAGGTGGCCGGTCCGCCGGACATCGCCGACGTGTCCGCCGTCATCGACTGGGCCCTCGCCCACTCCCCCGCCGACCCCGGCCGCATCGGCCTCGGCGGGGTCTCGTACGGCGCCGGCATCAGCCTGCTGGCCTCGGCGCACGATCCCCGGATCAAGGCCGTGGTCGCGCTGAGCGGCTGGGCCGACCTCATCGAGTCCATCTACTCCGGCCGCACCCAGCACCTCCAGGCCGCCGGGGTGCTCGGAATCGCCGGCCATCTCACCGGCCGTCCCGGTCCCGAACTCCAGACCATCCTCAGCGACTTCCTCGGCTCCCGGCTGGACAAGGAGCAGGCGATGATCGATTGGGGCCGGAAGCGCTCCGCCGTCGAGAAGGTGGACCGGATCAATGCCAACGGCCCCGCCATCATGCTCGGCAACGCCTGGGGCGACACCATCTTCCCGCCCAACCAGTACGCCGGCTTCTTCGAGAAGCTGACCGGCCCCAAGCGCCTGGAACTGCGCCCCGGCGACCACGCCACCGCCGAGGCCACCGGCCTGCTCGGGCTGCCCAACGACACCTGGACCAACGCCCACCGCTGGTTCGACCGCTACCTCAAGGGCGAGCGCAACGGCGTCGACACCGAGGCCCCGGTCCAGATCAAGTCCCGCAGCGCCGAGGGCTACGAGGAGTACCGCGACTGGAAGTCGGTCGGTTCCGGCGGCAGCGAGCGGCTCGCGCTCTCCGACAGCGAACACCTCTTCGCCAATGTCGACTCCGGGGCGAACGGCGGCATCGTCTTCCTCTCCAGTGTCCTCGACCAGTTCGTGAAGGCGCCCCCGGTGGCCTCCATCCCGCTCCTGCCCCGTTCCTTCGCCGCCGTCTGGCAGTCGCCGCGCTACGAGGAGGCCCGCCGCATCCGGGGCACGGCCCGGCTGCACACCACCGTCACGCCCACGAAGGCGGACGGCACCTTCGTCGCGTACCTCTACGACGTCGGCCCGCTCGGCATCGGCAAGCTGGTCAGCAACGCCCCGTACACCTTCCACGGCCGTACCCCCGGCGAGGCGTTCGGCGTGGACCTGGACCTGTTCTCCACGGCCTACGACGTCCCGCAGGGCCACCGGCTGGCCCTGGTCATCGACACCGTCGACCCCCTCTACATCGAGCACAACCCGTCCGGCGCACAGCTGACCTTCTCCTCACCGCGCACCGATCCCTCGTACGTCTCGGTACCTCTGCGCGAGCAGTGATCTGCGGCTGCTGCCGGGCGGGGTGGCTCTCCGGGGCTACCGGTGGCCCGGCAGCACCGGGCCCGGTTCGGGCGGGGCGACCTCCACCGCCTTGGTCTTGAGGCTGCGCCGCTCCCGCTCGGCCACCCACGTGGCGAACCACGAGAGCAGCATGCACATCCCGATGTAGATTGGGGAGATGATCAGGACGACGGGGATGAAGGGCAGGTCGTAGTCGAGGTCGGAGGCGATCAGCTTGCCCGCGTGCAGGAACTCCTCGTAGGTGATGAGGAAACCGAGCGAGGTGTCCTTCAGCGCCACGACCAGCTGGCTGATGATCGTGGGCAGCATCGCCCGGACCGCCTGCGGGGCGAGGACGTAGGTCATCACCTGTGTCTTGCGCATGCCCAGTGCGTACGCCGCTTCGCGCTGCCCCCGTTCCACGGAGTTGATGCCGGACCGGAAGACCTCGGCGAGCACCGAGCCGTTGTAGAGGGTCAGCCCCGCCACCAGCGCGGGCAGCGGCTGGACCTTCAGCGCGACGAAGATGAAGAAGATCATCACCAGCACCGGCATGGCGCGGAAGAACTCCACGCACAGGGTGGCCAGCCAGCGCACCGGCCGGTGGACCGAGAGCCGGCCGGTGGCGAGCACCGCGCCGAGCAGAAGCGAGAGCACCGAGGCGTACGCGAAGGCCTTGAGGGTGTTGCCGAGTCCCGTGAGCAGCAGTTCCTGGATGCCCGTGTACGCGAAGGGGCGCCACTTGGCAGCGGTGAACTGCTCGGTGTCGAAGAGCAGGTGGAGGATCCAGCCGAGCAGGGCGAGGATCACCAGCGTCGCGGCGATGCCGTAGAGGACGTGCCGGCGCCGGGCCCGCGGGCCGGGGAGGTCGTAGAGGGCGGTGGACTGCGTGTCCCCCTGGAGCGCGTGCGCGGTCATCGGGCGACTCCCCAGCGCATTTCCAGCACGTTGAAGAGCGCGCTGATGGTCAGGGTGATGATCAGATAGCCGACGGCGATCCAGACGAAGGTCCAGACGATGCTGTAGCCCAGCTCGTTGAGGGTCTTGTAGGTGCCGAGCAGCTCGGTGACGCTGAAGGCGCCGGCGATCGCCGAGTTCTTGGCGAGCGCGATCAGGGTCGAGCCGATGGGCGGGATCACGGAGCGGAAGGCCTGCGGGAGGACCACCGTGCCGAGGGTCTGCGTGAAGGACATGCCGAGGCTGCGGGCCGCTTCGCCCTGGCCCTTGGGCACGGTGTTGATGCCCGAGCGCAGTGCTTCGCAGATGAAGGCGGAGGTGTAGCAGCCGAGCGCGAGGACGGCGAAGAGCTGGAAGGGCAGGACCAGGCCGAAGCGCGGCAGGCCGAGCAGGACGGCGAAGAAGAGCAGGGTGAGCGGGGTGTTGCGGAGCACGGCGACCCAGACCGTGCCGAAGACGCGGAAGGAGCCGACAGGAGCGACGCGGAAGGAGGCCATGACGAAGCCGAGGGCCAGGGCCAGCAGGGAGGCGTAGACGGTCAGTTCGACGGTGCCGAGAAAACCCTTCCCGTAGAGCGAGAAGTTGTCGGTGAGTACGTCCATGGCGGGGCCCTCTCCTCTCAGTTCGCCGGATAGCGGTCGATGGGGGGCGGCGTCGGGGCGGGCACGCCGGACAGGCCCAGGGTGGCCTCGTAGGCCTTCTTCCAGTTGCCGTTCTTCTCCTGTGCTTCCAGGGCGTCGTCGAGGGCGAAGCGCAGGGCGTTGTCTTCGCGCGGGACTCCGATGCCGTAGGGCTCCTTGGAGAAGGGCTGACCGACGACCTTGAGCTCGTCGGGGACCTTGGCCGCGTAGCCCAGGAGGATGGAGTCGTCGGTGGAGACGGCGTCGACCTGGTAGGTCAGCAGGTTGTCGACGCAGACGGAGTAGGTGTCGTAAGCGATGAGAACGGCCTGCGGGAAGTCTCTTTGGAGGCGCTGGAAAGGGGTGGAGCCCGCGGCCGAGCAGACCTTCTTGCCCGCCAGGTCGCCGGGGCCCTTGATGTCCTCGTCCTGGCGGACCAGCAGGGACTGGCCGGCCATGTAGTAGGGCCCGGCGAAGCCCACCTGCTTCTTGCGGTTGTCGTTGATCGTGTAGGTGCCGACGTAGTAGTCGATCTGGCCGTTCTGCAGGGCCGTCTCGCGGTTGGCGGAGGCGATCGTCGTGAATGCGGTCGTCTGGGGCTCAAAGCCCAGCGAGGCCGCCATCATCTTGGCGATCTCGATGTCGAAGCCGGAGTAGCTGCCGGTGGCGGGGTCCTTCTCCCCCAGGTACGGCTGGTCCTCCTTGGCGCCCACCACCAGATGGCCGCGGCGCTTGGCCTTGCGCCAGGTGGGCGAATCGGGCAGCTGGAAGCCAGTCGCGACCTCGTACGAGGGCAGGTCCTCGGGTTGCGGCCCTTTGACCGGAGGGCTGCCGGGCCTGCCGCAGCCGGTTGCCGCCCCGGTGCCCGCGAGCAGGAGGAGGGCGAGGGCCAGTGCGCGGATCTGAATCATCGGCCGGCCCCCTCAGTGCTTCAGGATCTTGGAGAGGAAGTCCCTGGCCCGCTCGCTCTCGGGCGCGGTGAAGAACTGCTCCGGGGTCCGGTCCTCCACGATCCTGCCGTCGGCCATGAACACGACGCGGTTGGCGGCGGAGCGGGCGAAGCCCATCTCGTGGGTGACCACGACCATCGTCATGCCCTCTCGCGCGAGCTGCTGCATGACCTCCAGCACCTCATTGATCATCTCCGGGTCGAGCGCCGAGGTGGGCTCGTCGAAGAGGAGTGCCTTGGGGTTCATGGCGAGGGCGCGGGCGATGGCGACGCGCTGCTGCTGGCCGCCGGAGAGCTGTGCGGGGAACTTCTCGGCCTGGTCGGCGAGGCCGACCCGGTCCAGGAGTTCACGGGAGCGCTTGTCCGCTTCCTCCCTGCCGCGTTTTCGGACCTTGATCTGCGCCAGCGAGACATTGGCGAGGACGGTCTTGTGCGCGAAGAGGTTGAAGGACTGGAAAACCATCCCGACCTCGGCGCGCAGGTGGGCCAGTTCCTTGCCCTCGTCGGGCAGCGGCTGCCCGTCGATCAGGATCGTGCCGGACTCGATGGTCTCCAGCCGGTTGACCGCCCGGCACAGGGTGGATTTCCCGGAGCCGGAGGGGCCGACGACCACCACCACCTCCCCGCGGCCGACGGTGAGGTTGATGTCCTGGAGGACATGCAACTGCCCGAAGTGCTTGTTGACGTCCCGCAGCTCGATCAGAGGATCGACGGCCATGCGCTGCCCTGCCCAGTTCTCGGTTATCGAGGTCAGCGCAAACTATCCAGCCAGGAAGGGCACTTCGCCGCGACACGCCTAAAAGTGGCATAAAGACCGCCGTACTCGCCCGTACCGCCCAGGCCCGAGCGTGCCGTCAGCCCTCGGAAGCCTCGGCGTACACCTGGCTGAGCTCGGGGGAACCGGTCATCGCCCAGGACACCCCCGACTCGACCACGTTCAGCTCCCGGCCGGAGGCCAGCCGGATCACCGGCTGGCCGTTCGGCCAGACCTGCCAGCCGGCTCCCGGGACGGTCCGCAGGATCACGGTCCCGAGGTAGCAGCCCGCGTCGTTGCCGAGCCAGGGAACGGCCTCCGGGTCCCCGCGCCAGCGGGGCATCAGCTGGTCGAGCGCCTCCAACGAGGCTGGACTCTGGTCGAGTTCGAGACCGGCCGCCCTCGCCTGGTCGCGCAGCATCTGGCATTCCGAGAACAACTCGGCGATGCCCTCGGGGTCATGCGCGAGAGCGGCCGCGAGCCCCGCACCCTGTTCCGCCTCGTGCCGGTTCAGCCACTTGTCCAGGAAAGGGATGTTCATACTGCCCAGCCTCGCACCAGGACCGGCACCTGGCCACAGGGCGCGCATCGATCGGCGGACGCGGCCGGGCCCCGCGCAGCCCGGGACTACCGGGCCGGATCGGGGTCCAGGTCCAGGTCCACGACGACCGGCGCGTGGTCGGAGGCGCCCTTGCCCTTGCGCTCCTCGCGGTCCACGTAGGCGTCGGTGACGGCCTTCCCGAACGGCGCGTTGGCGAGCACCAGGTCGATGCGCATGCCCCTGTTCTTCGGGAAAGCGAGCATCCGGTAGTCCCAGAAGGTGTAGGCGCGGTCGTACTTGAGCGCACGCGGCGGCACATCGGACAGACCGGCGGTCCGCAGCGCCTCCAGGGCCGCCCGCTCGGCCGGGGTGACGTGGGTGGCGCCCTCGAAGACGGCCGGGTCCCAGACGTCCTCGTCGGTCGGGGCCACATTGAAGTCGCCGAGCACCGCGAAGGGGCGGGGGCCGGCCGCGTCCTCGGCGACGGCCGCGGTCAGGGCCTGGAGCCACTTCAGCTTGTAGCCGTAGTGGTCGTGCGCGACCTCGCGGCCGTTGGGCACGTACACCGACCAGACCCGCACGCCGCCGCAGGTGGCGGAGATCGCGCGGGGCTCCTGGACGCCCTCGTAGTCCGGTCCGCCGGGCAGCCCCGGGGCCACGTCCTCCAGGCCGACCCGGGAGACCACCGCCACGCCGTTCCACCGGCCGTCGGCATTGACCGCCGACTCGTACCCCAGCTCGCGCAGCTGCGCGTGCGGGAACTGCTCCGCGGAGCACTTGGTCTCCTGGATGCACAGGACATCCGTACCGGAGCTCTCCAGCCAGGCCAGCAGGCGCGGCAGCCGGGCGGTGATCGAATTGACGTTGTACGTGGCGATACGCATGCGTCCCAACCTACCGCCCGGCACCGACGGTCACAGCTCGGTGCTCTGCCCGGCGGTCAGCCGGCCGTGGTCGGTGCCGCCCAGGGCGTCCAGGGCCGAGTCGTAGACCGGCCGGGCCAGGTCGGCGAGGTAGGCGTCGTGGATGTCGATCGCGCGGCGCGGCTTGACCTCGCGGAGGTAGTCGACCACCTCGGCGATCTTGTTCCAGGGCGCGTGCACCGGAAGCATCAGGGTGTCGACGGGCGTCCCGGGGACGGTCAGCGCGTCGCCGGGGTGGAAGAGCGAACCGTCCACGAGGTAGCCGACGTTCGTGACGCGCGGGATGTCGGGGTGGATCACGGCGTGCAGTTCGCCGTGCACCTGGACGTCGAAACCGGCGGCGTTGAAGGCGTCGCCGTGGCCGACGGTGTGCACGCGGCCCGGATAGGCCGGGGCGAGGCGCTGGGCCACGCTGCGCAGGGTCCACAGGGCGGCCGCCGGGTTCGCGTCGAGGGCCGCCCGCAGCCGGCCCTCCTCGAAGTGGTCGGGGTGCTCGTGCGTGACGAGCAGCGCGTCCGCCCCCCGTCCCGCGTCCGGTTCGCTGAAGGCGCCGGGGTCGATGACCAGCGTGCGTCCGTCCTTCTCCAGCTGGACGCAGGAATGCAGCCGCTTGGTGAACTTCATGATCCCAGGCTAGCGGTGGACGCGGGAGCCCGCGGGACTAGGGCGTGTCTTTCGGATCTTGTCGGCCGAGCCCGCGTTGTCCGGTGCCGTGCATCCCAAGGCGGAGGAGCTTGCCTCGTACTGGACGTACCTGGAAGCCCCGACAACGCGGGGAGGTGCGGCGCCGGGCAACGCGGGCCCGGCAAGATCCGAAAGACACGCCCCAGGTCCTGTCCTGGCGGTCTTCGTGGATCAGGCCGCGTTGTCTGGTGCGGTGCATCGCAAGGCGAAGGGGCGCAGCTCGTACGTGGCCGTACTCGCGCGCTCCGACAACCCGGGGGCCCCTCCCAGCGGTAGCTGGGGGAGATCGCCCGGACAGGGCCTAAGGGGTGGTGGTGGAGACCACGTACACCTTGGGGTGGGTGGTGTCCGTGAGGTCGACCGTGATGTCCCGGGTGGGGCGTGGGTTCGGCTGCTCCAGGGTGACGCCGTGCCACGAGGCCTTGGGGCTCCAGCTCCAGCCGGCGACCTCGGCGTCGTGCGGGGAGATCGCCACGCCCGGGGTCAGCGCGTCGCGGCTGGTGCCGGCGGAGGCCAGGAAGGCGTCGAGGTCCTGCGGGGTGACCGCGAACTGGGCGAACAGCCGGCTCGTGCGCCAGTTGTTGGTCTCCAGGAACCCGACCCGCCAGGCCCCCGGCGGGATGGGCACCTCGTAGATGCTGCGCTGCACCTTGGAGGGCCAGCCGGGACGCACCTTGGTCGCCCCGACCTTGGCCGCCTTGTCCCGGCCGCTCTGGCGGCTCTGCTGGGCGGAGATCGCGAGGTAGCCCGCGGGGACGCCGACCAGCAGCAGGATGATGATCGCGGTGATCCAGCGGCGCCGTACGACGCGCCTGCGGTTCTCGGCGGGACGGGGCGCGCCGTCGCCGTCGGCGGGCTGGTGGGGCGGGGAGGGTGGGGTCACTTCTTTTCCTGGTCCTCGGGGCCGGTGGCGCTGCCCAAGCCGCCGCCCGAGCCGGTGGCGCCGCGCCAGCCGAGCTGCGCGTACCGCTCGTACCGCTCGACCCGCCTGCGGGTGGCGCGGCGGAAGCGCCGGGCGACGAGCCGGGCGAGGTCGGCGGCGCCGACCATGCCCGCTTCGGGGCCGAGCTCGGCCTTGGCGATCCGGGCCTCCGGCCGGTAGCCGCGGCCGGTGAGGTGCCGGCGGAAGGCGTCCCGGGCGGGGCCGATCAGCAGGTCGTCGGCGGCGCTGACGCCGCCGCCGATGACGAAGCAGGAGGGGTCGAGGGCGGCGGCGAGATTGGCGATGCCGACGCCGAGCCACTGGCCGATGTCCTGGAGCAGCTCGACGCACATGGCATCGCCCTCGCGGGCCAGCTCGGTGATGAGCGGGCCGGTGATCTCGTGGACGTTCCCGCCGACCCTGGCGATGATGTTGTACGCGACCGGGGAGTCGGCCGCGGCCAGCTCGCGGGCCTCGCGGACCAGGGCGTTGCCGGAGCTGTACTGCTCCCAGCAGCCGCGGTTGCCGCAGGGGCAGCGGTGGCCGCCCGGGACGACCTGCATATGGCCGAACTCGCCCGCCACCCCGTACCGGCCGCGCTTGACCTGGCCGCCTTCGAGAATGGCCCCGCCGATGCCCGTACCGAGCGTGATCATGACCAGGTGGTCCTCGCCCCGACCGGCTCCGAAGCGCCATTCGGCCCAGGCCGCGGTGTTGGCATCGTTGTCGACCATGACCGGGACCGCGAGGCGGGACTGGAGTGCGTCGCGCAGCGGCTCGTCGCGCCAGGCGAGGTGGGGCGCGAAGAGCACGCGCGAGCGGTCCGCGTCCACCCAGCCCGCCGCGCCGATGCCGACGGCGTGCACGTCGTGGCGGTCGGAGAGGTCGAGCACCAGCTCCACGATGGTGTCCTCGACGACCTTGGCGCTCTTGGACTTGTCCGGCGTCTCGGCGCGGATCTTCTCCAGGATGATGCCGTCGGCGTCCACGACGCCGGCCATCACCTTGGTGCCGCCGATGTCGATGCCGACGGTGGGGACGCGCGGGGCGGTCAGGTGCGACCGGCGCTCACGGGTCCCGACGGTCCGCAGGACGGTGCCCCGCGCCGAGCCCCGGTGGGCGAGCGTGAAGTCCCGGTACGTGCTCATCGAGTCGTGCCGTCCCTCATGGTGCGGTGGTGCCGGACGGGGCGCCCGGGCCTGATGTCGTGCCGTCTGGCGCTGATTGTGCCACTCGCTCCAGCTCGTGGCTCAGCTCGTCCAGCTCGGAGCCGCCCGCCATCTGGCGGGTGAGCTCGTCCAGGGTGATGGAGTCGCGGGTGTGGCTGCCCGCCATGGTGCCGCGCTTGAGGAGGACGAACCGGTCCCCGACCAGGTGGGCGTGGTGCGGGTTGTGCGTGATGAGGACCACGCCGAGGCCCGCGTCACGGGCGGCGGCGACGTACTTGAGGACCACGCCGGACTGCTTCACTCCGAGGGCGGCGGTCGGCTCGTCCAGGACGAGCACCTTCGCGCCGAAGTGGACGGCGCGGGCGATGGCCACGCACTGCCGCTCGCCGCCCGAGAGGGTGCCGATCGGCTGGTCCACGTCGCGCAGGTCGATGCCCATGCGCAGCAGCTCGGCGCGGGTCGTCTCGCGCATGAGCTCCACGTCGAGGCGGCGGAAGGGGCCGCGGCCCCTGGTGGGCTCGGAGCCGAGGAAGAAGTTCCGCCAGACGGGCATGAGCGGGACGACGGCGAGGTCCTGGTAGACGGTGGCGATGCCGCGGTCGAGGGCGGCCCGCGGGTTGGCGAGCACGGTCTCCTCGCCCTCGATCTCGAAGGTGCCGGCGTCGTGCCGGTGCAGCCCCGCGATGATCTTGATGAGGGTGGACTTGCCCGCGCCGTTGTCGCCGAGGACGCAGGTGATCTCGCCCGCCGAGACCTCCAGGGAGACGCCTTGCAGGGCGCGGATGCTGCCGTAGTACTTGCTGACGCCGGTCAGCCTGACGAGCGCGGGCCCGGCCGGGGCCGGGGTCGTGGCCTGGGTCGTGGTCATGGTCACTTCGCCTCCGCCCGCTTGCGCACCCACGCGTTGAGCAGCGTGGCCAGCAGGAGCATCGCGCCGAGGAAGAACTTGAACCAGTCCGGATTCCACTGGGCGTAGACGATGCCGTTGCTGGTCATGCCGAAGATGAAGGCGCCGACGGCCGCGCCGATGGCGGAGCCGTAGCCGCCGGTCATCAGGCAGCCGCCGATGACGGCCGCGATGATGTAGAGGAACTCGTTGCCGACGCCCTCGCCCGACTGGACCACGTCGAAGGAGAAGAGGATGTGCTGTCCGGCGATCCAGGCGCACAGCGCGACGCCCATGTAGAGGCCGATACGGGTCTTCACGACCGGCACGCCGACCGCGCGGGCCGCGTCGGCCCCGCCGCCCACCGCGAAGATCCAGTTGCCGGCGCGGGTGCGCAGCAGGATCCAGGTGGCCACGGCGACCAGCAGGAGCCACCAGAGGATGGTGACCTTGACGGTGACCGAGCCGATGGTCCACTGCGAGGCGAACAGGGCCCTCGCCGAGGAGAAGCCCTCCATGTCGGCGATGGTCTTGGTGGAGACGGATCCGCTGAGCAGCTTGGTGAAGCCGAGGTTCAGGCCGGTCAGCATCAGGAAGGTGCCCAGGGTGATGATGAAGCTCGGCAGCTTCGTGCGGGTCAGCATGTAGCCGTTGAAGAAACCGATGGCCAGGGTGACCAGCAGCGACACCAGGACGCCGACCCAGACGTTGGCGGTCATCTGATAGCTGAACATCGAGCCGACCAGGGCCGACGTGGTGACCATGACGCCGGCGGACAGGTCGAACTCCCCGCCGATCATCAGCAGCGCCACCGGCACCGCCATGATCCCGATGGTGGAGGCCGAGTACAGGATGGTGCTCAGGCTGGAGGCCCGCAGGAAGCTGTCGGCGGCGAAGGAGAAGAAGACGAAGACCGCGGCGGCGCCGACGACCGCGCCCAGCTCGGGGCGTCCGAGCAGTCTGCGGAGCAGGGAGGCCGGCGCGAGCCGTTCGTCCACGGTTGTGACCGCGCTCATCGGCTGCCCCGCTTGATGAACTCCTCCAGCTTGCCGGCTTCGGCGGCGGTGACGATCTGCGGTCCGGTCAGGACCGGGCGGCCGCCGCCCAGCACGTCCGCGTTGTAGCGGTAGAGCCACAGCAGGTCGACGGCCTGGTAGCCCTGGAGGTAGGGCTGCTGGTCGACGGCGAAGCCGAGGGCGCCCGATTTCAGGTCGCGGGCGACGGAGTCGTTGAGGTCGAAGGTGTCCACCTCGGCCTGGCTGCCCGCCGCTTCCTTCGCCTTGACGGCGGTGGGGGCGAAGGGCGCGCCGAGGGTGAGGATGGCGTCGACGTCCGGGGCGGCCTGGAGCTTGGCCTGGAGGGACGCCTGGACGGAGGGCATGTTGGTGCCCTCGACGTACAGGTTCTCCATCGTGCCGTCGAAGGTCTTCTTCGCTCCGGCGCAGCGCTGCTCGTGGCCGACGTTGCCCTGTTCGTGCAGGACGCACAGGGCCCGCTTCTTGCCGCGCCGGGTCAGCTCGGTGCCGACCGCCTCGCCCGCGATCTCCTCGTCCTGGCCGATGTGGGCGAGGGCGCCGTACTGGGCGGACTGGGCGGAGCCGGAGTTCACCGTGATCACCGGGATGCCGGCCTTGACGGCCTTGGCGACGACGTCCTTGAGCGCCTCGGGCTTGGCCAGGCTGACGATGATGCCGTCGGCCTTCTGGTCGATGGCGTTCTGCACGAACTGCGCCTGCTGCTGTGCCTGGTCGTCGTGGGAGTAGACGAAGTTGATGTTGTCCTTCGCCGCGGCCTCCTTGGCGCCCTTCTGGACGATGTCCCAGAAGGTGTCGCCGTCGCCGGCGTGGGTGACCATCGCGAAGGTCCAGCGCGGGGTGGAGACGGCGGGCCGGCCCTGTTCGGCGGCCTTCGCCCGCTCCTCGGCGCGCTTGCCGCCCGTACTGCTGCAGCCCGCCAGCGAGGCTCCCAGTACCGCCGCGAGCACGGCGCCGACGACGCGTACCCCTGTCCGAACCCTAGCCACGTCGCCGTGCCCTTCCTTCGTCACCATTTCGGCCTCGTCACCATCTCGGCCTTGCCACCATCTCGGCCTCGTCACCATTCCGGTCATTCCGGTGCCAGCCGCCCAGTATCCGCCACAGTCGGCCACGCGCGGACATCGGGGCATCCGCGGGCGGATTGACAGGGCCCCCGGACGGGGTCACGTTGAGTGCATGCGCATCGGGCTGATCGGGACCGGCCGGATCGGGTCCTTCCACGCGGCGGCACTGGCCCGCCGCCCGGACGCGGGCTCGCTCCTGCTCGCCGACGCCGACCCGGCCCGGGCCGCGCGCCTCGCCGCCCGGCTCGGCGCCACCGCCGCCCCCTCCGTGGAGCAGGTCTTCACCTGGGGCGTGGACGCGGTGGTGGTGGCCTGCGCCACCTCGGGGCACGCGGAGCTGGTCGTCCGGGCGGTGCGCAGCGGGCTGCCCGTCTTCTGCGAGAAGCCCGTGGCCCCGGACCTCGCGCGCTCCCTGGCGGTGCTGCGGGAGGTGGAGGCCGCGGACGGGGTGCTCCAGGTGGGCTTCATGCGCCGCTTCGACGCGGGCTACGGCACGGCCCGGGAGCTGGTCCGTTCGGGCGCACTGGGGCGCCTGCACACCGTACGGACGATGACGGCCGATCCCGCGCCGCCGGCCGCCGCCTATCTGGCGACCTCCGGCGGGCTGTTCCGGGACTGCCTCGTGCACGACTTCGACATGGTCCGCTGGGTGACCGGCCACGAGGTCGCCGAGGTGTACGCGGCCGGTTCGGACGCCGGACCGGCGCGGTTCCGGCAGACGGGCGACATCGACACGGCGGCGGCCCTGCTCACTCTGGACGACGGGACACTCGTCTCCTCGACCGGTACCCGGTGCAACGGCGCGGGGTACGACGTGCGGATGGAGCTGGCCGGGGAGCTGGACCAGGTCTCCGTCGGACTGGACGACCGTACGCCGATCGCCTCGACGGAACCGCACGGACCGCCCCCGGCGAGCAAGCCCTGGACCGGCTTCCTGGAGCGGTTCGCCTCCGCGTACGAGGCGGAGCTGACGGCCTTCGTCCAGTTGGTGCGCGGGGAGGGCCCCAACCTCTGCGACGGGCGGGAGGCACTGGCCGCGCTGCGGATCGCGGAGGCGTGCGGGCTTTCGCGCCGGGAGCGGCGCCCGGTGCGGCTGGAGGAGCTGCCGGACCTGTGAGCGGCGCTCGGCGGGAGGGGACATCCGCCGCGGCTACCGGCGCACCGCAGAGCGCTCCGCCGGGCTGCACCGGGCAGGCCGCCGCGCTGGCCGGGCGTACCGGCTCTGCCGGGCGGGCCGGCCCGGCCGGACGGTCGAACGGGCGTCTGGAACGGGCATGGGGGTCATGGTAGGGCCCTCGATCCCGACCTCCCGGGGCGAGTTCCGGACAATCCTCAGCCGGCCGCGCGACGGCCCCAGGCCGTGCCCGCCAGGACCAGCGCGGCGCCGGTGAAACCGACGGGTCCCAGGTGCTCGCCGCCGATCGCGATGCCGGCGGCGGCCGCCCACAAGGGCTCCGTGCCGAGCAGCAGGCTGACGCGGGAGGGCGAGGTGCGGCGTACGGCCCACATCTGCACGAAGAAGGCGAAGAGGGTGCAGAAGACGGAGAGGAAGACCAGCCCCGCCCACTCGGCGGCGCCGAAGTCCGCGGCGGCGGCCAGGGGGCCGGCGCCGGTGCCGGGCACGGCGGCCAGCAGGGCGAAGACGAGGACGGCGCTGCCCAGCTGGACGGTGGTCAAGGAGAGCGAGTCGGCGTCCTGAACCGCCTTGATGCGGGCCATCAGCAGCACGTGCAGCGTGCGGGCGAGGGCGGCGCAGAGGATGAGCAGGTCGCCGGTACCGGGCGCGGTGAATCCGCCGCTCTGGGTCAGCAGCACGACTCCGGCGACGGAGACGGCCGCGGCGCCGAGGAAGGCGGCCGACGGGGCCTCGCGCCGTACGGCGGCCTCCGCGAGCGGGGTGAAGATCATGGTGAGGCTGATGATCAGACCGGCGTTGGTGGCGGAGGTGTGGACGACCCCGAAGGTCTCCAGCAGGAAGATCCCGCCGAGGACGAGCCCCAGCAGCCCGGCGCCGCGCAGCTGGGCGGGGGTCAGCGCCCGCAGCCTCCGCCATCCGGCGAAGACCAGGACGGGCAGCACCAGCGCGAAGCGCAGTACGAGCACGGCGATGACCGTGTGCGCGGTGGTGATGCCCTTGGCGGCGAGGTAGCTGCCGCCCCATACGACGGCGACGGCCAGGACGGGCAGATCGGCCCACCAGGTCCGGCGGGGGGCGGCGAGGTCTGGCGCGGCAGGGGCGGGCGGGGTCGAGGTGACGGTCACCGGGGTGTCTCCAACGGCGGGAAGCGGGTGGAGACTTCGGCGGCTCGCACGGGTGCGCGCTCACGCTACCCGAGCCGATCAAGCCGGTCGACCCCTTTCCGGCCGCCTCGCCGGACACCCCGGCACCGGCGCCCTGGCCGGCCGCCCGCCGGCCGCCCGCCGGCCGGCCCGCCCGTGACCCCGTGTCCGGGCGCCGGGGCGGCCGTCCCTATGCGCCGATGGTGCCGAAGGTGGCGCGGCCCTTGGGGCGGTAGGTGTGGATGGCCGCGCCGCTGCCGGTGGTACGGGAGCCCGTCAGTTCGTAGGCCGTGGGCAGGCCGCCGGTCGGGAACAGCCTGCGCCCCGCGCCCAGGAACACTGGGAAGACCATCAGGTTCAGCTCCTCCACGAGGTCCCGGGCCAGCAGCCACTGCGCCAGCGCGCCGCTGCCGTGCACCTGGAGCTCCCCCTCGGTGGCGTCCTTCACCCGTACGATCTCGCTCTGCAACTGCTCCCCGTCGATCACGGTGGTCCCGGCCCATGCCGGTTCCTTGAGCGTGGTCGAGGCCACGTACTTCGGCAGCCCGTTGAGCCGGCTCGCGATCGGGTCGTCGGGGTCGGTCTGCCGCGGCCAGTAGCCCGCGAAGATGTCGTACGTCCGGCGGCCGAGCAGGAAGGCCCCGGCCCGGTCGAAGACCTCGTCCACGAACTCGCCCATGCCCTCGTCGGCGAAGGGCGTGAGCCAGCCGCCGTACTGGAAACCGCCGCTGCGGTCCTCGTCCGGGCCGCCGGGGGCCTGCATCACGCCGTCGAGGGTCAGAAAGTTGGTGAGGGTCAGCTTTCCCATGGCTCCGCGCTCCTTGTTCGGTCGTCGTTACAGGGATTCAGACTCCCCGGCCCGGCGGAACTCATCGGTGCGGCGCGCACGAGCACCCCGCGATTTCCCGCCACCGCCTCCGCGACCCCCGTGGGCCGGTCCCGCGACAACGCCGAGGGGGCGCACCGGTTTCCGGTGCGCCCCCTCGGGGTGTGCCTGGCCTCGGGGGTGTCGGCCCCCGGGGCGTCAGCGGGTGGGTGGCGTCAGCCGCCGAGCTCCTGGTGGCGGGCGGCGTGCGCGGCGGCGCCGGCCTCCGTCAGCGAGCCGTACAGGCGCAGGCGGGAGAAGCCGCCGTCCGGGAAGATGTCGATGCGGACGTGCGTGCCGACGACCGGGGCGTCCAGGATGAAGCGGTGGTTGGTGTCGGGCTGCAGCCGGGTGCGGGGCAGGAACTCCGCCCACTCGCCCTCCTCGCCCGTCTTGACGGACAGCGAGGCCCAGCCGGCCGAGTTGCCCTTGAGGTAGGCGGTGTCGATCTCGACGGCGCGGATCTCGGACTCGGCGACGAGCTGGTAGCGGATCCAGTCGTTGCCGTTGTCGCGGCGGCGGGCGGTCTCCCAGCCGTCGTCCATCTTGCGGGAGCGGCCCGGGTTGATGGTGTTGGTCGGCGGGGAGTAGAAGCGGTTGGACGCGTCCTGCACCGAGCCGCCGTTCTCCAGTGCGACGACGTCGAAGGTGCCCAGCGCGGCGAGCCACTTCGGGTCGGGGCGGACCTCACCGTAGACGCGCAGGCGGGCGACGCCGCCGTCCGGGTGCTGGTTCAGGCGCAGGTGCGTGAAGCGCTGCTCGACGCTGACCTCGAAGCCGTTGGCCGCGTGGCCGCCGACGGGGGTGCGCTCGACGAGGGTGGTCCACTTCACGTCGTCGGAGAGGAGTTCCTCCGCGGTCGGGGCGCCCTCCACCGAGGTGGCCTGGACGGATACGGCCTGCGGCATGTTGCCGCGGAAGTGGGCGGTGTCCACGACGATGCCGCGGATGACGCCGGGGGCGCCGAGGCGGATCAGCGCGTAGTCGTGGTCCTCGGGGGTCGGCCAGGGCTGCTCGGCCGAGATGCCGCGGCGGCGGCGGGTCTCCCAGCCGTCCATGACCTTGCCCTTGTGACCGAAGTGCTCGGGGTCGAAGTGGGCGGCCTCGGCGATGAGCAGGTTCTCGCGCTCGGCGAAGAACTCGTCGTTGGCGGCGATGACACCGGCGCCCAGCTCACGGGCGGCGAGGTTCGCGTACTGCGTGAACGGGAAGTCCGCGGTGCGGTAGTCCGCGTACGGGTCACCGCCTCCGTACGGGTTCGCGTTGCCGGTGAAGGAAGCCAGAGGAGTCGAACGCTGTGCCACTGTCAGTTCTGCCTTTCGAGGAGGAGGCCCGTGGGCTCGGTCGGGGTGCCGTGTTCGGCGATCTGCGTACCGCGCAGCCAGGTGGACTTCACGACGCCGTGCAGGGTCTTGCCCGCGTACGCCGTGATCCGGTTGCGGTGGTGCAGTTCCGCGGGATCCACGGTGAAGGTCTCTTCGGGGGCGAGGACGGCGAAGTCGGCGTCGCGGCCGGCTTCGATCGCGCCCTTCTGCGTCAGGCCGGCGAGGGCGGCCGGAGCGGTCGACATCCAGCGCACGACCTCCTCCAGGGAGCGTCCGCGACGGCGGGCCTCCGTCCAGATCGCCGGGAGGCCCAGCTGGAGGGAGGAGATGCCGCCCCACGCGGTGGCGAAGTCGCCGGTCTTCAGGTCCGGGGTGGAGGGCGAGTGGTCGGAGACGATGCAGTCGATGGTGCCGTCGGCGAGCGCGTCCCACAGGAGGTCCTGGTTGGCGGCTTCGCGGATGGGCGGGCAGCACTTGAACTCGGTGGCGCCGTCCGGGACTTCCTCGGCCGTGAGGGTGAGGAAGTGCGGGCAGGACTCGACGGTGATCCGTACGCCCGCGGCCTTGGCGGCGGCGATCAGCGGCAGCGCGTCGCTGGATGACAGGTGCAGGACGTGGACGCGGGCGTTCAGCCGCCTGGCCTGGTCGATCAGGTTCTGGATGGCGGTGTTCTCGGCGTCCCGGGGGCGGGAGGCGAGGAAGTCCGCGTACTTGGGGCCCGGCACCTGCGGGGCCGAATCCAAGTGGTGCGGGTCCTCGGCGTGCACGATGAGCAGACCGCCGAAGCCGGTGATCTCGGCGAGGGAGGTGGCCAGTTGCTCCTGGTCGAGCTGGGGGAACTCCTCCACGCCCGACGGCGACAGGAAGCACTTGAAGCCGTAGACGCCCGCGTCGTGCAGGGGGCGCAGGTCCTTGACGTTGTCGGGCAGGGCGCCGCCCCAGAAGCCGACGTCCACGTGCGCCTTGGGGCGGGCGACCTCCTGCTTGACGCGCAGGTTCTCGGTCGTGGTGGTGGGCGGCAGGGAGTTCAGCGGCATGTCGAGGATCGTGGTGATGCCTCCGGCCGCCGCGGCTCGGGTGGCCGTCCAGAAGCCTTCCCACTCGGTGCGGCCCGGGTCGTTCACGTGGACGTGGGTGTCGACCAGGCCGGGGAGCAGGACGTCGTCACCGAAGTCCTCCAGCCGGGCACCGGCCGGAACCTCGGCCTCGTACGGCAGCACCGCCGCGATCTTCCCTCCGGCGACGGCGACCGAAGCGGCGCGCGTCCCCTCGGGGGTGATGACGCGCGTCGAACGCAGTACCAGTTCCACAGCCACGTCGGACACCGGAACCTCCCCATCTACTTCCACAGAGCGAAATTCAACGTTCTGTTGACGGAGTCTTCACGCCGATCGGGGGCCCGTCAAGAGTGCCCGGACGGACGGACGACGCCATCGCGCCGCAATTGGATGTTTCCACAGAATGGAATTAAGATTTCACTCTACAGAATGTATGTACCACCACGGGGTGCCGTACGACACCTCCCCGAGGCCGTTCACCACCCGGGACAAACCGCCTCTGACCGGCGGGGACGGCAGTGCCCGGCTCTAGGGCCGACGCCGACCGACCGGTAGGCTGCTCTCTTGCCTGCCAGCACCGAAAGGACCGCGCCGTGCCGACGTCCAGCGCCAGCACCACCGACGCTTCCGCCAAGCCCACCGCCGCCAGCGGTGGCGTCCAGTCCCTTGAGCGCGCCTTCGATCTGCTCGAACGCATGGCCGATGCCGGGGGCGAAGTCGGCCTCAGCGAGCTCTCCGCCGCCAGCGGTCTGCCGCTGCCGACCATCCACCGCCTCATGCGCACCCTCGTGGCGTGCGGCTACGTCCGCCAGCAGCCCAACCGACGGTACTCCCTCGGCCCCCGGCTGATCCGCCTCGGCGAGTCCGCCTCCCGGCTGCTCGGCACGTGGGCCCGCCCCTACCTCGCCCGCCTGGTCGAGGAGACCGGCGAGACGGCGAACATGGCCCTGCTCGACGGGGACGAGATCGTCTACGTGGCGCAGGTGCCGTCCAAGCACTCCATGCGCATGTTCACCGAGGTCGGCCGCCGGGTGCTGCCGCACTCCACCGGTGTCGGCAAGGCACTGCTCGCCTACACCCCGGCCGAGGAGGTACGCGCCCTCCTCACCCGCACCGGGATGCCGGCCGCGACCGAGCGGACCATCACCACGCCCGAGGGCTTCCTCGACGCGCTAGAGCAGGTCCGCAAACTGGGGTACGCGGTGGACGACAACGAGCAGGAGATAGGAGTCCGCTGCCTCGCCGTCTCGGTGCCGAACTCGCCGACCCCGGCCGCGATCTCCATCTCGGGCCCGGCGGGCCGGGTGACCGAGGCGCTCAACGACTCGCTCGTGCCGATCCTGCAAGGCATCGCTTCCGAGCTGTCTGTGGTCCTGTCGAACCAGAACCCCGCCTAGCGAACGCCCTGCGACGGCCCCGGCTCCCTCTCGTCGGAGGGAGCCGGGGCCGTCGCCTGTTCCCGGCCGCCCTCGCCGGCGTGCGGGCGAGGGCGGACGTTCAGGAGGCTCCGGCCGTGACCGCGCTCCGCGTCAGACGGCCGTCGGCCATCGTCGCCGTACGGTCCATCCGCTCCAGGTGGGCCTGGTCGTGCGTGACCAGCACGGTGGCGGTGGAACGCTCCCGCGTGAGGGCGACCAGCAGGTCGAGGACGGCGGCGCCGCGCTCGTGGTCGAGCGCGCTGGTCGGCTCGTCCACCAGCAGCACCGCGGGCTCGTTCATCAGGGCGCGGGCGATGTTGACGCGCTGGCGCTGGCCGCCGGAGAGCTGGTGGGGGCGCTTGTCCGCCTTGTCCGCCAGCCCCACCGCCTCCAGCAGCTCCAGGGCGCGGCGGCGTGCCTGCCGCGCGCGGCGCCCGGAGAGGTGCGCCATCACCTGGAGCTGTTCGGCGCAGGTCAGCGAGGCGAGCAGGTTCGGCTGCTGGAAGACGATCCCGATCGTGTCGCGGCGCAGGGCCGCCTTCTCGGCGGCGCTCAGCCGCGCGGTGTCCTGACCGGCGACGGCGACCCGCCCGGAGTCCGGGGTGACGAGGGTGGCGGCGACGGCGAGCAGGCTGGACTTGCCGGAGCCGGAGGGGCCGATCACCGCCGTCAGGGTGCCGGCCGGTACCTCCAGGCAGACCCCGTCGAGGGCGGTGAGCCGGCCGTCGCCGTCCGGGTAGGTGAGCGTGACGTCGTGGAGGAGCAGGGTCATCGGGCGCTCCCGAGGGCGGTCAGCGGGTCGACGGAGGTGATCCGCCGGATGGACAGGGCAGCGCCCAGCGCGCCGAGCAGGATCATGATCGCGGCGGGGACCAGGACGGTGGCGGCGTCGAGGACGAAGGGCACGTCCGCACCGCTGATCAGCGCGCCGGCCCCGGCGGCGAGCGCGGTGCCCAGCCCGGTGCCGATGGCGAGCATGACCACGGCCTGACCGAGGGCGTCCCGCAGCAGATAGGCGGTGGAGGCACCCAGTGCCTTCAGAACGGCGACGTCCGCACTGCGCTGGATCGTCCAGACCGTGAAGAAGGCCCCTATGACCAGGGCCGAGATGGCGAAGAGGAAGCCGCGCATCAGCTGGAGCGAGCCGTTCTCCGCCTGGTAGGAACCTATGGCGCCCAGCGCCTCGTCGAGGGTCAGCGTCGAGGTGCCGGCGGCCTGGTCCCCGGCGGTGAGGTCCAGGCCGTCCCCGGAGAGGGCGACGACGGTGGCGAGGGTGTCGGGCGAGGTACCCGGATGGCCGATGCGCTGCCAGTCGCCGAGATCCATCCAGACGACCGGCGTGTGGCTGTAGGCCGCGTCGCCGGAGACGGAGGCCACGGCCAGGTCCAGCGCACCGATCCTGACCTTGGCACCGATGGTGAGACCACCGAGCTCCTCGGCCGCCTTCTCCGTGAGGACCACCCGCCCCTGGGTGAGACCCGCTCCGCGCGGACCGAGCCGGCCGGCGCCGTCTCCCGTTTCCACTCCGAAGACGGATACGGCGGCGGTGCGCTCACCCGACGCGGCGTTCGTGGTGCGGATGCCCAGGGGCTGCGCGGACTTCACTCCGGGCTGCGACCGCCAGGCCCGCCAGGCGCTCTCGGGGACCTGGGAGTCGGTGAAGGACACCTTCCGGTCCCCGGCGGGCGGGGCGAAGGCCAGGTGCGAGGCGGGCAGGCCGGTGATCGCCGAGATGTTCTCCCGGGCCAGTCCTGCGGTGAGGCCGGACAACAGCCCGACCAGCAGTGTGATCAGCACGACCACCGAGCCCATGAGGGCGAAACGGCCCCGGGCGAACCGTAGATCTCTCCATGCGACGAACATGTCCCCACCCTGGCGTTGTGCGGGGACACCGGGCATCGCGCGGCGGTAGCGATCTTCGTATCGAAGGGCGGATCCCGACATCAAACTTTTGGTTGACCGGGGCCGGGCGGCGCCCACTTACGCTGGTCGGGCCATGGCTGCTTCCGCTCCTCCCGCTCCCCGCTCCTCTCCCCCCGCTCCGCGCTCCTCGCCCTCCGTGTCGAGGGTGCTGCGGCTGTGCCTGCACGCGCTGTTCTTCGGCCTGCTCGCGCTGGCCGCCGGGCGGGCCGTCACCGACTCCGCCCCCCGGGCCGGGTGGGTGGTCGCCGTCTGCGCGGTGCTGGCCGCCGTGTACGCCGTCGGCGTACGGGGGCCGGCCGGGCACCGTACACCGCGCGCCGGGGCGGTGTGGCTGGCGGCACTGGGCGCCGTCTGGACGGCGCTGCTCGCGCTCTCCCCCGACGGCCTGTGGATCGCCTTCCCGCTGTACTTCCTGGAGCTGCACCTGCTGCGACCGCGCTGGGGGGTGGCGGCCGTCGCCGTGACCGCCTGCGCGGCGATCGGCGGCTTCCTCGCGCACAGCGGCGCGGTACGCCCCGGGGCCTTCCTGGGGCCGCTGCTGGGCGGGGCCGTGGCGGTGGCGACCGTACTGGGCTACCAGGCGCTGTACCGGGAGAGCGAACGCCGCCGCGAGCTGATCGAGGAGCTCATCACCACCCGGGCCGAGCTGGCCGCGGCCGAGCGGGGCGCGGGCATCCTGGCCGAGCGGGAGCGGCTGGCCCGGGAGATCCACGACACGCTGGCCCAGGGGCTCTCCTCCATCCAGCTGCTGCTGCGGGCCGCCGAGCGGGTCCTGCCGCGGGGGGCGCCGGCGCTGGAGCACATCGGCCGGGCCCGGGAGGCGGCCCAGGAGAACCTCGCCGAGGCGCGCCGTTTCGTACGGGCGCTCACCCCGCCGGACCTGGAGCACGGGTCGCTCGCCGCCGCGCTGGAGCGGCTGTGCGCGGGGGTGCGGGGGCCGCGGGTCCGGTTCTCGCTCAGCGGGACGCCGCGGGCGCTGCCGACCCCGTACGAGGTGGCGCTGCTGCGGATCGCCCAGTCGGCGCTGGCCAATGTGGTGCGCCACGCGCGGGCCGGGCGCGCCGAGATCACGCTGACCTTCATGGAGGCCTCCGTCACGCTGGACGTCGTGGACGACGGGCGGGGCTTCGCGGCCTCGTCGGCCCCGTCCGGGTCCGGGTCGGGGGGTGCCGGGTCGGGGGGTGCCGGCGCGGGGGATGCCGGCGCGGGGGATGCCGGCGCGGGGGAAGGTGGCGGCGGCTTCGGGCTGCCCGCGATGCGCTCGCGCGCGCAGACGCTGGGCGGGCTGTTCACCGTGGAGTCCGACCCGGGTCAGGGCACCGCCGTGGCCGTCACGCTGCCACTGCCCCCGGAGGCGGGCCTTGCGGACGCGGGCCCTGTGCCCCTTGCGCAGGCGGACGCGGGAGCCGCCGATCCCCTGGAGGTCCCCCGATGACGATCCGGCTGCTGCTCGCCGACGACCATCCGGTCGTGCGCGCGGGACTGCGCGCCGTGCTGGACACGGAAGCCGACTTCGCGGTGGTCGCCGAGGCCGCGACCGCCGAACGGGCGGTGGAACTGGCGGCCGCCGAGGCGGTGGACGTGGTCCTGATGGACCTCCAGTTCGGTCCCGGCATGCACGGCTCGGCGGCCACGGCGCGGATCACCGCCCGCCCGGGAGCCCCCCGGGTGCTGGTGCTGACCACGTACGACACGGACGCGGACATCCTGGCCGCGGTGGAGGCGGGTGCCTCGGGCTACCTGCTGAAGGACGCCCCGCCGGAGGAGCTCGCCGCGGCGGTGCGCACGGCCGCGGCGGGCCAGTCGGCGCTGGCGCCGGCGGTGGCGCTGCGCCTGATGGACCGGATGCGGGCCCCGGCCGAGGCGCTGACCAAGCGGGAACTGGAGGTGCTGCAACTGGTCGCGGACGGCCTGTCCAACCAGCAGATCTCCAAGAAGCTCTTCCTCAGCCAGGCCACGGTCAAGTCCCACCTGGTCCACATCTACGCCAAGCTCGGTGTCGACTCCCGCACCTCGGCGGTCGCGACGGCCGGCGCCCGCCGCCTGATCCGCACCCCGTAGCCCGCCGGAGGTGATCCCTGCCCGGGCCTGACCGGCGCCCCCTGACGGCAGTCACGCCAGGGCGGGGCTGACCCGGCCGGTGCCGCTGACGCGCCGGTCCGCGCAGGAGCGAGAATCGGTGGCATGTCAGCCAACACCGCCCACCGCACCCCTGCCCCCGTGATCGCCGGTCTGCTGCTCGCGGCCGGCGGCGGCCGCCGGCTCGGCGGCCGTCCCAAGGCCCTGCTCCCCTACCGCGGCCGTCCACTGGTCGAGAACGCCGTGCGCGTCCTGCGCGAGGCGGGCTGCGAGCCCGTGCACGTGGTGCTCGGCGCCTCGGCTCCGGAGGTCCGCGAGCGCGCGGACCTGACCGGCTGCGTGATCGTGGAGAACCCGGACTGGGCGCAGGGCATGGGCTCCTCCCTGCGGGCCGGCCTCGCCTCCCTGGCCGGTACGGGCGCCCGCGCGGCCCTGGTCTCGCTGGTGGACCAGCCGGGCATCGGGCCGGCGGCCGTGGCGCGGGTCCGGGAGGCGTACCGCTCCCCCGCGAGCCTGGTGGCGGCGGCGTACGCCGGGGAGCGCGGCCATCCGGTGCTGTTCGGAGCCGACCGCTGGGCCGATGTGGCGGCGACGGCGACCGGCGACCAGGGCGCGCGGGTCCACCTGACGCAGCACGCGGGAGAACTGACGCTCGTGGAGTGCGGGGATGTCGCGGCGGCCTTCGACATCGACACCCCGTCCGACCTGGCACGTCTTGGCTGAACGGGCGCGAGCGGCGCTTGAGCGCGGCGTGACTGCGGTGGCACTGAGGGCCACCGGAAGGCTGAATCTGTCGACTCGGAGAATCTCGACATCAACAAACCATTGAACTTCCACCATGAGGAAATTACTATCCACTGGTCAGAAGCGCCCTGAACCCACAGACGGGCCCGCGACCGTATTCCGGAACTCTCCACACCCGACGGCACTGCGTGCCGTCTCGCGCGAGCATTCCCCCGCGGCCGCCAGGCACCACCGCTGAAGGAGTGACAGTTATGTCCGCACCAGCGCCGTCCCCGCTGGCCATCGTCGACGCCGAGCCCCTGCCCCGGCAGGACGAAGTCCTCACCGAAGCGGCCCTCGCCTTCGTGGCCGAGCTCCACCGGCGGTTCACCCCCCGCCGCGACGAGCTCCTCGCCCGCCGGGCCGAGCGCCGCGCCGAGATCGCCCGCACCTCCCAGCTCGACTTCCTCCCGGACACCGCACAGGTCCGCGAGGGCGACTGGAAGGTCGCGCCGGCCCCGGCCGCGCTGAACGACCGCCGTGTGGAGATCACCGGTCCGACGGACCGCAAGATGACCATCAACGCCCTGAACTCGGGCGCCAAGGTCTGGCTCGCCGACTTCGAGGACGCCTCGGCCCCCACCTGGGAGAACGTCGTCCTCGGCCAGCTCAACCTCATCGACGCCTACGAGCGCAGCATCGACTTCACCGACGCCCGCACTGGCAAGTCGTACGCGCTGAAGCCCGCCGAGCAGCTCGCGACGGTCGTCATGCGGCCGCGCGGCTGGCACCTGGAGGAGCGGCACCTGAAGATCGACGGCCGCCCCGTCCCCGGGGCGCTCGTTGACTTCGGCCTGTACTTCTTCCACAACGCGCAGCGCCTGATCGACCTCGGCAAGGGCCCGTACTTCTACCTGCCGAAGACGGAGTCGCACCTGGAGGCGCGCCTCTGGAACGAGATCTTCGTCTTCGCCCAGGACTACGTCGGCATCCCGCAGGGCACCGTCCGCGCGACGGTCCTCATCGAGACCATCACCGCCGCGTACGAGATGGAGGAGATCCTCTACGAGCTGCGCGACCACGCGGCGGGCCTGAACGCGGGCCGCTGGGACTACCTCTTCTCCATCGTCAAGAACTTCCGTGACGGCGGCGAGAAGTTCGTCCTGCCGGACCGCAACGCGGTGACGATGACCGCCCCCTTCATGCGGGCGTACACCGAACTGCTCGTCAAGACCTGCCACAAGCGCGGCGCGCACGCGATCGGCGGCATGGCGGCCTTCATCCCCTCCCGCAAGGACGCCGAGGCCAACAAGGTCGCCTTCGAGAAGGTCAAGGCCGACAAGGACCGCGAGGCGGGCGACGGGTTCGACGGCTCCTGGGTGGCCCACCCCGACCTGGTCCCGATCGCGATGGCCTCCTTCGACGCCGTGCTCGGCGAGAAGCCGAACCAGAAGGACCGCCTGCGCGAGGACGTCTCGGTGGCGCCGGGCGAGCTCATCGCGATCGACTCCCTGGACGCGAAGCCGACGTACGAGGGCCTGCGCAACGCCGTCCAGGTCGGCATCCGCTACATCGAGGCCTGGCTGCGCGGTCTGGGCGCGGTCGGCATCTTCGGCCTGATGGAGGACGCGGCCACGGCCGAGATCTCGCGCTCGCAGATCTGGCAGTGGATCAACGCGGGTGTCGTCTTCGAGAACGGCCAGCGGGCCACGGCCGAGCTGACCCGCGAGATCGCCGCCCGGGAACTGGCCGCCGTCCGCGCCGAGATCGGTGACGAGGCCTTCGAGGCGGGCAAGTGGCAGCAGGCCCACGACCTCCTCCTCCAGGTCTCCCTGGACGCGGACTACGCGGACTTCCTCACCCTCCCGGCATACGACCGGCTCGTCGGCTGACAGCCCTCCTCGTCTTCGGCTGAAACGCACAGCAGCCGAAACACCGCCTCCGCCCCCGACGCCCACCGGCGCCGGGGGCGCAGCCGCGTCCGCACGGAAGGGACGATCGAGCGGCCCGCGCGGAGGGCAGCGCCTGAACCGGCCCGGCGGGGCGGCCGCTCCCGACCGACCGGTCGGCCGTTACTCCATCGTAATGTGCGGCTACCTAGCGGTAACAATGCGCGGCGTGGCACTTTTCCGTAGCCACCGGCCGGCGGTACCCCCACTTCCCAGCCATGCGCGGAGTCCTCGCTGACTTCGCCATGGCCGAACGCAGGAGTTCCGCCGTGATCGGATTCCGCAACGCCGGCAAGAGCCGGGCCGGCAGTCGTGTGCGACGACTGGCCGGGGCCGGGATGGTTCTGCCGCTCGCCGCCGGGGCGCTCGTCGCCGGCGGCTCCGGGACGGCCGTGGCCGGTCCCGGCGCCGGGCGGCCCACCGCCGTGGTGTCCATGGGCGACAGCTACATCTCCGGCGAAGCCGGCCGTTGGAAGGGCAACAGCCTGACCGACGGCGGGAGCAGGGACGCGACCGACCGGGGCTGGGCCGGCGGCGGCGTCTACGACCCCGGGAAGGTATACGGCGCCACCGCCGGCGGGTGCCACCGGTCCGACTCCGCCGAGGTGCGCAGCGCCGGGCCGATCGCCGATGTCGCCGTGAACCTGGCCTGTTCGGGGGCGGTCTCCGACCACGTCTTCCGCGCCGCCAACGGGGGCGTGGCCCACCAGGGCGAGGCTCCGCAGGCCGATCAGCTCGCCGCCGTGGCGGCGAGCCACGACGTGAAGGTCGTCGCACTCTCCATCGGCGGGAACGACCTGGGCTTCGCCGACATCATCGAGAAGTGCGCGTACGACTTCGTCCTGTGGAACTCCTACTGCCACGACGACCAGCAGTACGCCGTCGACCGGAAGATCGACGGAGTGATGGGCAAGGTCGGCAAGTCCGTGGACGAGGTGCGGGCGGTGATGCGCGCGGCCGGGTACGCCGACTCCTCGTACCGGATCGTGCTGCAGTCCTACCCTTCGCCGATTCCGCGCGGCGCGGAGAACCGGTACCCGCAGAGCGACTGGAGCCGGCTGAACAGCGGCGGGTGCCCGTTCTGGAACCGGGACTCGGACTGGGCGCGGGACTCGCTCGTGCCGCAGATCGCCGGCCGGCTGAAGGGGGTCGCCGCCGCGAAGGGAGTGCAGTTCCTGGACCTGCGCGACATGCTCCAAGGGCGCGAGGTGTGCGCCAAGGCCAGCAAGCAGGTGAGCGCCTCGGTCCCGGCCTCCGCGGCGGCCAGCGAGTGGGCGCGCTGGATCGACAACAACGAGACGCAGGGGCTGATCCAGGAGTCCATGCACCCGAACTACTTCGGCCAACTCGCCGCCGGCCGCTGCCTCGCCCTGATCGTGGCGCAACCCGCCGACGCCGGCTTCGGCTGCAAGAACATGGCGGGCGCCGACCAGACGGGCATGTTCCTCACCCCGGCGCCCTGAGGGCCGTCGGAGCGCTGAACCGTCCCCGGCACGGCTCCCGGGACATCTGCTTGAACGCGGCCCGGGCGCGGGCCACTTGCACGTACGACGGCGGGCACGTACGAGGGCGGGCACGTACGACGGCGGGCACATACGGCGACCCTCACGTACGGCGGCGCGCACGCCACACCCGCAGTGGGTGGCGGGCCGCCTCGTCCGGTATCGGCATGTACGCATACCTTTTGGGCGGAACCGT
>NZ_JBSFTS010000021.1:0-119713 GCF_053591375.1 Streptomyces sp. NPDC003034
GCACCCGCACACAACCCCCCCCGCCCCGCGGCCCCAGGGGACGCCGGGCCGGCAGCCGGCCCCCCCGGGGGGCTTGCGGCTTGTCCCGACGGCGGAAGTCCCGGCTGAGGGACGGGAGCGCTCAGTGGCTGCGCCCGGCTCGCCGGCGCCGGACCACGTACACCGTGGCGCCCGCGGCGGTGAGGAGGAGACCGACGCCCGCGCCGAGCTCCAGAGGGTTCATTCCGGCCACGCTGCCGCCGAGTCCTCCGCGTACGCCGAGGGTGGTGGCGGTGGGGGTGGCGCCGGTCGTGGAACTCGTGGTGGGCATCGTGGCCGCGCCCCCGGCGATCGTCAGATCGGCCGAGCCGGTCTCCCCGTTGCAGGTGAAGGACACCGAATACAGGGCTCCGGGCCGCGCGTCCCGGTCAACGGTGACCTGCACCGTCTGGCCACGGGCGATGCTCACGGTGTCGAACACCCCGGAGGAGGCGGTGGCGTAGGCGGCGTTGCAGCCGGCCACGGACAGCACGACCTGCCCGCCCGGGGCGACCGTGGACGGGGTGATGGCGAAGCCGAACGAGGTGATGCGTTTGGCCTCGGTCCCCGCCCAGGCCCCGGCCCGGGCGGTGGAGGCGGCGCCGATTGCGGTGGTGGTCGTAGGGGTGGCGGCGGACGCGGCGGACGCGCCGAGCATGCCGAGCGCGAGTACGGCGCCCGTGGCGCCGGCGCTCAGCAGGGCTGTGGTGGAGGTACGTATCGCACCCATGATTGATTCTCCGGAATCCCGAGGAGCAGCCGCGGAATGGTTTCCGCACATGGGGGGTCGTGCGCCTCGACGTCCGCCACGCTAAGCGCGGGTCCGGTGACCCGCGATCAGGAGCGGGCGAATGGGGCATGGCTGTAGGCCGAACCGGGGAGAGGGGGCCCGTTCCCGGTTTGCCGCCGTGCGACTCGGTTCCGGTCTGGGGCCTGCGCGAGCGGGTCGCGCGCCGGTCTTGAGCCCGCCGGATGCCGGTCGGTTCAGCCGCCCCGGCCCATGCCCAGGGCCAAGCGGGGGAACTGGGCGAGGAACGGTTCGGCGGTCGCGGAGATGCCCCGCCCGAACGGTGCGTCGAAGTCCCAGATCAGGAACAGCAGGAAGGCGATGAGCGCGCTGAACAGGCCCGCCAGCAGCAGTTCCCGGAACGACCGCCGGATCTGCAGGGTGAAGATCAGCCCCACCGTCACGAGCGCTCCGGCGATCAGGCCGAACCACACCACGCCCGGCATGGTGGCCCCGGCGCTCTGCCCCCGCGCACTGCGGGCGTCGTCCGCCACCGCCACCTGGTCGACCAGCGGCTGGTACGCCTGTCCTTCGTGGTCGGTCCGGGGCTCGTAGTCCGTGACGTCCCGGCGGATCCGTTCCAGCAGTTCCCCGCCGCGGTCCGTCAGCCGGCCGTGGTCAGCCATCTCCTTCCACTCGGTCGTCACCACGTGCGTCACGTACGCGTCGACGTCCGAGCGGATCATCTTGCGCACGTCGGCCGGGTACACCTCGGAGCGGACGCTGATCTCGTGCAGCGCCTGCGCCTCCTGGCGTACGGATTCCTGGGCGGCCCCGCGGGCCTCCCAGACGCCGGCGATCGCCAGGCCCAGCACGATCGCGTAGATCACGCCGATCATCATCGTCATGTACTCGATGACGTCGGGTGTTTCGTTCGGATCGTCGTTCTCGCCGATCCTGCGGTGGTTCAAGACGGCGATGGACACCACCACGGCGCAGGCCGCGGCCATCGCGAGGGACAGGACGAGCCATTCCGACAAGATGACTCCCAATCGGTTGCGGGTTGCGGGTGGGGCGTCGGGGCTACCGGGGGCGCAGTGCGGCGAGCGCGAGCACCGCTGGCACCGAGGTCATCAAGGTGAAGGTCACCGGTGAGATGTGGCGCTTCGCGGGTTTGCGGGACGGTGCGTGGTACGCGGGACGGGCCACCGGTGGGGGAGGCGTCACCGCGGGGGCGGGCGACGGTGGAGGCGGCGGCGTGTACTCCCTAGGGGGCGCGGGCGTAGGCGGTTTCGGTGGGGGAGGGACGGGCTTCGGTACGGGCACCGGCGTCGGCTTGGGCGGCGCGGGGGCCGGCCTCGGGGGCGGCGGTTCAGGGGCCGGGGTCGGTGGCGGCGTCGGCTTGGGCGGAGGCGTCGGTTTGGGCGGAGGAGCCGGAGAAGGGGGCGGCGTGGGGGTGGGTGTGGGCGTGGGGCTCGGTTTCGGCGGGCACGGCGGTGGCGGTGGCGGACAGGGGTGCCCGTGGTGATGCCCCTTTCCGTGGCGGCCCCAGGAGCCGTTCCGGTGGCCGGTTCCTTTCCCCTTTCCGTCACCGTTTCCCTGCCCGCCGTCGTGATGTCCGCCTCCCGGGCCGCTGGCGCGAGCGCTGCTTCCGGCCACCGCGACGATCCCGGCGGCGATCGCGCCCTCGCGGGCGTCGATCGTCGCGTAGGCACAGCTCTCGGCCACGGCCGGCGTGGCGGACAAGGCCACCCACAGCAGGACCGGGACCGCCAGCAGGCGCCTGGTACAAGATCTCTTCACCCGGGGAGCATGGGCTCGCCTGCGGCGGCACACGCCGACCTCGGCCCTGGTTCGCCTGAACGAGTGGAGGCCGGCCAGCAGAGGTTTAAGGGCCGGATTCAGGCCAATCTTCAACCGACTGTGCGGGTATCGGAAGGGCATCGTCCAATTCCCGAGAAGAGCTGCCGGTATCGATCATTGCGCGGGCCGCGGGCGGCAGCTGCCTTTGGTGTGTGACCAAGAACGGATCGCCAATTTCCGCTTTCGCTCGCCCTGTTGGGCGATGATCAGTACATTCGGCTCGGACAGGAGTCCGACCCTGGACGGACCGCAGCAGGAACAAGGCTTGGAGACCCCGATGGAGCGCCCCTCCTGGGCCCCGCCAGGCATCGACATATCGGTGCCGAGCGTGTCCCGCATCTACGATTACTACCTGGGCGGCTCTCACAATTTCGAGGTAGACCGCCAGGCCGCCCGCCGCGCCATGGAATTCATGCCGGGCCTGCCCAAGATCATGCAGGCCAACAGGGCATTCATGCGCCGCGCCGTCCGGCACGCCGTCGCCGAGGGCGTCACACAGTTCCTCGACATCGGCTCCGGCATCCCCACCTTCGGCAACGTCCACGAGATCGCCCGGGCCGCGAGCCCCGAGGCACGCGTGATCTACGTCGACCACGACCCGGTGGCCGTCGCACACAGCCAGGCCGTCCTCGGGGGCGATGACCGAACCGGCGTCGTCGCGGCCGACCTGCGCAAGCCGCAGGACATCCTGACCGATCCGGAAGTCGGTCGGCTGCTCGACTTCGACCGGCCGGTCGCCCTGCTGCTCGTCGCCGTCCTGCACTTCCTGGAGGACGCGGACGACCCGTACGCCGCCGTGGCCGAGCTGCGCGACGCGCTGGCCCCCGGGAGCCTGCTGATCCTCACGCACGCCTCGTTCGAGGGCATCCCGCTGACGGAGGAGGTCGCGGGCGGAACCGTCCAGGTCTACCGGGACATCCGCAGCCCCCTCGTCATGCGCGACCGGAAGCAGATCAGCCGATTCTTCGACGGGTTCGAGATGGCGGCGCCGGGTCTGGTGTCCATGCCCGACTGGCGGCCGGATCGTCCCGGGGCCGGGGCCGGGGCCGGGGCCGGGGCCGAGGCCGAGGCCGCGGAGGACGGTGAGGCGCCGGAGGATCCGTACGCCTTCTCGGGCTTCGGCGGAGTGGGACGCAAGGCGTGAGACTCCCGGCACAGACGGCGGCTGCGCCGGACGTCGCCGGTGCGCCCGCGGGCGCACCGGCAGTTGAGCCCCCGGCGGAACCGCAGGGGGGTCTGGAGGACCGGATCGCCCGCTTCGCCACCATCTGGGGACGGGCGATCTTTCCCGTCACGGCGACCTCGCTGACCCGCGTCGAGTTCGAACGGCACCTCGTACCGCTCACCCGGACCCTCGCCGAGGCCCTGCACGCGCGGCCCTTCGACGCCACCGTCGGCCAGCGGGTCGGGGCCGAACTCGTCGCCGTGCACTGCACCGACCCCGAAGCGCTGGCCGGGACCCTCGGCGTGGTCGAGTCGTACCTGGTCCTCTACTGCGGCTCGGGCGGCCTGGACGGCTCCCGCGGGCAGGGCGCTGAGGAGTACCGGGCCCGCTGCGCGCGGCTCCAGCACGGCATCGCGGCGGGCTACGCCCGCGCCCTGCGCGAGCGGACCCTCAGGGAGCAGGAGGCCATCGCCCGCTCGGCGCTGACGGCCCGCATCGACGCCCAGCAGGCCCTGCACGCGAGCGAGGCACGCTTCCGGGCGGTCTTCGAGGGCGCGGCCATCGGCATCGGCATCGCCGACCTGGACGGCAACATCCTGGAGGTCAACGACGCGCTGCTGCAGATGTTCGGCGGCCTGGAGGGGCACGTCCGCGGCCGCAAGGTCAGCGAGTGGGGACACCCCGACGACACCCCGCACGTCTGGAGCATGTACGGGGAACTGGTGCGCGGTGAGCGCGAGCACTACCGCGTGGAGAAGCCGTACTACCGACACGACGGCACCGTCCTGTGGACCAATCTGACGGTGTCCCTGCTGCGTGACGCCGACGGGATGCCGCAGTACCAGCTGGCCCTGATGGAGGACACCACCGAACGCCGGCTGCTCAACCTTCGGCTGCGCTACGAGGCCACGCATGACGCCCTCACCGGGCTGCCCAACCGGACGCTGTTCTTCGAACGGCTGGAGAAGGCCCTGAGCGGGGCCGGCGGCAGCCGCTTCGGCCTGTGCTACCTGGACCTCGACGGGTTCAAGGCGGTCAACGACAGCCTCGGGCACTCGGCGGGTGACCGGATGCTGGTGGAGGTCGCCGACCGGCTCCAGAGCTGCGCGACCGGACCGGGCGAGGTGGTCGCGCGGCTCGGCGGCGACGAGTTCGTCGCGCTGACCACCGGCTCGGACACCGAGGAGAAGGTCACGGACCTCGCGGTCCGCATCCTGTCCGCCCTGTCCGCGCCGATCCGGCTGGAGGGCCGGGAGCTGACGGTCCGAGGCAGCATCGGCATCGTCGAGGGCCGGGCCAAGGAGCGCACCCCGGCGGAGGTCCTGCGCAGCGCCGACATCACGATGTACCGAGCCAAGGCGGCCGGCGGCAACCGCTTCGAATTCGCCGACGCCGAGGCCGACGCCCGGGCCATCACTCGCCACGGCCTGACCAACGCCCTGCCGGCGGCGCTGGAGCGCGGCGAGTTCTTCATCGAGTACCAGCCGCTGGTGCACATGCACGACGGTAGTGTGCACGGCGCCGAGGCCCTGGTGCGCTGGTCGCATCCGCAGCACGGCGTGCTCGGCCCGGACCGCTTCATCCCCCTCGCCGAACGCACCGGGCTCATCGTGCCGCTCGGCCGCTGGGTCCTGGAGGAGGCAGTCCGCCAAGCCCGCAACTGGCAGCGCCAGCTCGGCGGAGCCTCCCTGCGGATCAACGTCAACCTCTCGCCGACCCAGCTCCACCACCCCGGCCTGGTCGCCGACACGGTGGCCGTGTTGGAGAAGTCCGGCCTTGCTCCAGGCGCGCTGTGCCTGGAGGTCACCGAGTCAGCCCTCATCGGCGCCGACGACGAACTCCTGGAGCCGCTGCGCCGGCTCGCCGCCCTGGGCGTGGACATCGCGCTCGATGACTTCGGCACGGGGTACTCGAACCTCGCGAACCTGCGCCGCCTCCCCGTCAGCGTCCTGAAGCTGGACCGCTCCTTCACCAAGGGGATGCAGCACCACCCCGCCAACCCGGTTGACGTCAAGATCGTGGAGGGCATCGTGGCCCTGGCCCACAGCCTGGAACTCGCCGTCACGGTCGAGGGCGTGGAAACCGGCGCCCAAGCGGCCCAACTGCGAGACCTCGGCTGCGATACGGCCCAGGGCTGGTACTACGCCCGCCCCGGCGCCCCCGACCGCATCTACAGCCTCTCCCTCTCGGACGCCGTGCCCACCTCCTCCTGACCCCCCCCGCTCCCCGCGCTCCAACGAACTCCACGTCTGACCCGGGCTCCCGCGTACGACCGGCCCACCCGGGTCTCCTTCGCGTGTACGACCGGGCGTCCGGCGCCCGACCCGGCCGCCCGGGTCCTCCCCGGGTCCCGTGTACGAGCCGGGCGGGACCGGGTCAGCGGATGCTGTGCCTGCCGGTATCTGAGCTCTGTGGTCAGTCGAGCCCTGCCTCCGTTCCGGTGCCGGGCTCCCGGACGCCCGCCAGCACCCGCTTGAGCCGTCGACCCGTGTCGGCCAGCAACTCGGCGGCTGCCGGCAGCCGCTCGGCCTCGTACGCGTCCAGTACGTCTTCCCCGGCGTGACCGGTGGGGCCGCCGGGCTCGGCGGGCCGGGTGAGGGCGGCGGCCAGGGTCCGGCCGAGGGCGGCCGCGTCCTGGATACCGGCATTCATACCCAGGCCGCCGGCTATCGGGTGGACGTGCGCCGCGTCCCCGGCGAGGAAGGCCCGGCCCTGGCGTATCCGGGCGGCCATGCGGACATTGACCTGCCAGGAGGAGAGCCAAGTCGCCTTCGCCAGCCGGATCCCGGGCACCCGGGCGTGGCGGTCGAAGAGTCGCTGGAAGCTCTCCAGGGAGGGCGGAAGCGGCTCACCGTGCTCGTCCAGCTCCGGCGAGGCCTGTAGTTGGAAGGCCTCGGTTCCCGGTATCGGGCAGAGCATCATCGCGCCGCCGTCGGAAGTGAACCACTGGTGCCAGTACGCCCGGCTCAACCCGGGCGCCGCCACGTCCCCGACCACCATCGACTGCTTCTCCTCGGAGCTTCCCTCGAACGGGATTCCGAGGAGCCTGCGGGTGGTGCTGCGGCCGCCGTCGCACCCGGCGAGGTACCGGCTCCGGATGAGGGACCCGTCGCCCAGCTCCGCTGTCATCCCCTCCGAGTCCTGGGTCACTGCGCTGAGCCGGGACCCGTACTCGACGCGCACGTGGAACTGCGCGAGCCGTGCGCGCAGCACGTCCTCGATCTGCCACTGTGCGATGAAGAGGGCCTCGCCGTAGTGAGTGTCGGCCACGTGCGCGCCGTCGAAGTACTTGCGGAAGACCAGGTCCGCGGTGCCGATGGACGTCATCGCCTCCGCCACCTCCAGCGCCTCGAACACTGCAAGGCTGCCGCGGTGAAGGGTCTTGCCCCGCGACTCGCGGTGCGGGGCCAACCGCTGTTCCACGATTCGAACATCGATACCGCGGCGGGCCAGGTCACAGGCCAGGGTCAGACCGGTGGGGCCGGCGCCCGTGATCAGTACGTCGGTCATGGAAGTTCCTCTCAGTGTCGATGACTCAAGAAAAGCGGCTCCCGTCGCAAAAAGCAACCCAGTAAAAAAATTAACTTGGTCATGATCCTGTGCTACGCTGTGCGACATGGAAAACACGACGGGTCTGCGCGAGAACAAGAAGCTCCGTACGCGTCGCCAGCTGGCGGCCACGGCGCTCGAACTCTTCCTGGAACGAGGCTTCGACGCCGTCTCGGTGGCGGATGTCGCCGCCGCGGCGGAGGTGTCCAAGCCCACCCTCTTCCGGTACTTTCCGAGCAAGGAGGACCTCGTGCTCGACCGGTTCGCCGACCATCAAGACGAGGCGGCGCGGATCGTGCGTGAGCGGGCCGCCGGGCAGGGCCCGGTCGATGCCGTGCATGCGCACTTCATCGCCGCCCTCGCCGAGCGGGACCCCATCACCGGGCTCTGCGACCACCCGGACGTCCTTGCCTTCGAGCGGCTGCTCTACTCCACCGCGAGCCTGGAGGTCCGCCTCGCCCACTACACCGCCCGGGAAGTGGAACTGCTCGCAGCCGTCCTGGAAGGCGAGGCCGTGCCGGCGCTCACCGCCCGGCTGGCCGCCCTGCACCTCGTGGCGGTCCGCCAGGAGCTGGGCCGGGAGAACTGGCGCCGCATAGACGCCGGGCGAAGCGCCGACGAGGTCCACGCGGATGCCGTCGCGGATGCCCACCGGGCCTTCGGGATGCTCTCCGGCGGGCTGGACCAGGTCCTGCCCATACGCCCGGCCTGACGCCGGTCCTGGTCCTGGCCCGGATCCTGGTCTGCGGCCGTGCCCCGGGTGCCCGGTCTGGCGAGCCCTCCCGAGCCTCTGCCCTAGCCCGGCGTCCGATGCCCGCCGTGTAGGGCCCGCCCCTGCCGACGGCGAGCCGCGGCCCCGCCCCGCCGGCGCCCGCCCCGCCACGCGGTCCAGGCGCCCGCCCCTGCCGACGGCGAGCCGCGGCCCCGCCCCGCCGGCGCCCGCCCCGCCACGCGGTCCAGGCGCCCGCCCCGCCAGCGCCGCTGGAACCCTCCGGGCCCCGCAGCGCCGCGCGGTTCCGGGCTGGCCCCGTCGCGCTGCGCCGTACCACCCGCCGGGCTCGCCGTCCCGCCCGGGGCCGCCGACTGGATCGGGGGCGCGTCAGCCCGTCAGCCCGTCAGGATGCGTTTCAGTTCGCGGGCCGCGCGTGGGGGAGCGACGTCCGTGCGGTGGGCCAGGGCGATCGTCCGGCGCAGGGGGGAGCCTGCCAGGCGGGTGGCCCGTAGGCCGGGGCCGGCGTGGTCCACCACCATCGCCGGGACCACCGCGATGCCGAGGCCCGCCCGGACGAAGCCCAGTACCGCGTCCATCTCGCCGCCTTCCACGGTGAACACCGGCTCGAAGCCCTCCGCACGGCAGGCCGCCACGGTCAGCTCCCGCAGGTCGTAGCCGTGGCGGAACATCACCATCGGCTCGTCCCGGAGGCCGGAGATGGTCAGAGAATCGCCGCCGCCGGGCGCGGGGAGCTCCGCCGAGGAGACCACCACCAGGTCCTCCGTCAGCAGTTCCACCGTCGACAGCGCCGGTGCGGAAGGCGGGAGGGGCAGGGCGATCAGGGCCAGGTCCAGGGCGCCCCGCGCCAGCTCCCGTACGAGGTCGAGCGAACCGCTCTCCTCGATCAGCAGCTCGATGCCCGGATGCGCGGTATGGAAGGCGCGCAGCACATTCGGCAGCAGGCCCGTGCACACGCTCGGTGTGGCGCCCAGCCGGACACGGCCGCGCCGCAGCTGCGCCAGTTCCTGGACCTCCAGCCGGGCGGTATCCGCGTCCGCCAGAATGCGCCGGGCCAGCGGCAGCAGCGCCTCGCCCGCGTCGGTGAGGGCGATATTGCCCCGCGCCCGACTGAACAGTTCCGCGCCCAGTTCCCGTTCGAGCGCCTTGATCTGCTGGGAGAGCGAGGGCTGAGCCACATGCACCCGTTCCGCGGCGCGGGTGAAATGCCGGGTCTCGGCGACGGCCACGAAGTACAGGAGCTGCTGGAACTGCATCACCCCAGCATAAGCACGCACCATAGGCGGCCACTATCGAGATGAGCTCCATCATGTCTTGGACCTTTCGGCACCTTCCTCCTTACGGTCTGGACATGGCTTTGGCAACGCGGACGGGTCGACGGCCGTCCACCACGCGCACGCTCTGGGACTCCTCCGTCGGCAAGAAGGCCGTCATGGCCGGCTCCGGCCTGATCATGCTGGGCTACCTCGTCGCACACATGCTCGGCAACCTCAAGATCTTCTTCGGTTCGGAGGAGTTCAACGGGTACGCCCACTGGCTGCGCACCCTCGGCTCGCCCTTCCTGCACCACGAATGGGCCCTGTGGATCGTCCGCGTGGTGCTGCTCGCCGCAGTCGTCGCGCACGGGGTGTCCGCGTACCAGCTCAGCCGACGGGACATCAAGGCCCGCCCGGTGAAGTACGTCCACAAGCGCCGCCGGGCCGGCTATGCCACCCGCACCATGCGCTGGGGCGGCGTCATCCTCGCCCTCTTCATCGTCTGGCACCTGCTCGACCTCACCACGCTCACCGTCAACGAGCGCGCCTGGGCGGGCCATCCGTACGAGAACGTCCTCGCGACCTTCTCCACCTGGTACGGGAACGCCGTCTACATCGTGGCGATGGCCGCACTCGGCCTGCACGTGCGGCACGGGTTCTGGAGCGCCGCCCAGACCCTGGGCGCGGGCAGCGCCCGGCGCGACCGGACGCTGAAATTCCTGGCAAACGCCCTGGCCGTCGTCCTCTTCGCGGGCTTCGTCTCCGTCCCCGTCGCCGTGATGACCGGAGCAGTGAACTGACCATGAGCGAGCTCATGAACCCCACCAGCGACTACACCCGCTACACCACCGGCGACCCCATCGCCGACACCAAGGCCCCCCGCGGCCCGATCGCGGAGCGCTGGGACCGCCGCCGCTTCGAAGCCAAACTCGTCAACCCGGCCAACCGCCGCAAGCACACCGTCATCGTCGTCGGCACCGGCCTGGCAGGCGGAGCGGCGGGCGCCACCCTCGCCGAACAGGGCTACCACGTCGTCCAGTTCTGCTTCTCCGACTCCCCGCGCCGTGCCCACTCCATCGCCGCCCAGGGCGGCATCAACGCCGCCAAGAACTACCGCAACGACGGCGACTCGGTGCACCGCCTCTTCTACGACACCGTCAAGGGCGGCGACTTCCGCGCCCGCGAGTCCAACGTGCACCGCCTCGCCCAGATCTCCGTCGAGATCATCGACCAGTGCGTGGCCCAGGGAGTGCCCTTCGCCCGCGAGTACGGCGGCCTCCTCGACACCCGCTCCTTCGGCGGCGTCCAGGTCTCCCGTACCTTCTACGCCCGCGGGCAGACGGGCCAGCAGCTCCTGCTCGGCGCCTACCAGGCGCTCTCCCGGCAGATCGCCGCCGGAAACAGCGAGATGCACGCCCGCACCGAGATGCTGGACCTGATCGTGGTGGGCGGCGTGGCCCGCGGCATCGTGGCCCGCGACCTGATCACCGGTGAGATGTCCACGTACTACGCCGACGCCGTGGTCCTCGCGAGCGGAGGCTACGGCAACGTCTTCTACCTCTCCACCAACGCCATGAACTCCAACGCGACCGCCGTCTGGCGCGCACACCGGCGCGGCGCGTACTTCGCCAACCCCTGCTTCACCCAGATCCACCCCACCTGCATCCCGCGCACCGGCGACCACCAGTCCAAGCTCACCCTCATGAGCGAGTCCCTGCGCAACGACGGGCGCATCTGGGTCCCCAAGGCGAAGGGCGACACCCGCCCCGCGGCCGACATTCCCGAGGCGGAGCGCGACTACTACCTGGAGCGGATCTACCCGGCCTTCGGCAACCTGGTGCCCCGCGACATCGCCTCCCGCGCCGCCAAGAACGTCTGCGACGAGGGCCGCGGCGTCGGCCCCGGCGGGCAGGGCGTGTACCTGGACTTCGCCGACGCCATCCGCCGCATGGGCAGGGAGAAGGTCGCCGAGAAGTACGGCAACCTCTTCGAGATGTACGAGCGGATCACCGCGGAGAACCCGTACGAGGTCCCCATGCGGATCTATCCCGCCGTGCACTACACGATGGGCGGCCTGTGGGTCGACTACGACCTGCAGACCACCGTCCCCGGCCTCTTCGCGATCGGCGAGGCCAACTTCTCCGACCACGGCGCCAACCGCCTCGGCGCCTCCGCGCTGATGCAGGGCCTCGCCGACGGCTACTTCGTACTCCCCTCCACCATCAACGACTACCTCGCCCGCCACCCGCACCGGGACGCCGTGGACGACACCCACCCCGAGGCCGCGGCCGCCCTCGGCGAAACCCGGGAGCGGCTCGCGCGGCTGCTCGCGGTCGACGGTGACCGCACCCCCGACTCCTTCCACCGCGAGATCGGCGAACTCATGTGGGAGTACTGCGGAATGGCCCGCACCGAGCAGGGCCTGCGCAAGGCACTCGACCGCATCCCGGAGATCCGCGAGGAGTTCTGGCGCCGAGTGAAGGTGCCGGGAAGCGGCGAGGAGTTCAACCAGTCCCTGGAGAAGGCCAACCGCATCGTCGACTACCTGGAACTCGCCGAGCTGATGTGCCTCGACGCGCTCCACCGCGCCGAGTCCTGCGGCGGCCACTTCCGCGAGGAGTCCCAGACCCCGGACGGCGAGGCGGCGCGGCGCGACGAGGAGTTCTCCTACGCCGCCGCCTGGGAGTACCGCGGGCCCGCGGGCAGTGCCCCGGGCGAGCACCGCAGCGCCGCCCCCGTCCTGCACAAGGAAGACCTCGTCTTCGAGTACGTCCACCCCACCCAGCGGAGCTACGCATGAAGCTCACCCTGCGCGTCTGGCGCCAGCGCAACCCCGACGCCCCCGGCGCCATGGCCTCCTACGAGGTCGACGGAATCTCGAAGGACATGTCCTTCCTGGAGATGCTCGACACCCTCAACGAAGACCTCATCCTGCGCGGCGAGGACCCGGTCGCCTTCGACCACGACTGCCGCGAGGGCATCTGCGGCGCCTGCAGCCTCGTCATCAACGGCGATGCGCACGGCCCGGAGCGCACGACCACCTGCCAGCTCCACATGCGGTCCTTCGCCGACGGCGACACCATCGACGTCGAGCCGTGGCGGGCGGCCGCCTTCCCGGTCGTCAAGGACCTCGTCGTCGATCGGGGCGCCTTCGACCGGATCATCCAGGCCGGCGGCTACATCACCGCCCCCACCGGCGCCGCCCCCGAGGCACATGCCACCGCCGTGCCCAAGGCCGACGCCGACCGCGCCTTCGAGCACGCCGAGTGCATCGGATGCGGCGCGTGCGTGGCCGCCTGCCCGAACGGGTCCGCGATGCTCTTCACCTCCGCCAAGGTCAACCACCTGAACGTGCTGCCGCAGGGCTCGCCGGAGCGGGAGACGCGGGTGCTCGACATGGTGGCCCGGATGGACGAGGAGGGTTTCGGCGGCTGCACACTGACCGGCGAGTGCGCGACGGCCTGCCCCAAGGGCATTCCGCTTCCGTCGATCGCCGCGATGAACAAGGAGTGGCTGCGGGCGGTGCGCAAGGGCTGATCGAGCCCTGCCGCCCCGTGCGTGGGGCCGGGCCCCGGCCCCGGTCGATCGGTTGGTCGGTTGGTCGGTTGGTCGGCTGGGCCGAGCGGGCGTTCGTCGGGCGGTACGCCGTGCCGCGCCTCGGCGGTGCCCGGGCCGTGCGGGACAGTGGGCCCCATGCCACAAGCCCCCGCCGGGTCCGGACCGCGCCGCCGCACCGTGCTGGCCGCGGCCCTCGCCCCGCTGACGGTGGCCGGCTGCGGCTCGGAGGAACGCCCGCGCAAGCCGCCCCCCGGCCCGCCGGGCGCACCCGTGGACGCCCTCGTCATGCTGATCCGGCACGGGGAGAAACCGTACGCCGGTGACACCGGCGAGGACGACGAGGGCAACGAGGACCCCGGATTCCTCGCCGGACGCGGCCGGCGCCGGGCCGCGGAGCTGCCGCGGCTGTTCACCCCGGCCGGCCGCGCCCCCCTGCCCGGGCCCGCCGCGCTCTTCGCGGCCGGCGGCAAGGCCGGGGCCCCGGCGCGCTGCAAGCAGACGGTCGCCGCCCTGGCCACCGCCCTGCGTACGCCGGTCCGGGCCGGGTTCGGCGTCGGGGCGGAGCCGGCCCTCGCCCGCGCCGTACTGGCCGCACCGATGCCCGTACTCGTCTGCTGGGAGGACACCGGCATCCCCCGCCTGGTCCGAGCCCTCGGCGCCGACCAGGTCCTCGGCGTTCCGGTGGCCTGGCCCGACCGTTACGACCTCGTCTGGATGTTCACTCGCCGCCAGGGGCAGTGGAGCTTCCGCGAGCTGTCGCAGCGACTGCTTCCGGGTGACGCGTAGGGCCGCCGCGCAGGCTCGTGCCTACGCCGGGCCCCCTGGCGCGTCGAGGCCCCAACGCGCCGATGGTCCTCGTCCGGTACGCCGGCCCGCCCGGTACGACGGCCCGCGCCGGCCGCGGTGCCGCCGCCCGCGCCCGGACCGTCGATCCGGACCGTAGATCCGGGCCGACGCCCCCGGGCCGTGCCCGCCGCCACCGCCATGCCGTGCTCCCCGGCCACCACCTGGCGGACCTCAGCGGCGGATGAGCCCTGCCAGCCGGGCCAGCCTGCGGAAGGAATCCAGCAGCGCCTCCCGGTCGTAGGTGGAGGTGGTGACCAGCAGTTCGTCCGCGCCCGTCAGCCGGATGACCTCCGACAGCTCCGCCGCGACCTGCTCCTCCGTGCCGTGGACGTGCCCGGCGAGCGCGCGCTCGTACAGCTCGCGCTCCTTCGCGGTCATCTCCAGGGTTTCGATCTCCTCCGCCGGCCGCAGCGGAGGGAAGCTGCCCCGGGTGCGGGAGTACGCGAGGGACCACGCCTCCGGCACCAGGATCCGCCGGGCCTCCTGCTCGGTGGCCGCGACCGCCACGGTCCCGGAGACCACGACGTACGGCCGCGCCCCCCGGGAGGAGGGCCGGAACTCCTCGCGGTAGGCCTCGATGACCTCCGCGACACGGCCACGGGTGCGCAGATCGCCCACCACCAGCGGCAGCCCGGCCCGGGCCGCGATCCCGGCGCCCTCCCCGGTGGCCAGGACGTAGGCCGGTGTCCGCAATCCCTCGGCGGGGTGGGCATGCACCTCCGGATGGGCCTGCTGGGTGCCGTCGAGCCAGCCCAGCAGCTCGGACAGCTGCTCCTCGAACCGGTCGGCGTCCCCGGTGTCCCGGCCCAGCGCCCGCCGGATTCCGCCGGTGAAGCCCACCGAGCGGCCGAGCCCCATGTCGATCCGGCCGGGGAAGAGGGACTCCAGGACCCCGAACTGTTCCGCTACCACCAGCGGCTGGTGGTTGGGCAGCATGACCCCGCCCGTGCCGACCCGGATCCGCCGGGTCGCCGCGGCCACGGCGGCGGCCAGCACCGCCGGCGCGGAACCGGCGACTCCGGGCACGCTGTGGTGCTCCGAGACCCAGAAGCGGTGGTAGCCGAGCTCCTCGGCCGCACGTGCCAGGTCCACGGTGTCGCGCAGGGCCTGCGGGGCGTCGTAGCCCTGCCGGGTGCGCGAGCGGTCGAGGATCGAGAGCTTGGGGATCACGCACCTTTCAACGTCCGGGGCGGCTGAGGATTCCCGCTAGCCCCTGTCGTCACAGTCCCTCCTGGCCCGGGCCACTTTGACGACAGGACCTAGGCCGTTTCCTCCGGATCATCTGATCGTTGGTTGATATGTGTCGTTGACTGATGCGCAGTGGGCGCGGATCGAGCCGTTGCTGCCGGAGCGGACGCCGAAGCGGGGTGGTCGGTGGCGGGATCATCGGCAGGTGATCGACGCGATCGCGTTCAAGTACCGGACCGGGACACCGTGGATGGACCTGCCCGAGCACTTCGGGTCGTGGAAGGGCGCCCACAACCGGCTGCGGAAGTGGGCCGCCGACGGGACCTGGGAGAAGGTCTTCACCGCGCTGCTCGCGCAGGCCGATGCCGAAGGCGACCTCGAATGGGTCGTCGCGGTCGACTCGACCATCGTCCGTGCCCACCAGCACGCCGCCGGGGCCCGTCAAAAGGGGCCCCGGATGGCGAGCCGGACGACCATGCCCTCGGACGGTCCCGCGGCGGACTGACCACGAAGATCCACCTGGCCGCCGACAGCCGTTGCAGGCCGCTGGCCTTCGTCGTCACACCTGGCCAGGCCGGTGACGCACCCGCGTTCCCACAGGTCATGGCTCGCTTACGGGTCCCGCGACCGGTCGGCAGGCCGCGGGCGACCCCGACCGTGGTCCTGGCCGACAAGGCGTACTCGTCTCGCGCGATCCGTGCTCACCTGCGTCGGCGCGGGATCCGGGCGGTGATCCCGCAGCCCGCCGGCCAGGCCGCCAATCGCAAACGTCTCGGCAGCCGCGGTGGCAGGCCACCGGCCTTCGACCGCGAGGCCTACAAGCAACGGAACACCGTCGAGCGGTGCATCAACAAGCTGAAGCAGTGGCGTGGCCTGGCCACCAGATACGACAAGACCGCCACCATTTACCTCGCCGGACTCCACATCGCCGCCATCTTCATCTGGTCAGCGAGGTGATCCGGAGGAATCGGCCGAGGCCGAGGCCGGCCACTTCGCCTGGGAGCCGTCGGTCGTCTCCATGCCGGACTCGTGCACGGCGACACGGTGCGGTTCCGCTGCCTGCGCGCCTGCGGCTGGTACCACGACGAGAGCCCCGGCCTGGACACGGCGGCCCAGCCGTACCGGCTCGTCCTGCCGTTCGCCCCGACCTCGCAAGACATCACCGACGCCCTCAGCCGGGAAGCGTCCGCCCGCGGTACCGCTCTGTGAGAGCGCGTCAGCGCAGCGCCCGTCGACCGACCGTCAGGAGCACGGCGGCCCCGCGGCCTGACCCGAGGGTCAGCCGATGTTAATCCAAGGGGTCCAGGCCGACGGGTTGTAGTTGGGGCCGCTGGCGCCGTCACGCCGCATCACCTCGAAGCGGATTTGCCCGTCCTCGCGCATGTCGTAGTTGCAGACGCCGGCGGAGCCCGCGCCTCCCGTCTGGTGGCACTCGCCGCTGCGTCCGTAATTGGTTTGCCACCTGACGACGACCCTAAAGCCGTCAGACTTCGTGTCCTCGACCCAGATCTTGTCGCCGTAGGCCTTGAAGCAGCCCTCTCCGGCGATCTGACCGGCGTAGTCCTTCGTAACCTCGCAGTAGGTGAATCCAGACGCGTAGGAGTCTCCCGCCGTGACGGGTTCTGCCGTGGAGATCTCGTCCACCGCGTGTGCGGGGGCGATAGCCAGAACGGTGCCAGCGATGGCCATTGCCGCGGTTCCTATGAGCCGAAATCTCACTGAGTGTCTCCAGATCGTGAAATGAATGATCATGTTCCGGTCGTTGATCCTGCCTCATCGACTGCGACACGTCCAGGGTGATCACTGGGCATAAACGAGGCATGAACTGACTTATGGCTCATATGGCGTTGCCTTCAGCAAGGGCCGCCCGTGACGGCACGACCCTGTGGTGGTGAACCGCGAGCCCGGCGCCCCGCTCGTCTCCTGCGGTGGCTCCCTGGAGATCGTCAACCTGCCGTACGGACAGATGGAGATCCCCGTCGACCCAGGCCACCAACCTCAAACGCCACGGCAGCCGAGGCGGCAGGCCGCCCGCCTTCGACCGCGACGCCTACAAACAGCGCAACACCGTCGAGCGGTGCATCAACAAGCTCAAGCAAAGGCGCGGTCTGGTCACTCGCTACGACTAGACCGCCACCATCTACCTGGCCGGACTCCACGTCGCCATCATCTTGATCTGGTCGGCGAGGTGATCCGAAGGAAACGGCCTAGGCTGACGCCATGACAGAGCGCGACACCCGCCTACCGCTGGCCGTCTTCGACATCGACAACACCCTTGCCGACACCGGGCACCGTCAGCACTTCCTGGAGAGCCGCCCCAGGGACTGGAACGGCTTCTTCGGCGCGGCGCCGGCCGACCCGCCGCTCGCCCGCGGCGTGGAGATGGTGCGGAACAGCGCGGCCGACTGTGAGGTGGTGTACCTGACCGGGCGCCCGGAGCGCTGCCGGCGGGACACGCTGGACTGGCTCGCGCGGCACGGGCTGCCCGAGGGGCGGGTGTGGATGCGCGGCGACCAGGACCGGAGGCCGGCCCGGATGACCAAGATCGATGTGCTGAAGCGGATCTCCCGGGGCCGGGAGGTGCGGATGCTCGTGGACGACGACGAGCTGGTGTGCCAGGCCGCGCGAGCCGCCGGTTTCCGCGTGGTGCTGGCGAACTGGGCGGCCGAGGCGCCGGAACTCAAGTCCGCCCAGGAGGGCGAGGGCAGGACCTGATCCGGGGAGCCGAGCCCGGACGAGCCGAGCCGGGGGCCGACTCCAACCGGGGGCCGCGCGCGGCTGTGCTCAGTCCTCGCCTTCCAGGCGGAAGCCGACCTTCAGGCCGACCTGGTAGTGCGCGATCTCCCCGTTCTGGATGTGCCCGCGTACCTGGACCACCTCGAACCAGTCGAGATTCCGGACGGTCTGGCCCGCCCGGGCGATTCCGTTGCGGATGGCCTGATCGATGCCCTCGTGGGAGGTGCCGACGATCTCGGTCACCCGGTACGTGTGGTTGGACATGGGGTCTCCCGGCAGTACGTGGCTTTTGCCTGGTTCCACCGTGCCCCACTAACAGCCGGTCCGCGAGCTTTGGGTGAACAGTCCCGACGGAGAACCCTTGACCCGCTCATTGGTCTATTCCAATTTCAAGCCAGCTGAGACCGGACTCCAGAAGGTGACCCTCGTGAAGACGCGCTTCCTCGCCCTGTGCTCCGCTCTCGCGGCCGTGACGGCCCTCACCGGCTGCGGCGAGGGGGCCGGCTCGCCCGGCGGCCTCTACAAGCAGCTGCAGTCCCTCGGTGACGGACCCGAGGACGCCGACGAGGAAACCCCGCCGCAGTCCGGAGACTTCGCGCGCGGCGCAGTCGCCCGGATCATCGCCCCGCCCGGCCAGGCCGCCGAGATCGAGGCGGCCAACCCGGCGCTGAAGGGGAGACTCCCGCCCTCGTCTGGGCCGGGCTCGCACGCTACATGGACCGCTCCGGGCACAACTGGCTCGCCGGCTGCTGCTCCATACCGCTCGCCGACGGCGGTGTCCTGGCCGCCGCCGCCCGCGAGAGCGTGCTGAGCCGCAATCTCGCCCCCGAGGAGTACCGGGTGACACCCCACCTCCCCTGGAACCCCCAAGGCATCACCGTCCCCCCGCGCACGGAGCTGCCGCCGCTGCTGCGCGGCTACCTGCGGCTGGGGGCTTGGGTCTGCGGCGAACCGGCTCTCGACGCCGGATTCGGCGGCGCCGACCTGTACGTGCTGCTCTCCCTGCGCCGCACCAACCCGCGCTACCTGAAGCACTTCCTCTCGCTCGCCCCGGGTGCATGAGCGTCTGGCTGCCCACCTCGCCCTGCACCCCCGAGACCTGCGCCCGCCACGGGGGGCGCACCGTCCGTGTCCCGCGCGCGGTGCTCCGGCTCACCATCGCCGCCGCCGTGGTCCTGGCCGGGATCCTGGGCGCGCAGCCGGTCCGGCTGCTGCCGGCCCGCCTGCGGCACGCGGTGGTCCGGGCCTGGTCGGCCGCGCTGGTACGGGCCTTCGGTGTACGGATCACCGTACGGGGAAACCCGGGTCCGGAGGGCGGCCGCCTCGTCGTCGCCAACCACATCTCCTGGCTCGACATCCCGCTCCTCGCCGCCGTCCTGCCCAGCCGCATGCTGGCCAAGAGCGACATCCGCGGCTGGCCGCTGCTGGGCCGCCTCGCCGGGCAGGCCGGGACGCTGTTCATCGAGCGCGACCGGATCCGCCCCCTGCCCGCCACCGTCGACGACCTCAGCCGCGCGCTGCTGGCCGGCGACCGCGTCACCGTCTTCCCCGAGGGGTCCACGTGGTGCGGGCGCGCCCAGGGGCCCTTCCGGAGAGCCCCCTTCCAGTCGGCCCTGGACGCGCGGGTCCCCGTACAGCCGGTGCGGCTCGCGTACCGGCTGCAGGAGCACTCGGGGCCGCCCGGTACGGATCCGCCGGCCGGCGCGCCCGCCTTCGTGGGGGACGATCCGCTGACCGCCTCGCTGTGGCGGATCGCCCGGGCCCGCGGTGTGCGGGCCGAGGTCACCCTGCTCCCGCGGATCCCGCCGGGCCGGTACGCGGACCGGCGGGACCTCGCGGAGGCGGCTCAGAAAGCCGTGTGCGCCGGGGCGCCGGCGACCGCCAAGGACAGCGCGAAGCGGCCCTCGGCGTCCGTCCACCAATGCGTCAACTCCAGGTCCGCCGCCGCCAGTTCCGCCCGTACGCCGCCCTGACGGAACTTCGCGGACACCTCCGTCAGGATCTCCTCACCCTCCTCGAACGGCACCACCAGATCCAGCGCCCGGATCTTGACCAGCACCGCGGACCGGGCCCGCAGCCGCATCTCGATCCACTCCCGCTCCCGGTTCCACACCGCCACGTGCGCGAAGTCGGCGGTGTGGAAGTCCGCTCCCAGCTCCCGGTCGATGACGGCCAGTACGTTCTTGTTGAACTCGGCCGTCACCCCCTGCGCGTCGTCGTACGCCGCGACCAGCACCGACTCGTCCTTCACCAGGTCCGTGCCCATCAGCAGCGCGTCCCCGGGCGACAGCATCGCCCGTACGGACGCGAGGAACACGGCGCGCTCCGGCGGCAGCAGATTGCCGATCGTGCCGCCCAGGAACACCACCAGCCGGGGCCCGGGGGAGTCCGGCAGGCGCAGCGCCCGCGTGAAGTCGGCCAGCAGCGCGTGCACCCGCAGCCCCGGATGCTCCGCCAGCAGCGCCTCGGCCGCACCGGTCAGGGCGCTCTCGCTCACGTCCACCGGTACGTAGGTGTCCAGCCCGGGCAGCGCCTCGATCAGGTGCCGGGTCTTCTCCGAGGATCCGGAGCCCAGCTCCACCAGGGTGCGCGCCCCGGTCACCGAGGCGATCTCCGCCGCCCGCTCCAGCAGGATCTCCCGTTCGGCGCGCGTCGGGTAGTACTCGGGCAACCGGGTTATCTCCTCGAAGAGTTCACTGCCCCGCGCGTCGTAGAACCACTTGGGCGGCAGCACCTTGGGGGTACGGGTCAGCCCCTGTGCCACATCCGTGCGCAGCGCGCTCTCCGCGGCGTGCTCGTCGAGGGTGCGGGTCAACTCGAAGTCACTCACTGTGTTCCTCTCCCTCGGCCGAGGGGCGTCTCTTTCAGGTCTTTCATGGGGGTCAGCTCCACCAGCGTGCGGTCGGCGGTCAGCAGGGTCCGGTCGGGCACCTCGCACCAGCGCGGGTCGTCGTCGTAGGGCTCGGACGCCACCACCACGCGCCCCGCCGGCACGCCGGGCAGGTACCAGAGGGAATCGCCCCAGGCCGTCGCGGCGATCGAGGCGCCGTCGGTCAGCAGCAGGTTCAGCCGGGACCCGGGCGCCGCCGCGGACAGCTCCAGGACCGGCCCCGCGAGAGCCGCGCCGAGGTCGTCCCCGGCCCGGAGGCGGGCCAGGACCAGCGCCCAGATCAGTGCCGAGTCCGTGCGAGCGGCCAGCTGGAGCAGTTCCACGGGCGCCAGCCCGGCCGCGAGCGGAGCCGCCGCGTCCGGCCAGTCCCGTACCGAGCCGTTGTGGCTGAACAGCCACGGTCCGTCCGCGAACGGCGCCGCCGCGGCCTCCCCGTCGGCGCCGAGCCGTGTGCCGTCCCGTACGGCGGCCAGCAAGGCGCCGCTGCGCACCGCACGGGCGAGATCGGCGAAGGTCATGTCGCTCCAGACCGGTCCGCCGCGCCGGTACCGGGCGGGGACCGGGTCGCCCTCGGCGTACCAGCCGATCCCGAAGCCGTCCGCGTTGACCGTGCCGCTGCGCTGCCGGCGCGGTTGCCAGGCCTGCCGGACCAGCGAGTGCTCCGGCTCGCTCACGAGCCGGCCCAGCGGCACCACCGGTCCGACATAGGCGAGATGACGGCACATCAGTCGCTCCTCGCTGTCCGGAAGCCGCAGAAGATCTGCCTGCGCACGGGTAGGTCCCAGTTGCGGAAGGTCCCGCGGCAGGCCACCGGGTCCACGGCGAAGGAACCGCCGCGCAGCACCTTGTGCCCGGGGCCGAAGAAGACCTCCGAGTACTCCCGGTACGGGAAGGCCCGGAACCCCGGATACGGCAGGAAGTCGGAGGCGGTCCACTCCCACACGTCACCGATCAGCTGGCGCACCCCCAGCGCGGACGCCCCGGCGGGGTAGCTCCCGGCGGGAGCCGGGCGCAGGTGGCGCTGCCCGAGATTGGCGTGCGCGGGGGTCGGGTCCGCGTCGCCCCACGGGTAGCGGGTCGAGCGGCCGCTGCGCGGGTCGTGGCGGGCGGCCTTCTCCCACTCCGGCTCCGTGGGCAGCCGGCGCCCCGCCCAGCGGGCGTAGGCGTCCGCCTCGTACCAGCTGACGTGCAGTACGGGCTCCTCACCCGGCACCGGCTCCGTCACCCCGAACCGGCGGCGCAGCCAGGCGCCGCCCTCGCGGTGCCAGAACAGCGGCGCTTCGATGCCGTGCCTGCGGATCTGCTCCCAGCCGGCCTCGGCCCACCAGCGGGGCTCGCGGTAACCGCCGTCCGCGATGAACCCCTCGTAGGCGGCATTGGTCACCGGCGCCGTGTCGATCCAGAACGGTGCGGTCTCCCGGATGTGCGCGGGCCGTTCGTTGTCCAGCGACCACGGTTCGGTGGAGGTGCCCATCGTGAACGGGCCGCCGGGGACGAGGACTTCAGCCGCGGCGGGCGGCTGCCCGGGCGGCGGATCCGGGTCCGGGGCGGTCAGTACGGGGGCGCCGCGCCGCAGCTGGTGCGTGATCAGCATGGTCTCGTCGTGCTGCTGCTCGTGCTGGGCGATCATCCCGAAGGCGAATCCGGCGTCGAGCAGCGCCGTGCCCTCCAGCGGGGTGTGCTCCAGCAGGTCGAAGACCCGGCCCCGCACCTCGGCCGCGTACCGGCGAGCCTCCCGGGGCCCCAGCAGCGGCAGTTTCGGCCGCTCGGCGCGCGGATGCTCGAAGGCGTCGTAGAGCGGGTCGATCCCGGGGTGCATGGCCTCGTGTCCGGCCACGCGGCGCAGCAGCCAGAGCTCCTCCATGTTGCCGATGTGCGCCAGGTCCCAGACAAGCGGGGACATGAGCGGGGAGTGCTGCGCGGTCAGGTCCTGGTCGGTGACGGCGTCGGTGAGTGCGGCCGTACGGGCGCGGGCGGCCGTCAGTGCGGCGGCGGCGCGCTCGCGCTGGCTCTCCTGGGACGGGGTTGGTGTGGTCACCCGCGTGCTCCCTTCCCCGGGGACCGGCGCTGGGGGAGCCGGTCGTCGGCCGGGCAGCGGCCGCGCAGGACGTAGCGCTGGGTGAAGGCCGCGACGGTGTCCCGCACGTGCGGGCTCGCGCCGAGCCGGGGCAGCGCCTCGGCGGCGGCGCGGAAGCAGGCGGTGGCCGCCCTCCGCAGCTCCGGATGTGCGGGCCCGTGGCGGGCGGCGGACTTCCACAGCGGATTGCGGGGCGCGGGTCCGTCACCGTACGCGTCGGCCAGCGCCTTCGTCACCCGGTACGCGGTCTCGGAAGCCTCCGGATCGTCGAACAGCGCGTGCACGACGGCCGCCGGGACGATCCACCCGTCGTCGCCGGGCTGCGCGTCGATCATGCGCAGCTCAAGGTGGCCGCGCGGCCGTACGGGTGGGAAGAGGGTGGTCAGGTGGTACTCCAGGTCCTCGGCCGTGGGCGGCCGCAGCTCCCGGCCCTTCCCTCTGCCCCGGCTCCCGCACCGGCCCTGGCCGCTGGTGCGCAGCCAGGCGCGGAAGGTCGTGCCGCGCGGCAGCTCCCACGGGCCGCCGTCGTACGACCTCACGCACATCACCTCGGTGTCCAGCGCCTGCCGGATCCACCCCGCGCGCGGCTCGGCGTCCAGGGGAGGGGCGAGGGCGCGCCGGGCGTCCAGGTCGCTCCAGACACCCTGGCGGGCACAGCGCCAGCCGGCGTACGGGCCTTCGTGGGCGGGGGAGTTGGCGAAGGCGGCCACCAGCACCGCACCCAGCAGATGCGACAGCCGCCAGCGCCGGCCGTGGCCGTGCACGCCGGGCTCCTCCTGGCCGGCGTCCACGCAGACCTGCACGGAGGCGGAGGCGGACATCATGGCGCGCCCGGCCGGGCCGGTGCGGTCGAAGTAGGCCTCCATGGCCTCGTAGCGGGGGTCGGCCAGGAGGCGGCGGTGCGGGCGGCGCGGATCCAGGCCGAGACCGAGCAGGGCCAGGCCCAGGGGGAGGAGGGCGGCCCGTACGGCGTCGAGGTCGGCCCGGAGGCCGTCCACGCACGCGGTGAGGGAGGTGGCGGGGGCGGAGCTCAGTTCCAGCTGGCCGCCCGGCTCGAAGGTCAGCGCGGAGCGCAGGGGCAGGGCGCGGGCGGCGTCGTGCGCGGCGTGCAGCCGCTCGGGGGGCAGGCCCAGCTCGGGCCGCTCGGCGTCCACCACCAGCCATTCGAGTTCGGCGCCGATGAGGCGGGGCGGACCGGTCTTGAAGCAGATGCCGTGGAGCAGGTCCTCGGCGGCGGCCTCGGTGAGGGGCACGGACCCGGCCTCGTCGGCGGGCGGGGCGAGTGGCGGCGGGGCGGGTGGGGCGGCTGGCAGAGGGGCGCCTGCCAGAGGGGCGGGCGGATCATGCGGCATGACCGGGTCCTCGTCTTCTGTCGTCGGCCGTGACATCACCCGTGCCTACCCGTCCCGTGGGTACAAATACCTTTGCCGCCAAGGGTGTGGTGCGGAAGATGGCGACGTGAGCAGCAGATTGCGCGAAATCGCGCGGGAGAACAGGGACGTCCTGGCGGCCGGCGGCTACCGGACGCGGTCGGGACGGCAGGTCTCCCTCGCCGCCGCCCTGGCGGAGGCCAAGGCGGAAGCCAGGATATATGGACCAAACCGTGTCATTCCAGGTGACGTACTCCCCGAGGGGCGCGGTGAGACGGCGGTCGAGGTCACCGGGGAGAGCAGCGGTCGCGGCCCGAAGGCTCGCGACGGACGGCCCCCGGGCGGGCTCGGTGGCGGTCCTGAACTTCGCCTCGGCCCGCAATCCCGGCGGTGGTTACGTCCACGGCGCCAAGGCGCAGGAGGAAGCGCTGTGCCGTGCCTCGGCGCTGTACGAGACCCTGCTGGAGGCGCCGGAGTACTACGAGATCCACCGCGCGGAACGCACACCTTCTACACCGACCGGGTGATTCACTCACCCGGGGTCCCCGTCTTCCGCGACAACCGCGGCGAGCTCCTGGAGACACCCTTCCGGGCCGGCTTCCTCACCTCCCCGGCTCCGAACGCGGGCACGATCCGGCGGCAGGAACCGCAGCGCGTCGCCGAGATCCCGGGGGCGCTGGTCCGCCGGGCGGAGCTCGTCCTGGAGGTGGCGGCGCTGCACGGCTACCGGCGCCTGGTGCTGGGCGCGTGGGGATGCGGCGTCTTCCAGAACGACCCGGCGGAGGTGGCCGGGGCCTTCCGGGGACTGCTGACGGGACGGTTCGCGGGGGTCTTCGAGCGGGTGGTGTTCGGCGTACTGGACCGCGACCCGGCGACCCGGGAGTCATTCGAGCGCACATTCGAAGACTTCCCCACCACCCCGGCCTGAGCCCCACACGCCGCGCCACGCGCTGGCCCGGACATGAAGTCGTGGGAGGCCGGGTTCTGCGACGGTCTGCGGACCGCGCGTTCGCCTCGTCGTCCTCTGCGGTGGCGGACGGTCTGGCGCATGCTCCGACTGAACCGGCCGCGGTGATACACCCCTCTAGCGTCCGGAGACCAGTCTGACAGCTGGCCGCCCGCCGCGGGGGTTCTGGTCCGTTGTTACGCGGACCAGAAGACCCGTGGCCCGTGGCCCGTGCGTTCAGGGAAACGAAGCTTGTCCGGCGGGATCCGTGGGGTGGCCTGCGAGGCGGCGGGCTTCGGCCGTGACCTCTGCATCGACCTGTGCTGCCGTTCTGTCGCCATATTCGAGGACGTCGTACTCGTCATCGAGTTCGGCGAGCAGCTCAGTCAGGGGCAGCTCATGTCCGTAGTGCCGGTGAATCCGGAAGGTGAACTCCCTGGGTGTCAGCTCGCCGGCGAGCATGCGGCGGGCGAGCGCTCGGGCGACGGCTTCTTGGCCGGAACTGCTGGTCACCGTGAGGCCGAGTTCGTCGAGTGCTGCGGGAAGCAAATCGTGGACGTCATAGTCCGCCTCGGCGCGTGTGCAGGCGCAAGGATACGAAGGCCTGGCATATACGCCAGCGCCGACTCACGCGGCTCCGACCTGGCAAAACGATGCACGAACCGCTCGTGCAGCGCCTTCAGTTCACCCGCCCACGATCGGGCATCAGCCAGTTACTCACCCATGAACAGACCAACGACCTACCTGCCAAACCGTCACGAGAAAGACCGTTGCAGTACGAGGACCGGCGCCGCCCGCCGCCAAGCGCGGCCGGGCGGCGTACGCCGACGCGGTGTCGGGGTACGCCGCCCTGGGCGGGGCCGAGCCGTGTGAGAGCGGCCCGCCCCGTCACGGCGGTTACTTCGGGTCGCGGTTGAACTTCGAGGCCGACCAGAAGTATCCGAGCACCGCCAGACCCAGGCACCACAGGACCGCCAGCCACCCGTTGTGGCCGATCCCGCTGCCCAGCAGCAGCCCCCGCAGCGTCTCGATGGCCGGGGTGAACGGCTGGTACTCGGCGAACGGCCGGAACCAGCCCGGCATCGCCTCCACCGGCACGAAGGCGCTGGACAGCAGCGGCAGCAGGATCATCGGCATCGCGTTGTTGCTGGCGGCCTCGGCGTTCGGGCTGATCAGACCCATGCCGACCGCGACCCAGGTGAGCGCCGTGGCGAAGAGCACGAGCAGCCCGAAGGCCGCCAGCCACTCCAGTACGCCGGCATCCGTGGACCGGAAACCGATGGCCACGGCGACGGCGCCCACGAAGACCACGCTCAGGACCGACTGCAGCACGCTGCCGACGACGTGCCCGACGAGCACCGAACCGCGGTGGATCGCCATCGTACGGAAGCGGGCGATGATGCCCTCGGTCATGTCGTTGGAGACGGACACCGCGGTCCCGACCACGGTGCCGCCGATGGTCATCAGCAAGATGCCCGGGACGATGTACGCGATGTACTGGGAGCGGTCCGCGCCGCCGCCGCCGATACCCGCGCTCATCACGTCGCCGAAGACGTAGACGAAGAGCAGCAGCAGCATGATCGGGGTGAGCAGCAGGTTCAAGGTGAGGGACGGGTAGCGCCGCGCGTGCAGCAGGTTGCGGCGCAGCATGGTGTTCGAGTCGCGCAGGGCGAGGGAGAGGGCGCTCATCGGACTGCCTCCTTGGGCTGGTTGGGCGCGCCGGTGTCGCCGGTCAGGGCGAAGAACACGTCGTCGAGGTCGGGGGTGTGCACGGTCAGCTCGTCCGCCTCGATACCGGCCGCATCCAGCCAGTCGAGGATGGAGCGCAGCTCGCGCTGGCTGCCGTCGCTGGGGATCTGCAGCGCCAGCGCCTCGTCGTCCCGGGTGACCTCGCGCAGCGCGGCGGCGGCGCACTGGTAGGCGGCCGGGTCGGCGAACCGCAGCCGCACGTGCCCGCCCGGGACGAGCCGCTTCAGCTCCTCGGCGCTCCCCTCGGCGGCGATCTTGCCGTCGCTCAGCACCGCGATGCGGTCGGCGAGTTCGTCGGCCTCCTCCAGGTACTGGGTGGTGAGGAAGACGGTGACGCCGCCGGAGACCAGCTCGCGGATGATGCCCCACATGGTGTGGCGGCTGCGCGGGTCGAGGCCGGTGGTCGGCTCGTCGAGGAAGATGATCCGCGGGCCTGCGACCAGCGTCATGGCGATGTCCAGGCGGCGCTTCATGCCGCCGGAGTAGGTGGAGGCGGGCTTCTTCGCGGCCTCCACCAGGTCGAAGCGCTCCAGCAGTTCGGCGGTCACCCGCCGCCCCTCGCGGCGCGAGAGGTGGTGCAGGTCCGCCATGAGGAGCATGTTCTCCTCGCCGGTGATCAGGTTGTCGACGGCCGAGAACTGCCCGGTGACGCCGATCGCGGCCCGCACGGCCTGCGGGTCGGCGGCCAGGTCGTGACCGCTGACGCGGATGTCGCCGGAGCCGGCGTCGGCGGTGATGAGGGTGGAGAGGATCTTGACGGCGGTGGTCTTGCCGGCGCCGTTCGGGCCGAGCAGCGCGAAGACGCTGCCCGCCGGGATGCGCAGGTCGATCCCGTCCAGGACGAGCTTGTCGCCGTAGGACTTGCGCAGTCCGGTGGCGCGGATGGCGGCGGGCGGCTCCTGGCCGTTGCCGCTCCCGGACCCGGGCACAGACCCAGACGTAGGCATGGACATGACAGATGAAGGCATGGGGTCCTCCCGATCGAAGGCTGGAACGGAGTGAAAGGCGGGCGCGGACCCGCAGGCGCGGCGCGGCGGAAGCTCAGGCGTGGGGGCGTGGTGGAAGCTCAGGCGCGGGCGCGGTGGATGTCGATGTTTCCGTAGCGCGTACGGGCGCGGACCTCGACGGTGTCCTCGGACTGCTCCGGGCCCTCGGAGGCGGTCAGCGAGTTGTGCACGCTCCCGATGTCCGAGCTGACGTCGAGCCAGGCGGCGGTGCCCTCGCGCACGCCCACGTCGATGGCTCCGTAGGCGGTCTGCAACTGGACGCTCCCGCGGGCGACTTCCACCACACGCAGCGTGCCGTTCGCGGTGGTGGCCGAGACGGAGGCGTGGGCGCGCTCGATGATGATGTCGCCGTTGGCGCCGCTGACCCGCAGGTCGCCGGTCACGTCGCTGACGCTGGTGGTTCCGTGCGAGTTCTTCAGGACGGCGGCGCCCGTGACCGTACCGACGCGCATGCTGCCGGAGCTGGTGCTGATCTCGGCGGCGCCCTCGACGCGGTCCACGGTGATGGAGCCGTGGGAGGCGGTCAGGTGCAGCGGCCCGGTCGTATCCAGGCGGACATCCCCCGAGGAGGTCTTCACACGGACCTCGCCCAGGCGCCCGTCACCGCGCACTTCCGCCCACCCGCCGGTCGCCTCGACCTGGGAGCCCGCGGGCAGTTCGACGGTGATGTCGACGGTGCCGGTACGCCCGAAGAGGTAGCGCTGCTTGGGCGTCCTGATGTGCAGCTTGCCGCCCGAGTAGGTGACTTCGGTCTGCTCGGCGGCCCGTACGTCCTGGTCCTTCTTCGGATCGCGCGGAGCCACCTCCACGGCGGTGTCGGCGCGGTCCGCCGCGGCGAACCGGATGGATCCCGCCTCCACGTGGGCGTTGACCGAGATCGGCTGGGGAGTGTCGAAAGAAGGCATGGCTGTCCCGTCCTCTTGGGTCCTCTGGAATGTTCGTGGCGCCCCCGCTGGTGGGACGTGGTGCTGGTGAACTCGTTGCGAGAGGCTGCCGGCGCGAGCTGCCCTGGCGAGGGCTGTCGTGCCGAGGGTTTTCGAGGGCTGTCGTGCCAGGGGCTGGTCAGCGCACCCAGCCCGTGAAGCTCTGGCTGCTGCTCCTGGTCTTCCCGGCGGTACGGGGGGCGGTGGCGCCGCCGGTGTCGACCGCGGCCGACACGACGCGTACGAGCCATGCGTTGACCGACAGGCCCTCGCCGGCCGCCGCCTCCTCGGCGCGGGCCTTGAGGTGGGCGGGCAGGCGCAGATTGACGCGGGCGGTGCCGCCCTCGTCGGTGTCGGCGGGGGCCGCGGCCGGTGCGGGCGCGGGAGCCGGTGCGTCGAGCGGTCCGGTCCGGTCCTCGTGCTGCGGCAGCACCACCACGAAGTCGGGGTCCAGGCCGCGCAGCCGTACGTCGACCGAGCCGGGGGCGAGCTCACGGGTGACCTCGTCCATGGCGGCGGACAGCACATTGAGCAGGGTCAGGCGGGTGGCCGACTCCAGCGGCGCGGTCAGCCGCTCGGCGAGCTCGCGGGCTTCATCACCCCCGGCCTCGGCGGCCACCGCCAGTTCCCGGTGGAGTTTTTCGACGTACGGCGTCAGGTCCATGACCCCACTATGGCATCAATGTGGCGCCATCGGCAAGCCTGACGGTGCGATGCATGGCGCCGGATCGGCCTTCGGGGCATGGGGGAGCTCATCGTTGCAGGTCAGGTGGAGGGTAAGGAGGTGCGCGTGAGTGCGGTGCCACGTGGCCACAGGCTGGCACCGCACCGTGCCGCGGGGGCCGTTCGGGGTCGCGTGGCGCCAGGTGGTGCCACGTAACTCCGCGTGGCGTCACGTAGTGCCGTACGCGTGTCACGGCGCCGTACGGGTGCCACCTGGGTCGCCCGGTCTCACAAGCTAGTGCCGGGAGCGCCAGGGCCATCCACCATCCCCTCCAGCGGTAACCAACTGCCACGAACAGGGCCTCCTGCGTGGCAGTGGCCAATGACGCGGCTTAGTCTCGTTCCGCATGCCCGCCATGGAAACAGCGTGCGGTTGCCGGGCTGCCGAGAGGTCCGCGGGGCCGGGCCTTTCCGTGATGTGCTCGCGAAAGGACACCCCATGCGAATAGCAGGCTTTCGCAGCGCCGTCGCTTTCATCTCCCTGGCCGTGGCCGTATCGGGCTGCAAGCAGGATTCGTCACCGGAATGGGAATATCCGAAGCTCAAAGCCGCATTGAAAGACTTCGGTGCGACATTGGAAGGCCGCTGCGCCGCTTCGGTTCCCGGCGGCTGCCTGCGCAAACTCGACCGGCTGAGCGCGGTCTCCGAGCAGGCCTTCGGGCACGTTCTGGAATACAAGCTCTTAGACGAAGAATATGTTGATGCCCGCAATGAGCTCGCGAAGGCGAAAGCCCGGCGTGCCGCCGCCTCCACGGAAGCCGCCTCGCGCGGCGACCCCCGGTACCCGCCTCTGCGGCACGCGGTGGCAGCGGAGGTGGCGGCCTATCGGCAGGTCCTTGAGGAGCTGGAAAGAATCCGCGTCAGGCCGCCGTCGGCTGACGTCTGGTCGCCTGTGTGACCCTCCTCCCCATCGAATGAGTCTTCCCCCATCCGCCAAGTCCGGTACCGCACAGCGAATACGCCGGGCGGCACCCTTAGCAGCGGGATACCGACGAGATGGCGTCCTCCTCACCAAAGGCCCTTTCCGCATTCCGCCCCCGCACCGATCAGGCCCTGGCCGCCTGGTGCGCGGCCCTCCTGTCCATGGGCGCCTACTGCCTCGCGATGGCCGTGCACGGCACTTACCCTTTCGGTGCTCGCTCGCGTGCGGTCAACGATCTCGGCAACCAGCTCGTGCCGTTCCACGCCCACTTGTGGGACCTGATGCACGGCAACACGACCGGCGATCTGTACTTCAACTGGTCAAGCGGATACGGCACGCCGTTCCTGGGTGACTTCTTCACCTACCTGATGAACCCGTTCTCCTGGCTCGTCGGGGGCTTCCCACGCCACCTCGTGGAATTCCCGGTCTTCCTGGTCACCCTGTTCAGCATCGGCCTTGCCTCCGCCCTGATGACCCTCTTCCTGGGCCGGCTGCACCCGGGCTCCCCATGGCTGCGAGCCCTTCTCTCCGTCTGTTTCGGCCTGAGCGCCTGGACCATCTCCGACGGCTTCGCGGACCCCATGTGGATGTGGGGTCTGGTGGCGCTCCCGCTCCTGGGCATCGCCTACGACTGGTGCCTGCATCGGCGGCGCTGGGTCGCCGGCACCCTGCTGGTCGCCCTCTCCTGGGCAGGCAACTTCTACACCGCGGCGATGGCCACCCTGGGCATGGCCCTGGTACTGCTCGTGCGTCTGCTCCTCGACGCCCGGGCGGGCCGGGAGCGGCTGAACAGCTTGCTGCGCGCCGCCTCCATGACCCTGGCAGGCATCCTCCTCGCCGCGCCGGTCCTCACCGTCAGCCTCAGGGCGAGCCGCGCAGCGCAGCCGGCGCCGGCGGCGCTCTACGCAGGACCACCCCGCGTCACCAACTACCTGGCGCAGCTGCTGCCCGGAGGGCTGTCCGAGGGGCCGCGCATCTCCGTGGGCATGCTGCCCCTGCTGCTCATCGCCACTTTGCCCTTCATCCGCCGGGTACCCATGAAGGAACGTTTCTGCTGGCTCTTCCTCATCGCTGTGATGGCAGGTTCCTTCGTCTGGGTGCCCACGATCCTGCTCTGGCACGGACAGGCGATGCCGAACGGAAGCCCCTACCGCGCCTCCATCGCCCTGACCGCCGTCCTGGTATCCGTTGCCTGGCTGGCGCTCGCCCGTGAGCCCGGCCGCAGGGAACTGCTGTGCGGAGCGGGCACCGTGCTCCTCCTGGTCCTGCTGGTCCGGGGCAGCCCGCACATGAGCCGCGGCCCGTGGCTGCTGACGGCCGCCGGCCTCGTCCCCCTGGCCCTGCTGCTGGCGCTGGACCGGTACCGGGGACATCGCGGGTCGCGCGCGGTGCTGACGGGCGCCCTGGCCGGAACGGTCTTTCTCGCCTCCGCCTACACCGTCTTCAACACCACGGTCATCCGGGACGGCTCCGACTGGTGGAGGCCCAAGCGCACCTACGACAGCGAGTCCCTGGCCACGTACGAACTCCTCAAGGCGGCCGACGACTGGCCGGCCACGCGCACGGACCCCGGGCCCCACGAGTACGCCAACAACGATCCCATGCTGCTTGCCGGCCAAGGAGGTTCGTACTACAGCAGCTACTTGCCCGCCCGCACGGCGGGAGCATTGCAGCGGCTCGGCGCGGGCTGGTACATCCAAGGCCGGCACACGCTGAGCTTCACCGACCCGGTCAGCCGGGCGATCATGGGAATCAGCAGTTATCTCGACCGGAGCACCGGCCCGCGCGGCCTCAGGCAGCGCACGGTGCCCGCACCACCGATCGTCACCGTCCGGCCTGCCGGCACGGTCCTCGACCACCTCGCCGCGGACGCCACCGTCTTCGCCCGCCAGGAACGAGTCCTCGGCGCACGCGTGTACGAGGTACCCCGCCTCCGCCCCTCACCGAGCCCTCCCCCCGGCCCCGGCCCTGGCCGTGAGCCCGGCCCCGCACCCGCCCCGGAGCCCGTCCCCGGACGTGGCTGGGCGCTGGTCGCGGACCCGGGAGGGAGCTTCGGCCGGACCTTCACCGCGCACTGCACACCGGGCACCGAGGCGTACTGGTACGCACCGTGGTTCTTCGGCCGGGTCGAGGCACAAGGCCGGACGGTCAAGAGCTTCGGCCGCCACAGCATGACGGCCCATGGCCTGATCGATCTGGGGAAGGTACCGGCGAACGGGACGATCGCGGTGACGGCCCTCTCGGGACGCGGGCAATACCTGCCCCCAAGCCCCCTGGGCTGCCTGGACCGGGCCTCGCTCGACCGCGCCGTCAGCCACCTGCGCTCCACCGGACCGCAGCGGCTCCGCGCGGGCGGACATGCGATCGAAGCCGTTTTCACCTCCCGGACCAGGGGAACCGCAGTCCTCTCCGTACCCGCCACCTCCGGCTGGCAGTGCGCGGCCGACGGGGCCCGGGCCACCACCCCCCGCACACTCGGCGGCCTGATCGCCGTCGACCTGGGCGAGGGCGCCACCACGCTGCGGTGCGCCTTCCGCCCCCCGGGCCTGCGGCTCGGCCTGGCAGCCAGCGCGGCCGGCGCCGCCCTCGTGCTGCTGGTGGCAGCCGCAAGCGCGCTACGCACCCGCCGTAGGGCGCCGAAGGACACCAGCCGCTGATGGCCGTCAGGGGCGGAGCGCGCGGTGCCAGAGGGAAGGCGGGCGAGGGGCGTCGGGCCGCGAGGTGACCGGCGGGCTCGTGGTGATGTGCAGCTCGGCGTCCAGACCGAGGACCGCCATCGAGGCCGGGCCGCCCCTCTCCACCAAGCCCGCCGGGGCGCCCGTGTACAGCATCCGGGACTCCTCCCAGACCGGCGGCCCGCCCGTAACCGCCGCACCGAACATCCCCGCCGAACTGGCCGTCCTGCCCGCGCTGCTCGCCGGATCGGCCGCGCCGGCCGTGCCGGCCGTGCTGATCGTGCCCGCGCTCGCGCGGCCTGTGAGCAGCCGGCCCGCGGCGCTCACCGCGCCGTAGCCGGCCCTGCCGCCGGCTTCGGTGACGGGGGAGAGGTCCAGGCCCGCCCTGCCCGCGGTGGCCAGGGCCGTACGGACCACACCCGAGCCGGGGCCGCGGAAGAACAGCCGTACCCCTTCACCGTCAGGGGACACCGACAGCGGGACCGTGGTCGGCGGCAGCCCGGTGGGCAGGGGGCCCTTGAGGGGAGCGTCCGGGGTCTGCTGGATCCAGGCCAGCACGCTCTTGCCGGTGGCCGCGTACAGGTGGCGCCTGCCCGCCGCATCCGTCGCAGTCACGGGCTCACCCTGAAGATCGGCCCCGCCCCATGCCTGCCAGGCGCCGAACGGGCCGTCCGGCACTGACTGCGCGCGGGCGCGCAGCGTGCGCTTCGCATCGCGCACGTACACCGTCATCCGGCCCGCCCGGTCCACCGCGACCGCAGGCCCGCTGATCGCCGAGGTACCCGCCGCGTCCGTTGCCTCGGGGGTGCCGAGTGTCTGCCACGGGCCGAACGCGCCGTTGGGTGCGGCCTGGACGGCGTACACGATGTCACGGCCGTAGTCCTGCGGCCCGGCGCCCAACGTGGTGCGCGTGCCGAACACCGCGATCCTGCCGTCGGCCAGCCGGACCGCCGCAGCCCCCTGGTCCATGCCGGTGCCGGGCAGCAGCTCGGGCCCCTGCCAGTGCGCCCCCGGGCCGCTGCGCGACCAGTACGCCATCCGCCCGTCCAGGACCGCGAACGCCCACAGCCGTCCCGCGGCGCCTTCGGCCATCCACGCGGTGCTGTCACCGCGGCTGTAGCGGATGCTCTGGCTCCAGCCGTAACCGGCGGGCCGGGCGGCCGTCTTGCGGTCCCCGCAGCCCGCGGGGCTGCCGCACCACTCCTGATGGTCCGACCAGGCGTAGGTCTTGAGGTAGCCGAGCTTCTCCTCGGCCGTCTGCGGGTCGAGCGTCGAGGGCAGGGAGGTGTTGAGGTAGCCGCTGTAGTTCTGGACCGAGAAGTGCGGCCGGTCCGCCGACTTCGCGTAGTGCTCGGTGGCCGCCTGTATGAAGCGGGCGCCGTACATGTGGTCCTGGTGGTCGATCAGCGCGCCGCCCTCTTCCCACCTGCCGGGCGTCGGGTCCTGCACCCGTATCGTGGTCGGCTCGTACCGCTCCAGCACACCCGCGACGGTGCGTACGACCTGCTCCCTGGTGTAGGAGAACGACTGCTCCACCGGCGTCCCCGAGGTGAGTTGAGCTCCCAGGGCGGCGCTCTTGCCGTCCCACAGACCGCGCAGGCTGTCCGGGTTCTCGCCGTCGATGCTGCGTGCCTCGCGCAGCTGCAGCCACACCAGGTTGATCCGCGGCTGGGCCACCAGGACGTCCACCTCCGCGAACCCGCCGCCGGCGGTGGGTATGGACGTGCGCTCCCAAGGGCTCGTACGGTCCCCGGTGGCCATCTGCGCGTAGGCGCCCCGGATGCCGTTCTGCCGGGCCTCCGCGTACGCGGCGCGGTCGGCGGGCCGCACGGGATCCTGCACGTGCCGGCCGTGGGCCTCGTTGCGGCCGTCGGACTCACCGGAGGTGAGGTAGGCGGTGGTCACCTTGATTCCCGCCCGTATGGAGCGGCTCAGGTCCGGGTTCATGAAGAAGAGGTCGTCGTCCGGGTGTGCGACGACATGCACCACGGAAACCTCGCTCACGCTCGCCCGGGCGGCGGTCCTGCCCGGCGCGCTGTCCGGCCGCACCGTCCCGTGGCCGTGGGCCGCGGCTATCACCCCGCCGGTGCCGGCGCAGAGCACGGTGAGCAGGGCAGCGAGACGGATGCTGCGGGGGAGGGACATCTGCGCGCCTTGAGGGTCGGTCCAGCGGCGAATTCCGCCGAGCAGGTGAGGCCGGTGCAGCTACGGAAAGTTGGTTCACCGCATATGCGGAATGCTTGCTTCCGGTGGCGACCCGGGCATGATTATGCACGCGCTCATGTGATTGACGCACCATCAAGTCGGATATGCAGCAGAAAGATAGCGATAAAGCCTTTGAGGCTGAATCGGTGACTTGATGGCGATTTGAAACTTTGCCCGATTCGGGAGGAATGCGTCACCTCAACGGGTCGGCGGCGCGGCCCGGCGGTCAAAGAGCCACCGCGGGTCCGGCTCGCCGCGGACAGCCACCGTCGGCGCGATGGCGACCACGGCGTGGCGTGCGCCTCCACGTGCCGGAGCCGCGGTCCGGGAGCACCGTGGAGGTAGTCGTTCGACAGAGGTGAGACAGTCATGGTGATCCCGCCTGGTCAACAGCCCCCTTCCTCCGGTGGGGGCTGGGGAGCCCGGCCGCCGCAGCCGCCGCAGCCGCCGCAGCCGCCGCAGCCGCCGAGGAAGTCACGGACGTGCTTGATCGTCACGCTGGTCCTGGGAGGCATTGCACTCCTCGCCGTCATCGCCGTCATCCTCGTCATCGCGTTCGTGGCCACGGTGGAGGACCCCAGCCGGGACGACCCTCACGGGCCGGTGGGGGATGTGAAGATCACTGCCTGCGAGGTGGACGCCGGTACGAAGTGGCCCCACGCCGACCTCGACGTCACCAACCGCAGCAGCAAGCCGAGCGACTACGTCGTCAGCGTGGAATTCGTGGGGCCGTCGGGCGAGCGCCTCACCGAAGCCCACACCGCCGTCACCCACCTGGCACCCGGCCAAGTCGCCCGCGACCGAGCCCAGAGCCTGACGCAGGTCACCGACCCCGTCACATGCCGGATCACCGACGTGACGCGGGTCGCCTCCTGAACCGCGGCGCCCGCACGGCCTGCCGGAGCCTGCTGCCGGGACCACCCCGCGCCTGAGGGACCGGGCCGGCCGTATCCGAACACGGACGTGCGGTTGTGCCTCCGGCGGCCGGTCACCGTGGCCGAGCCGAGTCCCTCGGAGCCCGTACCGCTGGAAACGGTCACCCTACGGCTGGAGGCATTCGCACATCCGGTACGCCTGCGCCTCCTGCGCACCCTGGCCCGCGGCCCGCACACCACCGGCGAACCGGCCCACGCCTGGGAACTCTCACCCCCGGAGGTTTCCCGCCACCTCGCCGTCCTGCGCCGAGCGGGCCTCCTCACCGCCCGACGGCACGGGCGTTACGTCCGCTACACCCTTCACCTGCCCGACCTGACGGCGCTGGGCGCGGACCTGCTGGCGGCCGTACTGCGCTGAGCGGCCCCCTGGCGGACCGCGGCGAGCAAGACGCAAGCCGACCCGCGTCCAGCGCGCCGGCGGCCTGCCGCGACTGCCACTTTCCCCCACAGGTCTCGGCACACCGACCGAAGCGCTCAGATACGGATCAGCCCCACCGCGAGGGCGAGACCGAAGGGCACGGTGATGTGGCAGGTGATCATCGTCGGCCATTCCCACAGGCTCATCCGGAAGCGGGCGCGCACCAGCAGGGTCCACTCGTAGTACATCGCGCAGAGCGTGAGGATCAGCAGGGGGACCCAGAGCGCGGTCCACCACCCCTCCGTCCCACCCAGGCGGACGCTGAGGAAAAAACCGCCGGAGAGCAGGGCGGTCGCCCCCCAGCCGGGCTTCTCCGCCGCCGTCTTCGCATCCTCCGCCGCCGTCTGCGTTGTTGTGTCCATGATCGGCGAATCTACACGGCCGCGGTGGGGAGCGCGCCGGCCCACGGCGCCTGCGCACTGGCCCGGCGCAGCCCGGGGGCGGTGGAGTCAGTCGAACACCGACCAGCAGATGTCGTTGCGCAACCTCTGGTCATCGAGGACGAGCTCGCGGATCGCCTCCGGCAATTGCCCACGCTGCCACTGGCACTCGATCCGCCCTGCGGCCTCCCCGCGGCCCTCCGGCGCCGCTGCACGTGCGGCCTTGATCGCGTAGGCGGCCGCGCCGAGCTCGTGCGCGGCGACGTGGGCGACCGCCCCGGCCTGGCCGGCGGCGTACGCGGCATGCCGTGCCGCGCCGCGCAAGTCCCTGGCTGCGCCCATCGCATGGCCACCCGCCGCGCGAGCCCGCATCATCTTGACCTCACCACGCACCCAGGCCCTCGCATGCTCGATCGCCTGGCGCGGTCGCGGGTCCCCGGGCCGGGCCGCCTCGAAGAGGTGGAGTACGTGCTCGGCGCAGGAGGCAGCCCACAGAGCAAGGAGCCGGTGATGGTCATCGGTGAGAATCCCACCGCGGCGGATCGTCACGAAGCGAGGGTCGCGGACCTTCGGGAGGATCATGAGTCGCGTTCCCTGCTGGGCGCGTTGGCGCGACTCCCCGCGCTGTCCTCTGCCGGCCGGTCAGCCGCCTCACGCAGCAAGCGATCCAGAGTGCTCATCAGCCGGACGACATGATCGCTGCCGCTCGCCACGGGCGGGTAGCGGCGCAGCACGTCGAGGAGGACCGGTGTCGCACGCCGCCGCGACCGTTCCAGCAGGGCATCCACCACCGCTGGGTCACCGCCCGCCTCCAACTGACCGATGCGCGCGGCGCTCGCGGAGGCCCGCAGGATATGGCCGACCTGGCCGGCCCGGGCGATGGGATGCAGGTATGCGGCCGCCGCGGCGTCACCGGCGGATCGCGCGGCCAGTCGCGCGGCTTCGCAGGGCGCGGACCGGGCGGCCCGATGCGCTTCGAAGGAAGCGACGCGCTGCGACTTCGACCTGTTGGCGCCATCGATGAACGCCCAGGCCGCCTCGATCGCCGCACGGGGGCGCGGATCATCGGGAACAGCACGCTCGAAGACCGCCAGGACGTCCTCGGCGTGCCGGACCACGTAACGTGCCACGACGCGCAGCTCGTCCATCGTCAGGTCGAAGTCGCCGGACACGGTGTGTGTGCTCTTTGCCATGTCACTGAATTGTATTCTTGAACGCCCGGTGGAGACTTTATGGCCGGTTTTCCCACCACGGGCGTCGGAACCCTCAATCGGAGGTCACATGCGACCCGTGGACCTGGCCCGTCGGCATGGCCTCTCCACGCAGGCGGTTCGCAACTACGAGGACGCCGGCCTCATCCCGCCCGCCCACCGCGGCCCGACCGGGTACCGGGACTACACCGCCACACATGCCGCCGGTCTCGCGGCCTACCTGGCGTTCGTCCCCGCCTTCGGCTACTCGACGAGCCGGAGCATCATGCGGGCGGTGACCAGCGGCCGGCTGGACGAGGCTCTGGAGCACATCGACGCCGGGCACGCGCTCCTGGCTCGCGACCGAGACGCGCTCGCAACCGTCGAAGCGGCGCAGGCCCATCTCCACGCCGCCACCCCCGATGCGGCGGTCAGTCATCGTGCGCCGTACAGCATCGGTGAACTCGCCCGCCACCTCGGGCTCAACCCGGCCACCCTGCGGGCCTGGGAACGCGCCGGGGTCCTCACCCCGCAACGTGATCCGCGCACCGGGCACCGCCAGTACCGGGGGCTGGACGTCCGCGACGCTGAACTGGCGCACCTGCTGCGCCGAGGAGCCCAGGACCTGGGCACCATCGCCACCGTCCTCGGACAACTCCGCGAGGCCGGCAGCCTCACAGCGCTCGCCAGGACCATGGAAGAGTGGCGGCGCGGCCTCAGGGCCCGCGGAACGGCCCAGCTGTACGCCGCCGGTCGGCTATCCCTCTACCTGGACGCGTTGGACTACCGGCCGACGTCACGGCACCTCCCCGAAACACCGTCCGAATGAGTTAAAGAACCGGTTAAACACCGGGGTAAGAGTTGCTAGGGTTCGGGGTGGAGGTAGCTGATATGGCATCTGAGGAAGAGCTGTTCGCGTCCGTCGACGCCCTGTTGCAGGAGGAGCCGCAGCTGCCGCCCCCCGCTGAGCGGGCCCGGCTGCGTGAGGCCGCCGGGATCACCCAGGCCCGCCTCGCGCAGGCCCTCAAGTCCACGACGCAGACGGTGAAGAACTGGGAGAACGGCCGTTCGGAGCCCAAGCCGCCGCGGCTGGAGGCCTACCGGCGGCTGCTGGACGGCTGGGCGGCGAAGTACCCCGCCCCCCGCATCACCCCCGCGGCCGCGCCCCCCGCACCCGCCCCGCAGCTGATCCCGCAGACGGCCCCCGCCCCCACCGCCACCCGCCCCGCCGCCCCCCGCCGCGCCCCCGAGCCCGCCGCCCGGCCTGCCGAGGTCTCGCGCCGCCCGGCCGCCGCCGCGCGGAAGGCCGCGAAGCCGGCGGCGGCCGACCCGCGCTTCCCGCACGGCCCGCTCGCGGTCCTGGACGGCGACGGACAGGCGTACGCCATGGACGGCATGGTGCTGGACTGCCCGGCCGCCACCATCCCGGAGCTGGTGGAGTGGACGCTGCGTGAGTCCGGCCTCGGTGCGCCCAAGCTGAACCGCAACGGCAAGGACTCCGACCCGCTGATGGTCCTCACCGGGTCCGCCGCCGTGAGGCTGGGTCTGCCGGAGCACCTGGAGGGCCACGAGCAGCGCCGCTCGCTGCGTCTGCCGCAGGACCACCCGGTGGTCAGGCAGGTCGCCAAGGCGAAGTGGCAGCTCACGCAGCGCGGCTTCGGCCCGTGGGCCCGCGTCTACCGCCCCACCCAGACCGGGCAGCGGCAGTGCGTGCAGCTCGCCGTCCTCTCCTGGGACGCCCTCGACGAGCGCTCCTGGCCGGGCGTCACGGACATGGAGCCGGCCGACATCGCCCGCGTCCTCGGCGTCTACGCCCAGCGCGTCATCACCCCGCGCGGCTCAACAGCCGTAACCGGGCTGGAGCTGATGACCGCGCTGCGCCCGCCCACGAGGGCTGTACAGGACCCCACCACCGGGAACTGGGTCTCCGGCCACAACCCGGGCAGTCTGGGGACGGCGCCGATGGACCCGGCTCCGCCGGAGGCCAGGCCCGAGCACCCCGTCGTGGTGAACTCCGGCTGGAGCGGCGGCTTCCTCAACGAGGAGGCGTACCAGTGGGTGCGCGACGTCGACCTGCTGACGGATCAGGAGTGCCTGCTGCCCTGGGCGATCGGCCTGGACCTCAACACCGCGTTCCTCGCGGCCGCGGCGAGGCTGACGGTGGGCCTGTCCGGCCCCGACCACTTCCACCGCCCCACCTTCAACCCGAAGATCCCCGGCTCCTGGCTGGTCGATCTCTCCCACATCGAGCTCGACCCTCGCCTGCCCTCGCCGTTCACGCCGACCGGCGTACGCCCCGAAGGGCCGGGCTGGTACCAGACGCACACCGTCGCCTACGCCCAGGAGCTCGGCTACGACGTCCACCCCATCGAGGCCTACCTGCGGCGCGAGACCGGGGCGTATCTGGACCCGTGGCACGACCGCCTCAAAACGGCGTACGTCGACACCCTCGCCGACCTGGGCGTCACCAAGGACCTCACCGAGCAGGAGTTCCTGGCGGCGATGGAACGGCACAAGCAGGCCGACCCTGCCCTGGCCGCCGTCCTCGCCGCCATCAAGGCGACCGTGAAGGGCGGCATCGGCAAACTCCGCGAGGGCCCGCAGGGCAAGAAGTACAAGGACGGCGAGCGGTGGCCGGCCCTGGAGCGCCCGACCTGGCGCCCCGACATCCGCGCCGCAGTCATCAGCAAGGCCCGGGTCAACATGCACCGAAAGCTGGGCAACATGGCGAAGATGACCGGCCTGTACCCGCTCGCCGTACTGTCCGACTGCGTCGTCTACCCCTCGCCGGGCGCGAGCCCGCTGGACTTCCTGCCGTACGCCGCCTCCGGCAAGCCACAGCCCGGAGCCTTCCGCCTCGGCCCCAGCCCGGGCCTGGCCAAGCTGGAGGGCGTCCAGGAGATGGCCTGGGCGGTCGACCTGATGGAGAAGGGCCTCAACCCGGCCCGCCACATCAAGGGCGGCGACGCCGTCCTCGATGACGGCGAGTAACTCCCCCCGTAACCCCCCCTGCCCCCAGCCCGCCCGCCCGTACGGGACAGATCACCGAAGGAGCCCCACTCGATGAACACCACCGACGCCACCGTCTCCCCGCGGTGGCCCGTCCCCCTCACAGGGCCCGTCCACGACCCGGCCCTGTTCGCGCGGGCGATGCGTGACATGCGCCTGACCTGGCGCGCCCGCGGTGTGCTGGCCGAACTCGCCACCGGCTACAACCCCGGGCAGGAACCCACGATCACAGAACTGGTCCACCTCAACCGCGACGAACGCGCAGCCGCCGAGGGCCGCGAGGCCTTCCGCAAGGCGGTCGGTGAGCTGCGCACCCTCGGCTGCCTCACACCCGACTCCACCACCGCCTCCGGTGTGGGGGAGCGCCTGGTCGTGGACCTCGCCCCGTCCGCCGGCGCCCACCTGATCCCCCAGCGCTACGGCCACGGCCCGTTCCCGGACGGGAGCTGACCGGTGGGGGATATCGAGGACGCGATCGAGCGGGCCGACCGGGAGGGGTTCACCCGCAAGCCCCCCAAGACCCTCAAGGCCCAGATCGGCTACCTGCTCAGGCAGTTGGGCAGCGCGAAAGCCGTCGCGGCGGAACTGGGCATCACCGCCGACTCCGTCAACCGCTACCGGCGCGGCGCCAGGAAGCACCCGCCGAACGACATCACGGCGAAGATCGAGGCGGCGGTGCGGTCCCGCTGGCAGCCCCGGGTCCGCAAACGCCGACACGAGCGGGCCGCGGCCTCGGGCGGGATCACGGTGGAGACCCGAGCCCGCTTCGGCTACACCGCGCCGGTCGGCACGACCGACGACGGCCGCCTGCGCCGCCTCACCGTCCACCTCCCCCCGACGTACGCACAGCGGCTCTTCGACGCCCGCGCGGCGGGCGCCAGCGACCACGACCTGCGCGCGATCATCGCCGAAGGCTTCAAGGACGTGTATTTCCAGGACGGCGGAGGCCGCGCCCAAGGTCTCACCGATGTCGCCATCAACGACATCGACTACATGGATTTCGACTTCTGAAACAGCCAGGGCATTCGGGCCGGCCGGTACGGGTGTGACTGAGCGCTTCAGTTGGCCCCTGAGCGTGCTAGTTGGCCCGCGCGCACTTGGCGGCCCTCGAACACTGCAGTCCGTGGTGCGTGGTCCCCGGAACGCGGGCGGCGAGGCGGTGGTGGTGTGGGAGGGCTCAGGGCGGTCAGTCCGAGTCGTACCAGTGAGCGACGGGGCGCTCCGGGCAGGCACGGCACTCGAAGATGTACACCGAGCCCACACTGCCCACGTCAAGCCCGGTGGGGTCCACAGGGACTGCCCGACCGCCGTCCTCGTCCCGGTCCTCCGAGGGCAGCCAGATGCGCCACGAGGCTCCGTCGCATTCCCGGCTCGCCACGGTGAGCAGGTGGTCCATGCGGCGGCCGCACCCCTCGCAGTCCACCCATCCCTCCCCTGTGAACCAGGACGGATACCCGCCGATCTTGATGCCCGGCGCCTCGGCGAAGTCAGAGAAGGACAGCAGCGGAATCGACTCCTGCCGTGGTATCGCCTCCCGCAGGCGGCGGAAGTCGTCCCGCCACTCGTCGGTCAGGTCTTCCGGCAGATCCCAGCTCGGGTATTCCGTCACCCGCTCCGGGTGGACCACGCACGGCGCCGGAACATGCCGACGGGCCGCAGCCGGATCCGTTGGCGGCGCCGGGAGCACTGCCTGTACCGCAGCGGAGTCGCGCCAGAACACCGCAGGCCACGGTGATGCGGGAAAGTCGTGGGTGAACGGGCACCAGAGCACCTGCAAGAGATCCGCGCCCTCAGGAAATGGCACCACGCCGGGCGGCAGGTCCGAGCGGAAGGCCTGCACGACCGGCACCATCGGCACCCTTGGGCTGCTCGGCAGGCCGTCGCTGAAGCCGCTGTGCATTTGCGTACATACCGGCCATCCCTCGTGTGCCGGCCACAGCAACGGCCCGCCCACGGAGCTCTCGGTATACGACGGCGCACCCTGCCTCGGGTGCAGACGCACCGTGTCCCGCGCCCACGCGGCGAGCCCTGGAACCAACCCCACCACGTCCACGGGACGTGGCGGCGTCCGCCGTCTCGCCACGCCTGCGCCGAGGTCCGAGTCCATCAGATGATCATTCATGGACGGAACCCTGCCAGACAGAACCTGAGCGCTGCAGTTAGCCGGACTGGCCAACTGCAGCGCTCAGCCACAGTTGGCGACTTGAGCGGGCGGCGTCGACGGCTTGGGTGAGCTGGGCGGCGTAGGCGTCAAGAAGCGGCTTCATCTGCTGGTAGTAAGGCTGCTTGTTCTGCCGGAGCCAGTGGCCGATGGTGAACCGGTCCTGGCTCCATGCCGCGTCGAGTTCGGGGTCGTTTCGGGCTTCGACTGGTCGTGGTGCGAATGGGGTTTCGCCGCAGGTGACTTGGGTCCAGATGGAGGCCGTGACGGCGAGGCGTGCGCGGTCCTCGGAGACGTAGCGGGGGCTGGGCCGGCGCTTGAGTTCGTCGGCGATCTGGTGCCATGTGTCTGGTGGCAGTGCCCAGTCGGTGAGAAGGGTGCGCCGGTGCCGGTAGTCGATCAGTGGTGAGGAGGCGAGGTCTGCGGCGATCGCGTCCGCGGCTTGTTCGTATGCCTCTGGGGTGCCCTGACGGCGGGACCATCTGGTGATGGGTGTGCCCAAGCCCTTTCCATCGATGCCGAGTCCGCGGAATTCGCAGCGTCGTTGACGGTCTTTCCGAGGGTCCGTCGGACGAGGAAGGCGGAGGTTGTGCGCCGCAGGACCGGCATGGTGAAGGCGACGGTGAAGGCGCCGGGGTGGCGTTCGGCCCACTCCAGGGGAGGAACGCCGGAATGTGCTGGGGCCGTAGTCGAGGCCTCGTTGGGGCAGTCGGCTTCCGCCCCTGCCGCTTCGGCTCCGCTCGGCCATCGTCGACCGCCGCCTTGCCTTCACCGGCCCGACAGCGAGACCGGCACCGACTCGTACCGTCCTGCCGAGCAGCACCAACCCGGAGGAACCGCCAAGACCGGCTGGCTGCCACCGACTGCCACCGACTGTCCCCCCGAGCCTGATGACGATCCGGCCGGCCCTTGACATCAAGGCGCCTGTTATGGCTGGTCAGGGCGGTGAAAGGGCCCTTCTGACCCTCGGTCATAGTGGGTGACATGGACTATGACGTAGTGGTGGCCGGAGGCGGCCCGGTCGGGCTGATGCTGGCCTGCGAGCTCCGACTGGGAGGCGCGCGGGTGGCCGTACTGGAGCGCCTCACCGAAGTGGACCCGACGATCAAGGGCGGGGCGATCACCACGCCCAGCGCCGAGGCGCTCTACCGCCGCGGCATGCTCCCCCCGCTGGCCGAGGTGCAGCGGTAGGCGATGGTCCGCTTCCGGGCGTTCATACGCGAGCGGAACGGCAGGGACCGAGGCAGGGACGGAGACGGCGGCGGGGACGCGGGTCAAGCGCTCGGGTTCGTCGGGCACTTCGCCGGGATTATGCTGCGCGCCGACCTGGTCGACCGTACGGAGCCGGGCTTCGGCGACGCCGGACCCGCAGCCGAGATCAGTCTCGTGGCGCAGCAGGACATCGAGCGGCTACTCGAGGAGTCCGCACCCGAAGCCGCCGTCGCCACACCCGCTGTCGCCGTCGTCGCGCCGGCATCTGGCCCCGGCGCCCCGGAGGCCAAACACACCTCTGCCGCCAAGGCAAAGGCAAGGATCGATTACCTCCTGGCCTAGTTTCAGAGCCAGTCCCTGGCCCCAGGTGGAGTGCCCCGAGCGCAGCGAAGGCGAACGGCCTGGAGGAGCGGGGCGACGGCCACCCTTGGCCCGCTAGGAATGCCTGGTGCTGTCGGAACTTGCGAACATCTCGCTCCGGCCCCGACACCTCGGTGCCTCCCGAACCGGTGTCGAAGTGCTGCCCTTCCCATGTACGGAGCCAAGCTGTCCGTCACAGAGCGCTCGACCCGTTGTCAGGTCCCTCCGGGCCGCACCAGCCGCCGTCGGCGGTGAGGTTCGCGCGCCTGGTCTCATCTGCTGGGGACCAAGGATCCCGCCCATCACCCGGATCCCTCCTCCAGTTGCCACCGGGCGGATTAGACTCCTCGGTGCCGATAACGGGGAGGCGCTCGGTGGACGCAAGGGATGTGCTCGACTCCGCCGCCGGCGGATGGTGGTACCCGGCCGTGGTCATCGCGCTGGTGATCGCCGGCGCTGTCTGGAAGGCGGTGTTCCACTTCGACCCCGACAGGCCCGGAGAGACCGTTCTTCCGCCGTGGCTGCTCACCGGCGGCGCCGCCCTGGCCGCACTGCCGTTCATCGTCAGGCTGCTCGCGGTCGGCGACATGGGCGAGGGCACCTTCGGCCTGTGTCTGGTGGTGGTACTGGCAGGGATGGGCCTCGCCACCACCTTCAAGCAGCAGGCCGCGGCGTCCCGTCGCCCACCGCGGCCCTAAGGGCTGTCGCGCAGGCCATCCTCCACGGCGTCAGACCATGAGCAGGAGCCGCGTGTGCGGCACGAGCTTCCGGTTCACGCTCGTGCTCTGTACGAAGATCGTGAAGTCGTCGTTGTGGTCGGGCTTGACGCGCACTTCCACGTCCGGCAGGCCGAGCAGGGCTCGGGCCTGGGGCCCCGTGTAGACCCGGTCCGTCTTCTTCTCCAGCACCGCGATCTGCTTGCGTGCCTGGATCTTCTCCGACTTGCTCAGCTGGTAGAACGCACAACCCGTACGGTAGGTGTGCCCGCATTCGGTGACCCAGTCCCGGATCGCCGCGTCACGAGCCACCGGGATCAGCTGGTACTCCGACGGATCCACCGGGGCGAGCCCCGCCGCCTCGATGGCGTCCTTGTTCACCACCTCCGCGCCCGTGGAGAACACCGCCCGCGAACCCCGGATGCCCTGGGAACGGCCCACCATGAACTTCTCGGTGGCCTCCCGGATGACCTGCCCGGCCTCCTCCAGACCCCGCGTGCTCGTGGCGTCCCAGACGGCGATGTTCTCCTTCGGGAAACCGCACTGCATGGCCTCGCGCTTGCCCATCTGGTCCGGCACGAGCACGGCCAGCGTCCAGTTGTCCTGCTGCGTCTCTATCATCTCGGCCACGGCCCTCACCAGCTCACGCGGACCCCTGACAGGGGCATCCGGGCAGCGATGACTCGCGTTCTCCTGCCCGTCGGTGAGTACGAACGTCAGGAAGCTGTGGTCTCCGTACAGTTGAGCCGTCTGCGCCAGCTCCCGCTGTGACTTCAGCGCGGCCGCCAGCAGAGCCGTCATCCCACCGACCCGGTACAACTGCTTCAGCGACGGCATCCGCAGCACGTCCTTGTCGTAGATGACGCACTCCACCTTGTCCGCGAAGACGTACACCGTGACGCGCGTTTCCTGCTCCAGTTCCCTGGAGCGGCGGGCAAGATACTCGATCTGCTGATCGGCGACCTCGACGACCTTGCCGCTCAGGTGCGACATGGACGAACTGGCATCCAGCACAAGAGCAACGTGATTGATGTAGTTCTGGCTTCCGGACATGACCAGCTCCCCCTCATTCCGACTTGATGCTCCTACCGTCTCACCCACCACTGACAATCGACCTCGGCTCCCAGCCCGGCCGGCCAGAGGCAGGTGCAGCCGGCGCCCAGCCCCCAACTCCGGGCACGGCCATGGCAGTCTGCGCCTCCCTGCGCCTCCCTGCGCCTCTCCGTGACTGGCGTGCCCGGCAGGCCCAACAACCTGCCGGCGCCGAGTCCGTGGCCGTGCCGACACGGGCTCCGCCGGCACACCGACGCAAGACGGTCCTGATCACCCAGGCCTTCGTGCGGTCCCCCTGCCCAGGCTGATACACCGTCACGTCGCGCCGAAGCGGACCATACGAGCCTTGAGCGGAGAGCGAAAGGGCACCTCAACAACCCTGCGCATCCGCCACTGGCGCGACACAACCGGGTGGCCTACGCACCGACTTGGTCCGCATCACCTCTCTCCGCGGCCCCGAGGCGTGTCGTCCCGGAGGGGTGAATTCAGCAACCCGGCCGCTCCCGGATTCCGCCAGGGCCGCTGGGCTGGGCGGATGGCCCGATGACCCCTCTTCCGGTCGTCCCCCGCTCATTCCTGTGCACGTGCTTCGAGGAGACTCCCCTTGGTTACCGCTGACCTTCCCGGCCCCATTCACTGCTGCGCCGAACGCTGGGGGAGTGGCGGATCACCGCCCGCACCGACAACACGGCCGGCAGCCAACTCCTCGGACGCCCATAGCGGCCGCTGCGGGTCAAACGCCTGGGCGGGCGCAGCCGCTGATGGGCCCTGGCCGGTCACCGGGCCTACGTCGAAGTGACCGCCGGCCAGGCGACCCGTTGGCGCGGAGAGCGCTCTCATAAGATCGGCCGACCGGCTACCCTGCCCCTGTACCCAGGTCTTACCGCGCCGCCGAGGAGCACCCTTGCCCCCCACGCCCGAACCGGCCCCCGGCTCCCGCCCCACCCTGGAAGCCGTCGCGGCCCGCGCCGGGGTGTCGCGGGCGACGGTCTCCCGCGTCGTGAACGGCGGCGCCGGAGTGCGCGAGGCCCTGGTGGACAAGGTGCGCCGGGCGGTCGAGGAGCTCGGCTACGTCCCCAACCACGCGGCCCGCACCCTGGTGACCCGGCGCAACGGCGCGGTCGCGGTGATCATCGCCGAGCCGGAGTTCCGGGTGTTCTCCGACCCGTTCTTCAAGCAGCAGGTGCGGGGCATCAGTCGCGAACTGACCGCCCACGACTCCCAACTGGTGCTGCTGTGGGTGGAGGGCCCCGGCGACTACGACCGGATCGGCCGGTACCTGGGCGGCGGCCATGTCGACGGCGCCCTCGCCTTCTCCGTGCACAACCACGACGAGCTGCCCGCCACCATCCGGCGGGCGCAGGTGCCGGCGGTGTTCGGCGGGCGGCCCGGCTGGCCGGGCGCGGCCGGCGCCCTCGCCGTGCCGTACGTGGACGCCGACAACCGCGGCGGCGCCCGGGAGGCAGTGCGGCACCTGCTCTCGCTCGGCCGGCAGAGCGTCGCGCACATCGCCGGCCCGTCCGACCAGACCTCCGCGATGGACCGGATCGACGGCTACCGCGACGTCCTCCTCGACGCCGGTCCCGGGCTGATCGCGCAGGGCGACTTCACCGAGGACAGCGGGGCCCGCGCGATGGCGGAGCTGCTGGACCAGCGGCCCGGCCTGGACGCGGTGTTCGCCGCGAACGACCTGATGGCGGTCGGCGCCCTGCGCGTCCTGCGGGAGCGCGGGCTGAAGGTGCCCGAGGACGTGGCACTGGTCGGCTTCGACGACATGACCTCCATCGCGGAGACCACTGATCCGCCGCTGACGACCGTCCGCCAGGACATCGAGGGCATGGGCCGGCTGATGGTCCGGCTGCTGATGCGCGTACTGAACGCGCAGGGGGCCGAGCCCGGAACGGGCACCGCTCCGGGCTCGGTGATCATCCCTACGGAACTCGTACGACGGGCGTCGGCCTAACCGTAAGGCCCAGCCCTACGGGGCCCGGCCGTACGCATCTCAGCCCTACGGGAGTCAGCCGTACGGGTCTCAGACGTACGGGTCTCAGCCCTGCAGGTCTTCGCCCCACGCGGCTCAGCCGTACGGGATGACCAGCACGGACCGGTCAGTGCCGGTCTGGAGCTTCGCCGTGCCGTTGCCGATGGCGTGCCACACCTCCAGGCGTACGCTGCCGCCCTTCAGGTCGCCCAGCGCGCCGGTCGCCGACTTCAACCCGCGGGCCTGGCCGTACTCCTCCCAGCCGGCCACCGGGTCGGTCGCGAAGTAGTGGTACGTCTCCGTCCGCTCGAAGGTGCCGTCACCGGTGAGGTCGTAGCTGACGCGGGCCTGCTGGCCGAGGCCCACCGCGGTGCCCGCGTCGACCTGGAGGCGGAAGCCGGTGGCGGCGCCCGCCTTCAGGGTGCCGTTGACGCCCTTCGCCTCGTACACCAGGGGCTGGTGGGGGGCGCCGTCGTGGTTGGCGCCGCCCGCCGAGGCGATGGTGTCGCTGCCGGGCGCCGCGCCCGTGGCGGTGGTGAGGGTGCCGCCGGTGCGCAGCTGGAAGGTGTCGCCGGTGGACGGATCCGGCCCCGGCCCTGGCCCGGTACCGGTGCCGGCGCTGGTGGCCGTCGAACGCGCCGGGACGGTGAGCTTCGCGCCGTCGGAGAAGGTCACGGTGCGGGCGGTGGATCCGTGGTTGTGGGCCGCGTACGTCCGTACCGTGCCCTTGGTGAAGACGGCGGAGGTCGCCATGTCACCGGTGATGGTCGCCTCGGGCGCGCCGAGCGCGTCCATCGTGGCGATCCAGTGGTAGGTGTGCGCCTTGGACTCGCCCGCCTCCGGGGTGTACGAGGCGTGGCCGGCGTCCCACTTGGCCTTGGCGGCGGCGGGGTCGGCGAGTGACTGGAACTCCCAGAGGATGTCGCGCCATTCGACGGCCGGCCCGCCGTTCTGGCGCTCCATCTCGGCGATGTTGCGGCGGACGGCCGCCTTCTCGCCGCCCAGGTGAAGCGAACCGCCGGCCACCGGCAGGACGTTGATGCCGTGGATCTCCTCGGGGTTGGCGGTCCACCAGGTGGCGTAGGCGGCGCCGCTTCCCCACACCATGCCGGCGGTGTCGTGCCCGAAGGAGGACGGGAAGACCTGCTGGCCGGCGTCGAACCAGTACTGGGCGATCGCCTCGGACTCGGTGGTCAGCAGGTACACCCCCAGGTCCCGCAGCGCGGTGTCACCGGTGGCCGAGCCCCACAGGATCAGGCCCGCGCTCAGGTTGGTGGACTCCGACGATGACTCCTGGTTGTTCCCGGCGGCGAAGCCCTGGTGGCCGGAGGCCCAGCTGTGACCGGCGTACACGTCGAAACCGCGCAGGAACGGGAAGGCGGTGTCGGTGCGGCTGGGGTTGGCGGCGTCCCGCACCAGGGTCTTGACCATGCCGCCCCATGCGGAGTCGGCGGCCCAGGCGGGGTCGTACTGGGCGACGACCGCGGCCGCGTAGACGTAGTACGAGTAGTGGAAGTGGTGGTCGTTGAGCTCGGTGTCGCTGCCGTAGGAGGCGGGATAGCCGGTCAGCGTCTTCCACATCCGGTCGTAGGAGAACTCGTTCGCCCCGCCCACCGTGAACCAGTCCTGCAGCCGGCCCTTGAGCAGGCCGAGCAGCTTGTCGCGGGTGGCGCTCTCGCCGATCTGGTCGGCCAGGGGTACGAGCTGGGCGAGGCGGCCGAGGGCCTTGCCGGTCCAGTAGGTGTCGGTGGCGCCGGCGAACGGGTCGGCGGCGTTCGCGGCCTCGTTCAGGTAGCCGCGCAGCCGGGCCGTGTCGACGGCGGACGACTTCGGCAGCCCGGGCAGTACGGCGGCGGCCCGCTGGCTCGTGGTGAAGGTGGTGGATGCCCGGACCTTCATCGTGCCGCGCGGTGAGACGTAGGTGTACGGGGTCAGCGCGTCGGCGGTGTGCAGCCACTGGTGCCGGTAGAGGGCCTGGAGCGTACCGGTCTGGGTGCCCTCCTGGGGCTGGGTGGTGAGCGTGTACGTGGCCTTGACCGTGCCTGCGGTGTAGCTCCAGGCGGCCTCGGAGCCGGTGACGAAGCTGTAGGCGTACGTGCGGTAGGCGGCCAGCGCGTCCGGGGAGGGCAGGACCGCCACCGAGAAGTAGTCCTTGCCGCCGAGCCCGGCCGTCAGCGTGGAGCCGGAGACGGTCCAGTCGGTGCCGGTGGGGGCGAAGAGCGCGTAGTGGTGGCCGGAGACGGTGATGCCCAGCACGTTGCCCTGGTCGGCGAAGACGGTGGGGGCGGTGGCGGTGGTGATCCGCGCGTCGCCGCCGGTGCCCTTGGCGTACACGAACGGTGAGCCGTGGCCGATGGTCGTGCGCAGGGTCCGGGCGCCGTCGGACCAGTAGGGGGTGACGGTCCAGTCGGACCAGGCGTCGGCCTTGGTGTCCGGTGAGTTCAGGCCGGTCAGGCCGAGGGTGAGGTCGCGCTTGTGGGCGAACTCGTACTGCCTGCCCTCGCCGACGATCGCCGGCGTGGTCGGGTAGCCGATGTCGAGGCCGGCGGCGGTGGCCTGGTAGGTGAGGGGGTGGCCGTACATGGGGGTGGACCAGGGGTTGTCGCCGTACCGCTGGAAAGCGAGCGAGGACCACCAGTCGTTGGTGGGCACCGGCTTGCCCTGGGCGGCGGGGGTGAGCTTGGGGGTGACGGGCGTGCCGGTGTTCGTGGTGGGGCCGGAGGTCCCGGGGGGACGGGTGTCGGAGTAACTGCCCGCTCCTACGGGGACGGTGGCGGCCGCGGCCGAAGGGGCACCGGCAGCGGTGAGGCCGAGGGCGGCCAGGGCGGCGGCGAGGACCAGTGCGGCGGGACGTGCGGCTCTTGGGCCTCTTGGGGCTCGTGGGGCTGGTCGGGTGCTGGGGGATGGCATGTCGGCACCTCGGATGGATGGCGGCAGAGCGCTCCGAGAGCGCTCTCAGATGCCCAGGAACGTAAAACTCCTGAAACAGGGCTGTCAATACAAGGGAGGGATGTCAATACAAGGGACACCTACCGAAGTTGACACCCACAAGAGACCCCGTCATGCGTTCCGGTCTTGACGGGGAGCGGGCACTGTGGCCCGCTCCCGACCTCTTTTTGAGAGCGCTCTCAGATATGCTCGCGCTCACCGGGGCCCTGCCCACCGCCTGCGGGGATCCGGCGGCCCGGAGAGGCGCCCGCCCAGAAGTGCACGGGCGCCCCTCCGCCTTGCGTCAGTTCGCCCCCGGGCCAGGATGCACCGGTCCACGGCCCAGTACCTCGACGTGTTGCGGTGACGACGTCTGGCCGCCCCGTTTCTGACTGGCCGCGGCGGTCGTTCCTCCGGTAGCCCGGCGCCCTGTATCCGCCGTATGTGCATTCGGTTAGGCTGACCTTGCCTGGCGTGCGGGCGTGCAGGTTCGGATTCCGGCGCCGCGGGTGGCAACCCAGTGGACGGAGCGGGCAGAGGCAGGGCGCAGGTGAGAGACGGTGACCAGGCTTGTGCGCGTCGTGCGCCCGGTGGGGCGGGACGCTCGTGCGGTCGCGGATGACGGGGGGCGCGGGTTCCGGCCCGGCGCACGGGGGGAGTCGTCGTGGATAAGATAGCGCTGACGGCCGGAGCCCTGTACGTCATCGTCCTGCTCCGCGCCGGTGGGACGTTCGCCGTCGGGTGGCTCGCTGGCGCCGGTGCCCGGCGCAGCAGGTTCGCCGGGCGGATCTCCTTGGCGAAGCTCCGGCGCGCCGAGCTGGCGATCCAGCGGTGGGGCGCGCCGGTGGTGGCCGTCTCCTTCCTGACCGTCGGTTTCCAGACCGCCGCCAACTTCCTCGCGGGCAGCATGCGCATGCCCTTGCCGCGCTACCTCCCTGCCCTGTTCGTGGGCGGAGCGGCCTGGGCGCTGATCTACGCGACTGCGGGGCTCGGCGTGCTTGAAGTACTGGGAAGGCTCTTCGCCGAGCGGACGGCCCTCGGGGTGTCCGCCGTGCTCGTCCTCCTCCTCGCGGTGTGCGGGGTGGTGGTGTACCGCAGAAGAAGGGCGGCGCCGTCCTCCGGCGACACCGTGGCCGAGGAATCGTGAGCCCGTCGGGCGAGGGCGGGTGCCGCAGCGGGAGAGATGCGCCGGGGGTCCATCAGGTGCGAGCCGGCGCATCCGGTCCTCTCCCGACCGGCTAGTGGAGCTACTGGTTGGCGTCGCGGAGCTTTCGCAGGATCTCCGTTACCGCGGCCACCTCGTCGGCTGTGAGCACGTTGTGGATGTGGCGTTGGGCCGAGGCCAGCCCGGCGGGGCCCCGCCTGCGCGCCTCCGCCAGGCCTTCCTCGGTCAGTGTGACGAGGATGGCGCGCCGGTCGTTCGGATGCGCACCGCATGGTCGTCGAGGTGGGGTACGCGCAGGCGTGGGATCCGCAGACTCGCGTGCCCTGGCGGCCGATATCCGTGGAGGAAGCCCGTGAGCGGGATTACCCCCGCCCCGCTGCCGTATTCCGTCTCCTCGGGCGCCCACGTCCCGGCCCCGAACAGTGATCCACGACCTCGAACCCATCGTGGACCGGCAGCCCCTTCGCCGTCACCTCGCCCTGCGCGCCGAGCTGCAGGCGGACGCCGTCGCCCACCACTCGCCGACATAGTCGGCGCGTTCGAGGACCGGCGGCTGGCGGTAGCTGAGCCGGATCATCCAAGATCAGGCAGAGTCGAGCTCAGGTCTGGCACTGCGCCGTGCCGGCGGTGGACCAGCCGCTCCAGGCGGCCCCGGCGGCACGGGCGTGTACTCGAATCTCGACCTTCACAGGCCCGCACACCCGAGTCGAGCTTCCCACTTCCGTGGGCCCCACTGTCCCACCCGCCGGGACATGGGTGCGACCGCTGCCAAGCTTCACCCAGTGACCACCGGAGACGACACGGAAGAACGCCTCGTAGGAGACGTCCACCGCCCTCGGCCCCGTGTTGCGCAGCTTGACGTGCGCCGTGATCTCACGAGTGATGACCTTGCCTTCCTTTCCCCGTTCGGCGCTGATGCAGCCGTTGACGGCCACCCGGCCGGTCGACACACCACCGCCGCAAGCGACTGCCGCAGCGTGAGCGTTCGCCGGAATGGTCAGCATGGTGAGCGCTGCCGCGCTCAGGATGGTGCCAATTCGCCTTGTCTGCATAATCCTGCCCCCTTCGATCCTGCATTGCGTCAGAAAAATCTGACACGTGGAAGGGTGCACGGCAACGCGTCATCGAGTTCTTCAGCCGAACGGGAACAACCGTCGAACACCCTCCCCCGGTTGGCCAGCGTGGGCTCGCTGGGTAGGGCTCCCGGTTTCCGCCGGATGGCGTGCGGTCTTATAGGACCGCTCTGTTGGGCCGTTCCTGTCAGTGACCTGGCACGCCCCTACCTGCCCGCACCACGTAGCCGATCGCATCCTCGCCGAGGACAACTGACGGTACTGTCTCCGGCGAACTGCAGCCCCGTGAATCTGCCCGCCCGCGTCACCGCAGTGGCCTGGGCCCGACAGGGACACTCCCGGACCGCAGTCGCGCCACCGTCATGTCAGGCGGGTGGCAGCCGTCCGGCGGCGAAGTCGGCGAACGGTTCCTGGGAGTTCAGCGAGCGCAGCAGCGGACCGAGCAGGCGTCGGGTGATCGTGCCCTGCGTACGGCGGCCGCAGCCGGGCGGGCCTCAGGCTTTCCGATCAGCAGGCATTATGGCGAGGGCCTCTACCTCCAGCATGAGCTCCGGCCGGTACAGGGCCGCCACCTGTACTGCGGTGCTGGCAGGTGGACGCGCGGTGTCGATGTAGGCGTCGCGGACGGCCCGTACCTCCGGCAGTATGGCGACGTCGGTGACGTAGAAGGTGAACTTGGCGACCTCGGCGAAGGTGGCGCCGCCCGCCGCCAGGCAGCGCCGCAGGTTCTCGAAGACCTGACGGGCCTGCGCGGCCGCGTCGCCGTTCCCGACCACATTTCCCTGGTGGTCAAGTGCGACCTGCCCGGATATGACGACCAGCCGGCCTTCGCCCACAACCACATGGCTATACCCGTTCCCCGGGGCGACCCCGTCTGGCGGAATGTGGGTGAGCACGGTCTTTTCTGACTGTGACACAGGTGACCTGACCTCCATGAACGAAAGGGTGACGAGGCAACGGTATAGGGCAGCAGACTCTGCCCATTTCGGAGCACGTTGGGTCGCGGGACGCACGCGGGGCGCGTCTCAGCTTCCCGCATCGGCGGGGATGCCCCGACAAGAGTGGGCTTCGAGCGACGCCGCCTTCGACTGGCATCGCCGCGGTTCGGGGGTGGGGGCACGCGACATCACGCGACGAATCCCAGTAGCCGTCCAGCCAGCCCGGAAATCGTTCCGTGCGTGCGACCTGCGGCGCATTGCTCCAGGCGGCTCCGCGGCCGGGTCACTTTCCGTCGGTGATGTAGTAGTCGTTGTCGAGGTACTCCAGGGTGTAGCTGCCGAGGTCGGTCTGGGAGAAGGTGGCGGAGTCCCTGACCGCTTCGAGGGGCATCTCGATCTTGTCGGGGGTGCGCACGGCGATGCGCTGCGGATCGACCGTCGCGGTTTGCAGAGCCTTCTTCTGCGCCGGTGAGATCATCTGGAACACAACGGCATACGTCGACGTGCAGGGACCGTACCCCCCTTGTCCTCTGCCTTCTTCGTGCCGGGCCCGGCCACTTCGCATACCGTGCCGATGTCCTCACGGCCGAGGGCGTGGAGGTACTGCTCGTACCTCTGGATCGCACGCTCCTTCGTCCTCGGCGCGGGCTGGACAACGGTCGGGGTGGCCGACGGCTCTTTGGCCCACGTGGATGCGGACGGCTGCGACGGCTTCGCGTCGTCCTCCTTCGATTCCCCCGGACCGCACGCGCACGCCAGCAACGCCGCGCATGCCGAAACCGCCACACTCACCATCGTCCGCGTCCTCATCCGGTCCCCTCCACCAGCCGACTACACCTCAAGAGGTCACGCAGGATCCGGGGCAGTGGTTCGCGATCCGGTCCACGGGTCGTGGTCGGTGCCGCGCTCGACGTGGTCCCACCGACGCCGGTCATTGGACCGCCCGCCGGAGGCCTGGCCGCATCTGCTGCCGCCGGCGGCCAGCACGGCAGCGCAGCCGGATCTGGTCGTGGGTGGAGAGGATGAGCCAGTCCCGGTACGCGCCACCCGCGGGGCAGGCGACCATCTCGCCGTCCAGGACGAGCGGCTGCGCCCAGGGCATCATGCAGCCGTCGAGCTGATCACGGCTGGGCATCCGCAGCTCCGGCGGAAGGAAGTCGTCCACCACGGCGGTCGGCTCGCTTCGCTCTGGCTCGGCCGGCGACCCACCGATTCCCGGCGGCGCCTGGTCCTGCAGCGCCGCCGCCCTGCGCCGACAGCTCGAAGAATCGGCGCTGCGCGTCGCTGGGCTCCACTGCCGGCGGCGTATCCGGTGAAACACCCTGACGCCCTCTTGCCTCGTGCTGCACGCGTCATGGCCGTGCCTCAAGTTCCTGACCTGCTTCAGTTCATAAGGTCCACAGCCACGACTGGCCGCGCTGGGGGCCGATCGGGCCGGTGCCCTCTGCCCCGTGAGTGTCCCATCCGGAGTCATCATGTCGCTGTCCCCGGCTTGCCCTGGGGGACCAGATGACGGGCGGAGTCGGCAGACTGCGTCAGAACCGGAACACGCCGAGGTCGCGCACCGTGTCGGCCAGGGCGCGGATGAGATCGTTCTCGGCTTCGGTCCGCCAGACCAGCGCGAAGTGCATGGTGGCCATGTCGGGGATGGGAAGCCACCGGATGTGTGACAGGCCCCAGTACTTGGTGACATGGCCGGGGAAGGCATTGATGATCTCACCCATGCCGACGTGGCTGATCAGCTCATCGGAGGTGTCCGAGGCCGCGGACGTGAGGCGCTCGATCGTACGGCCCCGTGGCGTGTGGAAAGGCAGGTAACTGTCCTCCCAGTAGTCCGGCAGGCCGAGGGCGGTACCGTGCGGGAAGTCGGCGAGCACCTCCAGCGGCACGGAGTCGCGTGCCGCGAGCCGGTGGTCGGCGGCCACGGCAAGGACCCGGGAGTCGGTGCACAGGATCGGCCCGACGGTGAAGTCCGGCTCCTCCACCGGCAGCCAGAGGACCACGACGTCCATGGCGCCGCTGCGCAGCTGGCCGAACACATCGGTGAAGGTCACCTGACGGATCTGGAGTCCCCAGTGCGGGTACCGCGCCCGGAACGCCTTCCAGTAGGGGTGCAGATCCCCGACGTTGAAGGGCATCAGGCTGACGCGGAGCTGTGCGGTGATGCCGCGGGCGGCCAGCCGGGCGCGCTCCAGGGATTCCTGCAGGCCCGCGTAGACCGGTTTCAGATCGTCGCGGAGCTGCCGGCCGACCTCGGTCAGGCGCACCGTGCGGCTGGTGCGGGTGAACAGCTCGGCACCGATGCGCCGCTCCTGCTTCTTGATGGCCTGACTCACGCGCGCCTGGGAGACGTGCAGCCGCTGTGCGGTCCGGCCGAAATGCAACTCCTCGGCCAGCACCAGGAAGATCTCGATGTCCCGCAGCTCCACCGGCCCCCCAGCCCCCGTCGATAACCCTGCGGTTATCGAACAGCGTCGAAGTCTACATTGATCATCTTCGCGACTCGCAAGAAGGTTGAGGACATGCAAACCGGCCGGCATGACGCGATCGACCTCACCGTGGTGCGGGCGATGCACGATGCCCTGCGCCGGGAACTGGCGCACCTCGACCGGATCACCACCGCCGCGGACCATGACGTACGGCGTGTACTGGCCACCGCTGCCGGATGGAAGATGCTCAAGCAGGCCCTGCACGCCCACCACTCCGCCGAGGACGAGGAGCTGTGGCCCGCGCTGCGCCGAAGCCTGGCCGGCCGCCCGCAGCAGCTGGCACTTTTAGAGGCTTTGGAGGCCGAACACGCCGCCATCCGATCGGTGATTGAGGCCATCGACACTGCGCTGGCCGACCCCCAGGTGGACCCGGTGCGGTTGGGTGCCTTGACCGATGCGCTGGCCACCGGCCTGGCCGGACACCTCGAACACGAGGAGACCCGGGCCCTGCCATTGGTCCAGGGGGCGTTGACGGCCGAGCAGTGGGGCCGATTCGTCCGCGTCCAAGCGCAGCGCGTCGCCCGCGACGACGCACCAGCGTTGCTGCCGTGGCTGCTGGACGGGGCCGACGAGGAGACGGTGGCGAAGCTGCTCGCTCCCTTGCCCGCCGCCACGCGCGCCGCCTGCACCGAGGAACGGCTATCGGCCTACATCGCTTTGGACCGTTGGAGTCCTGGCACCGCTGGCTGACGCAAGCACAGGTCCCACCAGGCGTGCTCGCTCACCTCCGTGTCCGCGGCCGCGATTCCCGCCGACGAGACGAAGGCGACGGCGTGCACGCGCCCCGTCCGGACGTACGTTCAACGCACTGACAGGAGCTTTTACTTGCCCGACCACGCCCGCCTCCACCTCGCTCCGCTCGATCATGTCTCGGTCACCGAGGCCGCCGCGTGGCATCAGGTCGTCGCCGCATCCATGGCGCACGACCTGCCGGACGTTCCGCCTCCCAGTCCCGCACAGATCCACGCCCAGCTCACCCAGCCCGCTCTGGACAGCCGCCGGCTGACCTGGCTGGCCACCGGGGCGGACGGCGTCCCGGTCGGAGTCGCGGCCCTGCGCCTGTTCACCTCCCCGGCGAGGAACCACTTGGCGGAGATGGAACTCCACGTCCACCCCGCGCACCGGCGCCGGGGAGCCGGCTCCCGCCTGCTGTCCGCGGTCGTGGCGGCCTGCCGCACCGAGGACCGGCGCAGTCTGATCGTCGAAGCGGCGGCCGACAGCCCGGGCGAAGCCTTCTGCGCGCGGTGGAACTTCCGCCTCGCACTGGCCGTGGACCATCTGCTCCTGCGCCTCGACGAGATGGACGAGGCGAGGATCCGCCGGCTCGGCGGGGCCGAGCACCCCGGCTACCGGCTGACCGGCTGGACCGGCACGGTGCCCGACGACCTCGCGGCCGCCTTCGCGACGGCCAAGAACGCGATGAACGACATGCCCGTCGGGGGCCTGGACTACGGCAGCGTTGCCTGGGACGCCGAGCGCGTACGGGCCATGGCCAAGGTGGTCGCCGACCGCGGCGACACCCTGCTGACCCTCGCCGCCGTCCACGACGACGGCACGATGGGCGGCTACACCGAGATCGTGGTCCCCCAGGGAGCGTCGGCCCGGGTGCAGCAGTACGACACGGCGGTCGTGCCCGCGCACCGCGGCCGCGGTCTGGGGCTGTGGCTCAAGGCCGCCATGGTGCGCCGGCTGCGCACCGAGTACCCCGGTGTCGTCGAGGTCGAGACGGACAACGCCGAGGACAACGTCCACATGCTCGCGGTCAACCGAGAGCTGGGATTCTGCTCCTACCGCCGCACCCGCGAATGCCAACTCGATGTGCCTACCGCCTGATCCGTACGACCGGGATGCCTACCCGCATCCGCCATCGCTCTCGAAGGAACGAGTAGTCCGTGCGCAAGTTGACCTACTACATCGCCGCCACCCTCGACGGCTATATCGCGGGCCCCGACGACCAGTACGACTTCTTGCCCTTCGAGGGTGAGGAAGCCGCCGCGATCCTGGCCGACTTTCCCGAAACGATGCCCACACCCGCACGCGAGCCCCTGGGCATCGCCGATCGCGCCCCTGAGCGGTTCGACACCGTCATCATGGGCCGCGCGACCTATGACCCTGGCCTGAAACTGGGGTGGACCAGCCCGTACGCCCACTTGAAGCAGTACGTCGTCTCACGTACGCTCGCCAGCCCCGATCCGGCGGTGACCGTCGTCGACGATCCGGTCGCGCTCGTCCGTGACCTCAAGGAGCAGGATGGCACGGGGATCTGGCTCTGCGGGGGCGGCAAACTTGCGGCTTCCCTGCGCGACGAGATCGACGAACTCATCATCAAGCGCCATCCCATCACCATCGGATCCGGCATCCCGCTCTTCGACGGCCCCTTCACCCCGACGAGGTTCGCTCCGGTTGCCACGCGGTCCTTCGACTCCGGCCTGACCATCACCACCTTCTCGAAGACTCCGCCGTCAGCGCAAACGCGGGCCTGAACAACCTGCTGTCACCACACACCGTCCAAGGAGCAGCCCTGAACGTCTCCGCCTCCACCCTCTCCCTGACCGTCGCCGACGTCGACGCCTCGCGTGACTTCCTCTGCACCCACCTCGGCTACCAGGTAGCCATGGCCGACGACGGCTTCGCCTCCCTGGCCCGCGAGGATGCCGCCGTCGACATCGTCCTGCTCCGCCGGGGCACCGACGTCCTGCCCGCCGAGCAGCGCGACCGGGAGGCGAGCGGTCTGATCCTCGCCTTCACCGTCACCGACCTGGCCGCGGAGGAAGCCAGGCTGCGAGCGGCGGGCGCCCCCATCACCATGCCGCTGCGCGAAGAGCCCTGGGGCGAGCGCCTGTTCCAGATGACCGATCCCAACGGAGTCGTCATCCAGCTCGTCGAGTGGACCGCACCCGAACGTCCCACGGACCAGAACGAGGACACCGCCATGCATGTGATCACCCCCACGCCGGAAAACCTCACCGTCTCCCCGAACGCCACCATGAACGGCCTGGCGGCTCCCAGCCGCGGCAGCGCCGAACTCAGCACCTGGACCGTTGCGATGGAAGCCGGTGCGACCGGCCCGGAGCACTCCATCAGCCGTGAGCAGGTCTGGACGGTCACCGCTGGCGCCCTGGAGGTGACCTGCGACGGCCGTACCGAGAGGGTCTCGGCCGGCCAGACCCTGGTCCTGCCGCCGAACCTGGTCCGTCGGATCCACGCTCCGGAGGCGACTGAGGCCCACGTCTCGATGCGCGCCGACGGCGTTGCCTCCGTTCCCGGCTCCGAGGGCACCCGCGAACTGCCCTGGGCCCGGTAGCTCACAAAACGCAGGTGATCGCTCCCCACCGCCTATCGGCGTAGGGGCAAGAAAATCACTCGCTCCCTGCAACGCGCGATGCGCAGCGCACCCGGGGCGAGGCAAGACCCGGGCCGTACCTTTCTGAAGAGCCGGCCCGGCAGTGAATCCACAGAAATGGGAGATCTACGAAGTGCGTGTGCTGTTGTCGACGTATGGGTCGCGCGGGGACGTCGAACCGCTGGTGGGGCTCGCGGTGCGGTTGCGGGAACTCGGCGCTGAGGTGCGGGTGTGTGCCCCGCCGGACGAGGACTTCGCGGAGCGGCTGGCCGGGATCGGCGTCTGCGTGGTGGGCGTCGGGCAGTCAGCGCGTGCGCTGACGACCGCCGCGCCGCCGCCGTCGAAGGGCAACCTGCCGCAGCGCGCAGCTGAACTGATTGCCAGTCAGATCAAGGTGATGCCCGAGGCGGCCGAGGGGTGCGACGTGCTGTTGGCGACGGGCGCGATGCCGGCCATCGCCGGGGCACGGTCGGTGGCCGAGAAACTGGGCATCGGCTACGTATCAGCGATCTTCCAGCAGCTGACCCTGCCCTCGCCGCAGCGCCCGCCACTGGCGTATCCGGGGCGGCCGTTCCCGCCGGAGGTGACCGACAACCGGGCACGGTGGGACCTGGACGCCCAGAGCATCAACGCGCTGTTCGGTGAGGCGCTCAACACCAGCCGCGCGACGCTCGGCCTGCCCCGGGTGGGCAACGTCCGCGACTACGCATTCGGTGACCGGCCGTGGCTGGCGACGGACCCGGTGCTGGACCCCTGGCTGGAGACGCCGGGCCTCGATGTCGTACAGACCGGCGCGTGGGTGCTGCCCGATGAACGGCCGCTCCCGGCGGAGTTGGTGGCCTTCCTGGACGCCGGCGCGCCGCCCGTGTACGTGGGTTTCGGCAGCATGGCCGTACGCGCAGGGCAGGACGCGGCCCGGGTGGCCATCGAGGCGGTCCGAGCGAGCGGCCGCCGAGTCCTGGTGGGGCGTGGCTGGGCGGACTTGGGCCTCATCGACGACCGGGACGACTGCTTCGCCGTCGGCGAGGTCAACCACCAGAAGTTGTTCGGACGGGTGGCCGCCGTCGTGCACCACGGCGGCGCGGGTACGACGACGACGGCCGCCCGGGCCGGCGCTCCCCAGGTGGTGGTGCCCCAGTTGGCGGACCAGCCGTACTGGGCCGGCCGGGTGGCCGAGCTGGGCATCGGCGTAGCCCATGACGGTCCGGTGGCGACCTTCGAGTCCCTGACGGCCGCCCTCAAGACGGCCCTGGACCCCGAAACCGACGCACGGGCGAAGGCCGTGGCCGGCAGGGTCGGCACCGACGGGGCGATGGTGGCCGCGAAGCTGCTGCTCGACGCCGTCAGCTGAGAAGGGTGGCGGGACGAGTCCGCGTGAACCACGCGGACTCGTCCCGCCGGGGACAGCCCCCAGCGCCGGGCTGAAACGCCGACTCATTGCGCCTGAGGAGGCTGCGTTCTTCGCGGGGCTCCGCGCCAGTCGCCCGACCTCACAGCACGCTCGTGATCAATACACCTAGGCCGTTTCCCCCCGGATCTTGCCGGGCTCGCGCCCCGCTGCGGTCGGCGCCACATAATGGGGTCGTGGTCCAACGCCATGGCCGCCGGTGAGCGGCCCGCGCCCGGGAGCTCACGTCGGGAGGCCGAGGTGAACACGCAGGCTTCGCCACCACCGTCGCGGCCTGAAGCCGACCGGTGGGCAGACATCGCCCAGGAGGCCGCCGACACCGGCACGCTCGACGAGCTGCTGACCCGGGCGGAGTTCCTGGTGCGTGCCGATCCGCAGCTGCTGCTGCCCCTGCTGGCCCGGGCCCGCAGTACGCCGGCCCGCCTGGCCGCAGCGGTCTGGCACACCTCCGCGTACCGGCACGCCGAGGCCGGACCGGAGGCCCGTCGGTGGCTGCTCGCACTGGATGCGGCCCGCTGGGGCGCCCGGCAGCTTGCCACGGATCTAGCCGCGGATCCGGTGGAAGGTTCCGAAGTGGCCCTCCCGTGGCGCGTCGGCTGGGCCACCGGATCCCACGTCAGCGCCTACTTGCGGGCCTTTCTCGGCGGCCGCGCCGACCCGGTGACGGCTGTGGCCGTATCGGCGACGGAGCACCGGCCGCTTGCCGTCACCGGACACGCCGACGGCACCGTACGGCGGTGGGACCTGCGCACCGGCGTCCCGCTGGGGCCGCCGCTCGATGCTCACGAGGGTTCGGTGGCCGCAGTGGCCACGGCCGTGCTCGACGGCCGGCCGGCCGCCGTCACCGGCGGTCTCGACGGGACGGCGCGGATCTGGGACCTGCGCAGCGGGGAGAGCATCGGGCCGCCGCTCATCGGTCACAGTGGCCCCGTCTCGGCCGTGGCCACGGCCGAGATCGAAGGCCGGCCCTTCGTTCTCACGGGCGACGACGAGGAGGGCACCGTACGGATCTGGGACCTGCGCAGTGCCCGATGGCTCGGCCGGGCGCTGGAGAACCCGGTCTGGGACGACGGAGTGGAGGCCACGAGCTGGGTGGCGACCGCGGAGGTGGAGGGCCGGCCGCTCGCCGTCATCAGCAGCGATGAAACCCTCCGGGTGTGGGACCTGCCCACGGGCGCGCAGCACGACCACCCCGCGTGCGGAGCGTCCGGCGGCTGGGTCACCGCGCTCGCCGTGAGTACGGTCGACGGCCGCCCCGTCACCGTGACCGGCAGCGGCAACGGCGCAGTCGAGGTACGCGAATTGGAAACCGGCAGGCAGTTGGGTCCGGCCTGCACCGGGCACGAGGGCATGGTGCGAGCCGTGGCCACCACCGCGCAGGCCGAGCGGCCCGTCGCCGTCACCGGAGGTGAGGACGGCGTGGTACGGATCTGGAACCTCGGCACCGGTGCGCAGCCCGGCGCCTGCCTCATCGGTCACATCGGAGCCGTGACCATGGTGGCGAGCGCTGTGGCGGAGGACCGGCCGGTGGCAGTCACCGGCGGCGAGGACGGCACGGCCCGCATCTGGGACCTGGCCCCCGCCCGGCGGCTGGGTGACCCGGTCAGGGGCCACGCCGCACAGGTCACATCCGTCGCCGCCGCTGTGGTGGACGGCCGCCGGGTCGCCGTGACCGGAGGTGACGACCGCACCGTACGCGTCTGGGACCTGGACACGGGGCAGCAGCGCGGCCGACCGCTGACGGGCCATGACGGCGCGGTGGAATCGGTGGCCACAGCCCTTGTGGAAGGCGATGCCGTGGCCGTCACAGGCGACTCCGACGGCGTCCTGCGGATCTGGAATGTGCGTACCGGTACGCAGGCGGCCGAGCCGTGGGCGGGGCACGAGGGCCCGGTGAGGGCGGTGGCCACCGCCGTCGTGGCCGGCCGACCCCTGGCCGTCACGGGCAGCGACGACGGCCTCGTGCGGATCTGGGACCTGGGAACGGGTCGCCAGTGCGGCCGGGCGCTGCCGGGGCAGCACGGCGCAGCCGATGCCCTGGCGACCACGGTGGTGGCGGGCAGACCGGTCGTGCTCGTGGGCGGCGCGGACTGCGTCGTGCGGATCTGGGACGTGGAGAGCGGCGAGGAGCTGGACCGGTCGCTCCGCGGCCACAGCGCCTGGGTGCAGGCCGTGGCGCCCGGAACACTGGAGGGCAGGCCGGTGGCCGCCACCGGCGGCCGGGACGGCACGGTGCGGGTGTGGGACCTGCTCACCGGCGAGCAGCTCGGTCCGCCCGTCACAGCCGGCGACGCCGCAGTGGTCGGCTCCGGATGGGTGAGCGCGATGACCACCGCGGTGGTGGCCGGCAGCCCGGCCGTCATTGCAGCCCTCCCCGGCGAAGCGACGGTACGGGCCTGGGACCTGCGCTCCGGCGAGCCGCTCGGCGCCCCCCTGCCCTTCCCGCAGCCGGTCGCCGACCTGGCCCGGCACACCGACGGCCGGATCGTCGTGTGCTTCGGCTGGGAGGTCGCCGTCCTGGAAGCCCCAGCCCCCTAGGCAGTTTCCTGCGGTCAGACCAACGATCGGACAGGCCGCACATGCCGCAGCAGCACCAGCCGACGGCGGCCTGGTCTCCTCCATGGCAGCCCTGGCTTGGCTGACCGGACCACTCTCGGCGCCACCGTGGACGACCTCCTTGGGACGAACAACATTCGGGACACAACGGCCCCAGGCTCGGTTGGCGACAACGTGGACCGGTTGCTCGGAATCGGCGGAAGCCTCTGACAGCTCCTTGCCCTGCTTGCCGTTCGTCTCCGCCAGACCCTGCTCCGCCAGCTTCCGCATCGCCCGGCGCACGTACGAGCGGCAATCCGCCTGGACCCGAACGTGCATGCGGTTCGAGCCGGTGTCCGCAGGCGCTCCCCGGGGTGCCGGACGTAGCGTAGGAGGGGCAAAGGCCACCGGCCGGCTGTTCGTCGCGTTTCATCCTCTGCAAGGAGGGTCCGCGCATGTCCAGACCTCCGCAACCACCGTCTTCCCCCGAGCCCGATCCGCAGAGGGGGCCGTACGGGCGGCCGGGGCAGCCCGGTCCGCACGGCGGGCCGCAGGGGTGGAACGCGCCGCCAGAAGGACCGTTGCCGTCGCAGAAGACCAACGTGCTGGCCATCGTGGCGTTCGTCCTGTCGCTCACCTGCATCCCGCTGGTCGCGCTGATCCTCGGCTTCATCGCCCTCAGACAGATCCGCGAGCGCGGCGAGCAGGGCAGGGGCTTGGCCATCGCGGCCATCGCCATCAACTGTGCGGCCATGCTGCTCGCGCTGGCCCTCGGGGTCACCGGTGTGCTCGTTGGCCCGGAGCGCGACAGCGGTGGAAAGGTGACCGAATCGGGCACCAGCGAAGTGGCGGACATCCGTGTCGGGGACTGCTTCAACACGGATGACAGCCTGAAGGACGACAAGGAAGAGGCAGAGACCTCGGTAACCATCGTGCCCTGCGAGCAGGCCCATGAAGCGGAGGCGTACGCCGTCTTCGACCTGGAAGAGGGACCGTACCCGGGCAAGGAGAGGATCATCTCGATCGCCGACGAGAGGTGCGGAGGCACGACGCTCAACGACTACGTGGGCGGCGCCCCGAAGATGCCGTCGAACCTGGAGAGCTACTACTACTACCCGCGGTCCGGCAACTGGGACGCCGACGACCGCAGTGTCACCTGCTTCCTGGGCAACCCCGGCGGCACGAGCACCGGCTCGGTCCGCGCCACCGGTTCCTGAGCCGCCTCAGCCGAGGATCCGGCGCACCGGGCTGACCGGTCACGCGGGCGATGGTCTCCCGAAATGTCGGGCCGGGCGGGCCCCGCGGCAGGTGCAGCGAAAACCGTCAGCGACCTCGACCAGCGGCATGCGTCCTGCCAAGATCGCTTTGGAAACGGGGCGCCGTGCTGGTGAACCTGGCGGCGCCCCGTCGCGCTGTGTCAGTGCTTGGTGTTCCACCACAGAATGACGGCGGAGACGAGCAGTGCTCCGAGTGACGTCGCAGCCCCCTTCACGAGGCCTTCGGCAGCTGGCGTGGCCAGGGCGTGTCTTTCGGATCTTGCCGGGCCCGCGTGGCCCGGCACCGTACCTTCCCCCCAGCTACCGCTGGGAGAGGCCCGTTGTCGGGGCTTCCCAGTACGTCCAGTACGAGGCAAGCTCCTCCGCTTTGCGATGCACGGCACCCGGACCACGCGGGCTCAGCCGACAAGATCCGAAAGACGCGCCCCTGGTCTAGGCGGCGTGGCCGCCGTCCACCGCGAACTCCGCTCCCGTGACATAGCCCGCGCCCGGCCCCGCGAGGAACGCCACCACGTCCGCGACCTCCCCCGCCCTACCGAACCGGCCCAGCGCCGTCATCGCCGCCTGCGGGCCCGCGTACGGTCCGTCGGCCGGGTTCATGTCGGTGTCGACGGGCCCCGGATGCACCAGGTTCGCGGTGATCCCGCGCCCGCCGAGCTCCCGCGCCAGGGCCTTCGTCAGCCCGATCGTCGCTGCCTTGCTCATCGCGTACAGTACCCCGCCCGGCCCGGGCACCCGCTGCGCCATGCAGCTGCCGATGGTGATGATCCGCCCGCCCTCCCGCATACGCGCCGCGGCGGCCTGGGCAGCGAGGAACGCGCCCCGCACGTTGACGCCCAGTACCCGGTCGACCTCGGTCAACTCGACGCTCTCCATGGGCCCGACGGCCCCGACCCCGGCGTTGTTCACGAGCACGTCGAGCCGCCCGAACCGCCGTACGGTCTCCCCGACGGCGTTCGCGACCTCCGCCGCGTCCCCCGCATCGGCCCGCAGCGCGACGCCTCGCCGCCCGAGCGCCTCCACGGCCTTGACCACCCGCGTCGCGGCCTCGGCATCGCTGACGTACGTGATTGCGACATCCGCCCCGTCCTCGGCGAGCCGCACGGCAACGGCCGCCCCGATCCCCCGGCTCCCCCCGGTCACCAGCGCCACCGCGTTCCTGTCCATGTGCACGTCCTCCCGCATCGTTTGGTTGCGAGCTCAATCAAATAGCCCCCAGCCCCCCACCGCTGGCAGGAATCCGACCCCGCGTTCCAAGACCGGACGGCGGGAACGCCAAAACCCCGCCGGAGGCAATCTCCGGCGGGGCTTTGGCTACGTGAGGTGGCTGCTATCCGATGGTGAGGTACTTGTTCCAGGCATCCTCGTCCATGCCGGTCGGGCCGCCGACCGCTGTCGTCCCGCCCATGTAGAGCCGCTGCATGCCGAGACTGTCGACGGCCCAGATGTCCGGGATGCCGTCACCGTTGGCGTCGGGCGTGCCGAGGATCTTCGGAACGGCACTCGGCCCCAAACAGTGGTGGCGTAGCCGTAGTCCTGCCCGCCCAAGGCGCTCGCTCCGTCCTTGAGGGAGACGAGGTCGACGCCCCCCGCTTTTGGACCACGCCGGCGCTGATGGGCGGGCCGGAGTCGTCGACGGCGGTGTTGGCACGATGCGGAAGCGGGGCACTCTCCGGTCGGCCTGGGCGATGAGTCGGACGAGCCCCGTCGCCTCGCCATTCCACCGGCTTCCGATCACGTCCGCGCAACCGCGGTCAGGGCGGTGAGGGCGGTGCGCACCCGACCTCGATCCCATGACCGAGTCCATCGGGGGGCGCCCAGATGCGGTTTCGGACGAGTACATCCTGACCAGTCGTCCTGTTGTGCACGACGAGCCACTGTGGCCCATAGAGGCGCGTGGCGCCGCGACCGTACAAGGCGTGGGCGGGCGGGACGCCCGCCTGTATCTCGGTCCTGGGCGAGGTGGCCGCCCCCGGCCACGGGATTGGTCCAGTCCTAGGCAGTGACCGTGCTCGTCCTTGTTCCGCTTCCGTGCGGCTTCCGGCCCACACGCCCAGCCCCAGGAGTCCCGCGCGCAGCAACCTACTGGGCGTACGCGGCAGCCAGTAGGCGGAGCAACGTCTGGCCGCATCCCGTCCCTGCGCAGGTGACCTTGTGACCGATTAGGTGCTGTCGAGCCCAGGGTTTGGATCAATAGATTCGCAACAGTCCACAGGACGTGGCCCCTGGCCGGCGGCCCGGTCAGTGATGCAGTCAGCGACATTGAAGGCAGGTCTCGCAATGAATCTGTTCCGATCCCGCACGGCTCCTGGCAGCGCCCTTTCCCGGATGGGACGTTCCTTCATCCTCGCCACCGTCGCCGCCGGCGGCCTGGTCGTGACGAGCGCGAGCGCCTCCTACGCCGCCCCGGCCGAAGCAGACTGGATATGCGGAAGCATCACCGGCGCGACAGTCTGTTTCGAACCCGACGGCGACGACTTCCACGTCAAGGACACGGCCCACGACAGCGCTTCGGCCCGCGCGGACTGGACGGTCAACTACTCCCGCGAGACCCCGCACTGCGTCAACAACAACGGCTACGACACGTGGGCGGAGTGCAAGTTCGACATGAAGGAGGGGTACACCGTCTGCTTCCGTCCGCAGGTGTACGACTACAGCGCCAACAGGCTGATCCGTACCGCCACAGAGGCCATCTGCACCGTCATCTGACCCGGTCGGCGGGCGGCCTCGGCCCCGGCAATCACCGCAAGGACGCCGAAACCATCGCCGGTCTCTCCAACTGACCGCAGGCCACGCAGCGGACCTCGAAGCCGACCGGCGCCATTCGATAGTGCGTGGGCGCGGCGGACGGCTTTCAGGAGCACGCCGCTGCGAGACGGGCCTTCGGTCGGTAGCGGATGAGTCGATGCCCTCCGCTCTCGCCCTCCGCCTCGTTTCGCAGTTGCGCGTCAGGTGATCGACGGGATTCTGCATCGGGTGCGACTGGGGTTCAGTGGCGGGACCTGCCGGAACGGTTCAGCCCGCGGAAGACCGTCTGGCGCGGACTTGGGCACCTTCGGCCAAAAGCTTTTTCCGGCCGTTCCGCAAGGGGCGAGGGCGCCTGTTGTTTGCCTGCTGTTCGGGCGGGGGTAGCTGTCGGGACATGCGTGACTTAGTGCGGGAGCAGTACTACCGGCATCGTGCCCCGGTCTACGACGAGACCAGCTATCGCGGTGATCCCGTGGTGAACGCCGGCCTGGACCGGGAAACCGCCGCCATCGGAAAACTGCTCACCGCGCTGCCCGAAGGTCGGGCGCTCGACGTGGCTTGCGGGACCGGCGTGTGGACGCAGTTCCTCCGCGGCCCGGTCGTCGCCCTGGACCAGAGCGCGGAGATGCTGGAGCTGACCCAGGCCCGGGCGCCCTGGGCCGAGTGCGTGCGGGCGCTGTGCCCACCCCTGCCGTTCGCCACCGGCGCCTTCGACCGCATCGTCACCGGCAACTTCTACGGGCTGCTGCGGCCCGAGGAGCGTGCCGTGTTCCTCGCCGAGGCACGTCGTACGGCGCGCGAGCTGATCGTGATCGACCTGCGCAGCGACGGCGACCTGCATGAGGAGAAGATAGAGCTGCGCTCGGTGGCCGACACCACGTATCCGATCTACCGGCGCCGGTTCACCCCGCGGAGCCTGTGCTCGGAGCTGAACGGCGAGGTGATGTACGAGGGGCTGTACTTCCTCGCCGTCCGGGTCGTCATGGGGCCAGCGGCGTCTCAAGGGTGATCAGGTGCGACTCGCCCGCGGTTTCTCCGTCGTCGGGGACGGCGAGCATCCGAAGGACGTTCCCGTCCGTCTCCAGGTGCACCGCGTTGTACGTGACTACGCGGCCGGCTGGTGAGAGCACGGTCACCGGCGCTTCGTGCTCGATGCGGCCGGAGGCGATCTCGACGACGGCGATCCCGCCGAGGCTGAAGATGCCCGCCCCGGCCGTGGGGTATTCCGAGATGCCCGTGCACACCACGTGGCCGCCGCCCGCGCTCACACAGGTCTGGTAGTCGACGAAGTGGCTCTTGTTCTCGACCCGGTGGGTGAGTTTCCCGTCGACCGTGAACGTGAGCAGCCGCCGGGAACCCCAGGTAACGGCGTGCAGCAGGCCGCTGTGGCGGTCGCGCACGATCCCGCCGATGTGGTCGTCGAACCGGAAGGCCTCCCGTACCTCCAGGGTGTCGGGGTCCACCCGGTAGACGATCGAATGAGAATCGGGCCGGTACTCCGCCGTCGGCACCCACAGCGATTCGCCGTCGAAGTCGATACCACCCGGGTGGTAGATCGTCCCCTCGCCCACGCTCACCCGGCCCAGCGCCGCACCGTCGGCGTCCGTGACGAACACATGGCCCTGCCCTCGGCCGGGAGTTCGGTCGTAGCCGTCCACAGGACTGTCGTGGAAGCGGGTCGCCTCGGTGATCTCCGCCGTCGACACGTACAGGCGGTGGTCATGGCCACGCGTGACGCCTTGAGGGTGGTGAGCGGGGAAGTCCAGCGGCACCCGCCCGACCACCGTCCACGGCGTGCTCCGGGTCAGCTGCCGCACCGCCACGACCACGGCTTCGTTCGAGTCGTCACACACACCAGTGGACACTGGAGAATCAGAAAGGCTCATAACCCGGTGAACGAGTCTGCGCCCGGCCCCGTAACGGCAGCGAGCAGCGCGCGCCGGTCCGGCAGCAGTTCATCGAGCCGGGCGATCCAGGCCGGTGCGTTGGCAGTGGACCGGCCCGTAGGTGGCCTTGCGGGTGGTGGCTGGTCTCACAGCATGCTTGGGGTGCAGCACGATGCTGCACCGCCGGGGCGTGCCCAAGGTGCCGACCGAGGCCGGTGGAGATGCGATGTGGCGTATCGGTCACAAAGCCGTGTGCGCTGCCTGAGTTCGCCGCCGGCCGCGCCGTGTTGCGCCACCAGGTCAGCCAGGGCCCGGTCCAGCAGCACATCCGCGACAGCCACCACCTCGGGGCAGATGTCCGGCCGTCACGCGTGAGAAGGCCGGCCGCGTATGCGACTTGGGGCTGAGAGGGGAGCGCCCGCTTGCACCTCTGGTGTGACGCGCCGCGCGGATCGGCGGGTCTAGCGTCGGGTCATGGTCACTCGCACTCGCACTCGGACGGCCACGGCCGTCGCGCTTCTTTGCGCCCTCGCCTTACCCGTCTCCACGGCGGCAACCGCTTCCGCCTCCACTTTCATCGCTCGGTTGTCCGCTCCTTCCGGTCTTGCCGCCTATGTGCCCGTTTCGGCGGCTTCGGCGGCTTCGAGGACCCCAGCCGCCTTCGTCTCCGCCGCCCGCGCCGAACTCCCTGCGCCCGCGGGGCCGTACGCGGTCGGGAGCTCCCTCCTCCACCTCGTCGACCGTTCGCGCCCCGACCCCTGGGTCGCCGAGGCCGGCGCGCGGGAGCTGATGGTGACGCTGCACTACCCGGCTGCCCCACGCTCCGGCCGGCCGGGTCCCGGCCCCGCGCCCGCGCCGTACGCCACGGCCGAGGAGACGCGGCTGCTGCTGCGTGGCATGAAACTCGAACAGGCGGTTTCGGCAGAGGAGTTGGCCGCCATGCGCACGCACAGCGGACGCGATGCCCGACCCGCGCGCGGCCGCCATCCTCTTGTTCTCCTCTCGCCCGGCTTTGGCGTCTCCCGCTACACGCTCACCCACCTCGCCGAGGACCTCGCGGCCCGCGGGTATGTGGTCGCGTCCGTCGACCACGCCTACGAGTCCTTCGGTACGGCCGTGCCGGGCGGGCGGGTGCTGACCTGCGTGGCCTGTACGGCGGTCGAGGACGACGGCGTGGACGCGGGCCGGGTCACCGCGACGCGCGCCGATGACATGTCGTTCGTCATCGACCGCCTGACGGGCCGCCATGCCGTGTGGAAGCACGCGGCGATGATCGACAAGCGGCGGATCGGCATGGCCGGTCATTCCATCGGCGGCGCCGCCGCGGCCACCGCGATGGCGGCGGATCGGCGCATCGGCGCTGGCATCAACATGGACGGCGGCTTCCAGGAGGAGCTCCCGTCCGGGAGTCTCGGCGGCCGCCCGTTCATGATGATCGGCACGGACGACGCCGTACACCGGCCCGGCGGAACCGACACGACCTGGGGTGACGCGTGGCCGGCGCTCGACGGGTGGAAGCGCTGGCTGACCGTGGCCGGTTCGGAGCACTTCACCTTCTCCGACAGTCCCGTCATCGCGCGCCACTTCGGTCTTCCGCAAAGCCCACTCCCGGCAGACAGGGCCGTAGCCATCACCCGTACGTACGTCGCCGCCTTCTTCGACCTGCACCTGCGGGGCATGGCGCAGCCCGTGCTGGACGGACCGACCCCAGCTCAGCCGGAGGTGCGGTTCCACCAGCCGTGAGTGTCCGACTCCTCGTCACGCGCGATAGCTAATCCTGGCGTTCCCGGGAACGGCGTCACCTCGCACATGTCGGCTCGAACGATGACAGGTCGTTGCGACGCGGTTCGGACCGATCGACGCCCAGCAACCCCGACCGGACCGGCCACCACTGCCGAAGCCGAGCAGGGCCCGGTCGGCGGCCGCGCGCAGCAGAAAGACGATCTTTGCCGAGGTCGACCGCGCTGCGTGGCGGCGAGCTCGGCGAACGCCCGCGGTAAGGGAATCCACAGGTGCTGGCGCTGTCGGCCGGCAGATGGCCCGAGTGCTGGCTGTCGAAGCCATCTCGCCCATGCCCGCTCCCGTGCTCCGGTGGCCGGCAGGGCGCTTACCCACTTGATCGCGTGCCACTGGTGCGGAGGCCGAAGGAGCGGCGGTACGCGGCGGGCGTGGTGTGCACCATGGCGTGGAAGCGTCTGCGGAGGTTGGCAGCCGAGGAAAGGCCGACCCTGGTGGCGATCGCCTCCACGGGGAGGTCTGTCTCTTCCAGGAGGGCTTGGGCCGCCCTGACGCGCTGCTGGAGCAGCCATCTGCCAGGACCGACGCCGAGTTGGTCGGCAAATCTGCGGGCGAGCGTTCGCGGGGAGATCCTGGCCTGTGCGGCGAGGTCGTCGATGGTGAGAGGCTGGTGCAGCCGCTCGATGGCCCAGTCGAGGATGGGAGCCAGGGATTGCGGCAGGCGCTCGGCGGGGGCCGGAGCGGCGTACTGCAATTGGCCGCCCTCGCGATGCGGAGGCATGACCATGTGCCGGGCGATCTGCGCGGCGTGGGCGGTGCCGTGGTCAGTCCGGGCCAGGTGCAGGCACAGGTCGATGCCTGCGGCGGTGCCCGCGCTGGTGGCGATGTCGCCCAGGTCGATGTACAGCGTGTCGGGCTCGACCTGGATGTCAGGGAATTGAACGGCGAGTTCGGCGGCCATTCGCCAGTGGGTGGTCGCCCTGCGGTGATCCAGCAGTCCCGCCTGAGCGAGGAGGAAGGCACCGGAGCAGATCGCGACGATGCGAGCGCCGCGACGGTGGGCATGTCGTACGGCGTCGATCACGGCGGGGGAAGCGGCCCTTTCGCGGTGTTGCCAGCCGGGGATCACCACCGTGTCCGCGGTATCGAGTGCGGGCAGTCCCTGATCGACCATCATGTCGTAGCCCGCCAGGGTCGGCACGGCGCCCGGCCGCTCCGTGCACACTGCGAACTCGTAACGGGCGGGCAGGCCGGGGCGGCTCATGCCGAAAACCTCGGCGGCACACGCCAGCTCGAACGTGGACTGCGGCGGCAGGACCAGGGCGACTACCCGGTGAACACTCATGGCGAAAAAGTACCTGCACGTGTCAATCCAGACACTGGGCAGGGCCCGGCGCCTGCTGTGACGATTGGCGTCATGCAACAAGAGCCCAGTGGAGTTCAGATCCTGCACGTTGACGAGGTCGAGCCGGTGGAGGTCGTTCCTGGCATCATCCGGCGGCGGCTGCCAGCCACGGAGTGGGCGCGCGGGTGGATGTATGACTTCGCTCCGGGGACCGAGTGGCCGCAGATGGACGTCCACGAGTGCGAAGAACGCTATTACGTGGTGTCGGGAGAGTTCATAGACCGGGGGCGTCGCCTCGGGCCGGGCAGCTATGTGGTGTTCGCGCCCAACAGCACGCACCGCCCGCGCACCGAAACCGGGGCACGCATGCTCGGCATCAGCATCCTTGCCCGGTAGCCGGCCGGCTTTCGTGCGCCGGTCGCAGGGCGCCGAGGCACGGCCGCCAGCGTCACCCGCACCACCTGGATCCGGTCGCCTCCTCGACCGGATCGGCGGTGATGAGCAGAACACCTTCATCCATCGTCCCCTGAGGTCACACACCATGAGCAACTCTCCCGCCCGGACCCTCCAAGCCGTCCCCGACCAGTGCGGACGGGTGGCGGTGGTGACCGGAGCCAACAGCGGCATCGGCTACGTCACCGCCCGCGAACTGGCCCGCCGTGGCGCACACGTCGTGCTGGCCTGCCGTGACCCGCACCGCGGCCAAGCCGCGCTCACCCGCATGCACGGCGAGGTGCCCGGCGCACACCTGGAACTGCGCCAGGTAGACCTCGGCAGCCTGACCTCCGTCCGAGCATTCGCCGCCGGCTGGAACCGCGGACGGATCGACCTACTCATCAACAACGCCGGAGTGGCGATGGTGCCCTACGCCCAGACCACCGACGGCTTCGAGTCGCAGTTCGGCATCAACCACCTGGGCACCTTCGCCCTGACCGGCCTGCTGATGCCTCACCTGCTCACAGCGCCCGACCCGCGAGTGGTCACCGTCAGCAGCGAGGGCCAGCGCTTCGCCCGCTTCGACCTGGACAACCTCAACGCCCAGCGCAGCTACCGGACGGCGTTCGCCTACGTGCAGTCCAAGCGGGCCAACCTCTACTTCGCGGTGGAACTGCAGCGCCGGGCCGAAGCCGCCGGGCTGAAGCTGCGCAGCATGGCCGTCGCGCCCGGGCTCACCCGCACCAACGTTCTCACCGGCGGTGCCAACAGCGGCAGAGGACGGCTGTACTCGACACTCACGCGGCTGCTCGTCCGCGTGGCCTTCCGCCCCACCATGGAAGGGGCGAAGACCTCCCTGTACGCGGCAACCGTGCCGGATCTGCCCGGGGGCAGCTACATCGTTCCCGACGGACCGCTGCAACTGCGGGGTGAACCCACGCGTCGTTCCCAAGAGCGCGCCATCCGCGACACCGCCACAGCCGCCCGCCTGTGGCAGCTCTCCGAACGCCTCACCGGCGTCACCTACGAGCTGCCCGCCGCCACAGCCACGCGCCTGCCGTATGTATGACGAGGGGTCCGTCGCAGGTACTTCGGGGCAGTGTGCTGAGTCGCGGTCGGCTCGGAGACGTCCTGTCGTGCCCAGGCAGGCGGCAGCGGCACCGCAGGCCGGTCGTACCAGGGGGCTTCACCGCCCGTGGCCAACGCCACGACGGGCCCGCGGCCGCGTCGGCGGGCGCGGCGCCAGTTTCCGGTGGTCGGACGGCGTGTGCGCGGCCGTGTCCAGAGGAGCGCCCATCACAAGGATTGCCGCCTCGATTGCCGGTCGGCACCGGGTGAATCTGCGGGACGCACTGCCAAACCCATCGAGGAACTCGAACTCCGTGACAAGGTGGTCGCCACCGACCCCGAAACGGGCGAAACGGCCGTCAAGGACGTGGCCGCCACGATCACCGGCCCGGCAGGGCCCGCCAGGCGCGGCCCAGCTCCTCGATCGGGGCAGCGAAGGCGGGGTCGGCCTGGCCTAGGCGCTGCCACCCGTCGTTCGCGTAAGGGTATAGGGCAGCGATCGTCGAGTAGGCAGCACCGACCAACTGGATGTCCATAGCCGCCGCGGGCCGGTGGCGGTACCCGGCTCTGAACCCGCCAGCCGATCTTGCTCAACAATCGATCGATCGCTTGAGGCCACGGTGTGCACGGAGCTGGGTCGACCGAGTAACGCTGCTGTCGCTCAATCGTTGATCGGCCCATGAAGAAGATCACAACACTCAACGCACCCTTCCGTGCCGCGATCACCAGGCGCACACAGTCCCGGTTCCGACGTCTGGCCACGGCCATGACCGTTCTCGGCGCTCTCGTACTCCCCTTGGCCGGTGCGGTCCCGGCCCACGCCGTCACCCGCAAGGTTCACGTCGCCTACCAGCACACCCACTACGAAGTCGACTTCATCGGCACCGTCAAGCCGAAGGGCGCCACCGGCTACATCCTCGACGGCGATCTCAGCGCGTGGTGCGGTGCCGGCGCACTGACACACCAGTCCTTCATCCTCTACTACCGCGGCGCCTCCCAGAGCTGGCAGTACAAGAGCTTCTGGTGTGATGACTCGCCCCAGCACCTCCACCTCGAAGAGACCCGCGCGAGCGGTGAGAAGGTGGAGCTCCAGGTCGGCGCCACCAGCGGCATCGCGAACACCTACGGGTACGGCAAGAAAATGGTCTACGACATCGGTACCAGCTGACATCACGCCCCGCACGCAAGCCCAAGTACGGCGAAGGGGCCGCATCGGATGATCGTGGCCGGAGCTGACCGGCTAGGAGCCTGAAAACTGCTTCTGGTCTGCGGGACTTCGGCGGTGAGCACCATGCGCCGCCCTCTCAGGCACATCTGCCGCCCTCGACGACGACCAGGCGGCGGTGCGTGGCGTCCGTGGCCGCACCGCGGCCGAGCGGGCTGCCGCGTTCGGATGGGGCTTCGTCAGACCGCTGCAGCGCGCCTGATGGGATCGGCGGGACGGTCACGTCCCGCTGGGGTGTCGGTGACGGGACGGCGCACTTCTTCGTTCAGTCATGCCATCGGCCGCGGTAACCGCAGCAGCAATTGGTCGTCGGCGCCGGAACGGTCGAGAGCGCCCTCTTCCCAGGCCACGACCGCCGGCATCAGCGGAGCCCGCCCAGACGAGACAGGAGGCCCCAGGGGCCTGGCCGCCGACAGCGCATTCACCCTGGCCGCACTGCTCCGTTCATCAGCGACATGCTGGAGATCACCCAGATCGACACGGTCCTTGCCGTGGTCCCTTTCGTACAGCAGGCACTGCGCACACCACCAGGCTGCAGGAAACGGTGATCAATTCCTGGCAGATCCCGCCTGACCGCGCGCGGTCCGTGCCAGGCGCCCGCTCACGCTTGCAGCGGAGCGCAGCCTGGGCGTCGACACCAGGTCGGCGACCTGTCGCCACCGTCCACGTACCTGGGGCAGGCATGTGGGCCAGTATGGAAGAGCGGTCCTCCCTTCGTTCGTTGGGCTCGGGTCCGTACACGCCAGGAAGGGATCGTCTGATATGTCCGATCACGGTGCCGGTATGCGGCGGATCCTGACTGCTCTGCTGAGCGGCAGCCACTTGATCTCTTTTGCGGAGATCCCCGATGAGGTCCGTCGGCAGGCCGCGCAGGCGGGGCTGGACGATGTGCTGATCTATCTGGCTGATCTGCAGCAGTACGTGCTGCGGCTGGTGACCGGCCGGGGCTTGGATGCCCGGGAGGGCGCGCCGGCCGGGCTGGGGGAGCTGAACATCGATGGCACGGTGGCGGGGCGCGCCTTCCAGCAAACGCAGACGCTGCCGCACCATCCGGCCGGGGACGGCGTGGTGTGGTGGGTGCCGGTGCTGGACGGCACCGAGCGGCTGGGGGTGCTGCGGGTGTCCACCGCGCGTGCGGATGACGGTCTGCGGGAGGATCTGGAGCTGCTGGCGTCGGTGGTGGCGATGCTGGTGGTCGGCAAACGCGACTCCAGTGATGCCCATGCCCGCCTGGTGCGGACCGAGAGGATGAATGTGGCCGCGGAGATGCAGTGGCATCTGATGCCGCCCATGGCCTACGCGGATGCCTCGGTGGTCATCGGTGCGGCTTTGGAGCCGGCCTACCAGGTCGGAGGGGACGCTTTCGACTACGCGCGCGCCGGGGACGTGCTGCATCTGGCGGTGTTCGATGCCATGGGCCATGACACCTCGGCCGGTGTGTCGGCCAACCTGGCGGTGGCTACCTGCCGAAACGAGCGACGCCACGGGGCGGGGCTGGTCGAGGCGAGCGTGGCCATCGAGCAGAGGCTGATGGAGCAGTTCGGCCGGTTCCGGTACGTCACGGGCATTCTGGCCGATCTGGACGTCACCACCGGCATTCTGTCCTGGGTCAACCGCGGCCACCTGCCCCCGCTGGTCATCCGCGACGGCCGCTGGATCACCCAGCTGAAGTGCCCGCCCTCCCACCCGATGGGAACCGACCTGGGACTGGAGATCACCGTGTGCAGGGAGCAGTTGCAGCCCGGCGATCACCTCGTCCTCTACACCGACGGGATCACCGAGGCCCGCAATGCAGCCGGCCACGAGTTCGGCCTGGACGGATTCACCGACTTCCTCATCCGCCACCACGCCGACGGCCTGTCCCTGCCCGAAACACTGCGACGTCTGGTCCACGGCATCCTGGAACACCACCGCGGCCGGCTCTCCGATGACGCCACCGTACTGCTGACCCAGTGGCTCGGCCCCGGCAACCACCGCAAGGACGCCGGAGCCATCGCCGGTCTCTCACACTAACCGCAGGCCACACCGCGGACCTTGAGGCCGACCGGCGCCATTCGATAGTGCGTGGGCGCGGCAGACGGCTTTCAGGAGCACGCCGCTGCGAGACGGGCCTTCCGTCGGTGGCGAATGAGTCGATGCCCTCCACTCTCGCCCTTCCACTCGTTTCGCAGTCGCACGGAGCCGAGAGCGGCCCGGCCGTTCGGATTCCCGTCACACCCCTGCGACAGGCGCAGCAAGGCCCCCTACGGCCCCGTATCCCAGGGGATGATCTTCACCGTGGACACCGGCCGCAGACCGGTGCGAGTCCACCTGCTCTGTGCGTTCCACGACGCGCGCCGCTCGCTTTGGGCTGGCCGCCGCGTGGCTGACGAGGCGTAAAAAAATCGGCGACAAGGGCGTGAATGTGTCCCCGCGAGTGGGGCACGCGAGTGTCGCAAGGAACCACCGACTACGTGAGTGAAGGAGTAGTAAGGCATGACTGCGTCCAACAACTCCGGTAACTTCGCCGACGATCCGCAGCGGGCTTCGGAGGCCGGCCGTAAGGGCGGTCAGGAGAGCGGGGGCAACTTCGCCAACGATCCCGAGCGGGCTTCGGAGGCCGGCCACAAGGGCGGCCAGGCTAGCGGTGGCGGCAACCAGTAGCGCCAGCGCTACATCGGCTCTTTCGCCGTGAAGGTCCGGTCCCCTCGCCCGGGACCGGGCCCCGGCGTGTCAGGCAGCAGCCACACAAACCCCTGGGCCGGCCAACAACTGACCGACGAGACCAGTGACCACGTCACCTCGGCCGGGCGTGCTGCTGCGCTCGGCCCTCTGCCGCTGCTGGGCGATGCTGGCCGCGAGGCCGGCCGGGCCGAAGTACCGCCAGGCGGAGCGCTCCTGCATACCAAGCCGCTCGGCGACGTTGCGGATGTTCCGCTCGATGGTGTCGGCGACCGTACCCGGGCGGACGGTCAGACCCAGGTGGGCCGGCTCGGCCAGCGTGTCGGCGGCCGCTTCCTTGAACGCCTTGGTGTTCCTCATGGACGCCATCCTCAGGAGAGCCCACGTCCCTGGGCCCGATCCATCCTGCTTCATGACTGCGGTGGGCGAGTTGGCCCCCGCTCTCAGAGTCCGACGGTCAGCCACCGCGCGGCCGGCCGACCGGCCACTTCTCGGTGAACGCTCTGAGCCGGTCCCGCTGGAGTTCCTCCTCCGCGATACGGGGCATCGAGCAAGGCCTGATCGACGTAGGGAGCGACAGCGGCGAGGACCAGGCGTCGCGTAGCGGCAGTCGTTCTCGGGAAGCTCTTCGACGAACGACTCGTAGTTGCTGTCGTCCGATGCCTTCTCAACCACGATCTCCGCGGCGTTGTCACTGACCTTCCCGTGCCTGCCCGCGGACCGGGATGTAGTCGCTGAAGAGGACCCCCAGCTCGTCCCGGATCCTGATCGCCCTTCCCTTCGGAGATGGCCGCCCGCGCCATCCGCACGGTCTCCGTCGGGATCCCACCCGGCCCGCTCGGCCGCATCGACATCGACACCCTCCCCATACGACAACGTCAATTGACCAACAGCGTCCTTGGCTCAGGTCAAGGAGAAACGCGCTGTGTCAGCGGTCACGTAATTCCCCACGATCGGCGCTCCTGCCTCACATAATTCCCTCTGGCGTAGTGGGTTGCTCAGGGAGCGGGGGACAGTTACCAGCTGGAGCGGAATCGCGGACCGGGTGGCCAGGCACGCTGGAGGTCAGGCCGCCCCGTGGCCAGGGTCAGCGCAGGGCTTTCCAGAAGTTGTACCGGTGGTCCTTGGCGAAGTCCACGAGATGGATACCGCCGGGCCCCGAGACGATCGATTATACGTTCGGTGCCGCCGGGGTGGTGGGCTTCCAGTCGGCCTTGCCCGTGCGGGCGAAGCGGGTCCAGATGTGGATCATCTCGTTGGACAGGCCCTGCTGCGCAGGGGTGAGCGGCTCGTAGGCGTCGACCTCGAAGAGGTACGGGAGCTCGAAAGTGTGCGAGGCCCCTACGACGAACCCCGGTTTCTGGTACTGCGCATCCGAGTACCAGGGAACCTCGCTGTCCGCGAACTCGTAGCTGTACGTGGGCACGTGGTGGGACAACGCCCGGCCGCTGTCGACGGAGGGGCGGGCCCAGTTGCCGTCGGTCAGGGCCGCCCCGAGGGCGAGGGCCGGTGAGTTGCCGTACGCGCTGACGGGGTACTGCGCGGCGACGACGGGAGCCAGCTCTTCGAAGACGTCCTTCATACGGAAGTCGTAGTCACCCCGGTCGATCTGTGCGGCCGGGTCCTGGGTCACGGCCTTCTTCTCCAGCTCGAAGCCGTAAACCCTGCCCCGTTCCTCGTGGCGGTTGATGCCTTGTAGCACCGAGACCTTGTTGAACTGCCCGGTGGCGAAGGCCTCCTGCGGGGTGCGGGGCAGCAGTATGCCGCCGTAGACAGGCCCGTACTAGTTGACCGTCACCACGACGACATCGCCCTGCGCGGCGAGCCGCCGGGCACCGTACAGGGCGCCTGCGCCGTCCGTGTGGTCGCCACCGTGCAGATACACCATCACGGGCCGCGGCGTGGCGGCGGCCTTGCGGGGGGTGGTGACGTCGACGAAGAGGCAGTCCTCGTCGACGGACCGGGACCCGACCGGCGGGACGGAACCCGTCTGGGGGCAGGCGGAGCCCGGCTCGGTGGCGTTCCGGACGCCGCGCCACCTCTTGGCGGGAGCGGTGGGTGCCCAGCGGAGCCCACCCGTGGGCGGGGCGGCGTAGGGGATGCCCTGGAAACTGCGCACGGTGTCGGTCACCGTGCCTCGCAGGATGCCCCTGTCGGTCCGTACCAGTGAATGATTGCCGTGATCCGTCGCGCCGGCGGGGCCGGCGATGGCCACGGCGCCCAGAGCGAGAGCGCTAGCGATGGTTGCGTGTGCTGTCCGCTTCAACATGTAGACAACCGTATAAACTTGGCGATCTCCCGAGCAGCCGGTCAGCCACCCGTTGGGGGTGGGGCTATCCCCACCCCCAGCCTCCGCGGGGCACCCCGCGACGACCTCTACTCACGCTCGACGGCCCTCCCGGCCTTGAGCGCGACCGGCCGACGGGCGGCCATAAGACTGTGCCGCCGCTCCGACACGAACTTGTTGACGACGGAGCCCCTTCCGGGATCCCCCTGGGGAAGATCGTGAACTTCGACCTGGGGAATTTCATGAACGTCCACACGCTGCACCGGGCACCCCCGGAACACCGCACCGAGGCCCGATGTGCGCCACTTCCACCCGTCGGCGATCCACGGCGAGCATCGTGTACTGGGTCGGGTCGTGACCACTGAGTGGACGCCACCGAGTGGAGCCACTGAGTGGGTGCGTACCCGGTGTGGCCGGTGCGCGGCTACCGGTGCGCCCCCGCCGTGTGCACCGTCGGGCCAGCTCCAGGCGCCCGTCGCGTATCACCTCCAGGGCGCGGGCGACGTCCTTCGGGTCGGCGACGAAGACCTGGGCGATGAAGTGCACGATGCAGCGGGCGATGGCCGGCGCCGCGCGGGCGGGGCAGTTGTGGGTCCACGCGCGGATGGCCATGAGGAAGATGACACCGAGCTCGCCCAGGACGAAGGAGTCGGCGTTGATGTCGTCGGGCAGCGCAGTCACTGGGAAGACGAGCTCCTCCGCGATGGCGACCCGCAGACCGGTGTGGGGGAGGATCTCGGCCGCGAGCCGGTCCACGGCAGCGACGTCGCCAGCGTCGACTGCCAGCACGTAGTCGAACGCGAGCTGTACCTGCGCCGGGGTCAGCTGCGCGCAGTTCGTCGGCATGTTCTCGGGCACCGGAGTCTCCTGTCGTACGGCCACCGGGTGGGTCACGGCGACTTCTCCAGCAGGGTGGAGCCGCGGGCCTGTGGATGCGGGACGGTGCTCTCTCCCTCCTCCGTAACGGGCGAAGCATCTAGTCAAGGGTCATAACGGATGGTCAAGGGTCATACCGGGCACCCTTGCCCGGGTGCTGTTCCGGGCGGTCGACGGGGCGGTGGACCCCTTGTCCGGGTAGGCGGGCACGTGTTTCCCCTGGACACGGCCCGCTGACGGCGGCCCTCAGACAGCGGTCAAGGGGCCCCTCTGCACATTCTTCTTCCACGGCCCCGGTGTGGGGCGGTGAAGGAAGCGAAGGAGATACGACGATGGCGACCATCCACTGCCGTCCGGGACGCGGCCCGCTGCCACCGGGCCGGCCGCGCGCCGAGCTGGGCGCGGGCAAACCCCGCGCCGGCTGGACAAGCCGAAGTGGGCTCCTTGAGGGGGCACTTCGGGCCCTCCTTCGGAACCCCCTTTGGTGCCCGACATCCGGCAGGGTGGGAAACGTGCTGGTCAGCGTGCGAATCGGCGCGAAACTGCGCCGTCACAAACCCTCTTCTCTCCTCCTGTGTCCGTATTGGAGGAGAGCATCAGGTTCCGGGGGGCCCGGACGCCCTCCCAAGCCGGGCGCGGCCAGCAGCGGCGGTCGGCCGGCGGCCGGTCGCGAGTGACAAGGGAGCAGAGCTGATGGCGGGGAAGCGGGTGACCAACCCGGCGGGATCGACGAACGGCTTGCGCGGGGATGTGCTGTGCGTGCTCGGAGCGCTGAAAGTCCCGACGGCTGATCAGATTCAGCGGATCGGTGCCCCGCACCTGAACTACCGGCACACCGACAAGAAGATCCCGTCCGAGCAGAAGACCGCCCGGACCGCCGCGCACACCGGCGCGCTCTCCGACATGCGCAAGCACGGACTGTCCAAGACCGGCGGTCGAACCGAGACGGGAGACTCCCTGCGGAACCTGACCCTCAAGGGTCTGGAGGCTGCCTCCTACGAGCTGCGCGGCGCCCGGTGTCGGAGATGGGCTCCACCGCCCGCGGCGCGGGCTCCAGCGGGGCCTCCCATCCGATGGCCGTCAACCAGACGGTGATCGCGATGCTGCGCCCGAAGCCGGACCTCGCCAAGCTCGCCGAGGATCCGGCCGAAGTCCGCGCCGCGGCCCAGGCCGTCGTCGACGCACCCCGCGGGGTCGGCACGATCGCCTCGTACTGGGTCGTCCAGCAGGACAGCGTCCAACGCCTCGTCCCAGCGGCTGCGGAAAAGGAACGGGGCGTTATCCATGCGCTCGCAGATGATCAGGCTCTCGGGCTGACCGGCCAGCATGTACCGGCCGTGCGAGGCGGGCTTACTGCCCGGCCCGTACGCGCGCAGCAGCTTCTGAAGGCGCCCCCGGTGCCGGTCGGCGAACGCCTCCAGGCGCTGCACGGCCTACCCGGCCCGCTCGTCCTCGCGTACGGCGCTGAGTGGCACGGTCAGGATCTCCTCCGACGCCTCGGCGCTGAGGAAGTCGCCCGGGTCGGCAAGGCCCACGTGCACCGCTGCGCCGCGGCCAGAACCCGCGTCGCGTCCAGTGCCGTGGCTGGGGCCGGGGCTCCGGATTGGCGGCAGGGGAGGCCGGGTCACCATTCGGCCTAATTTCTGTGACCGGTGGGAGGGTCGTGCTGTTGGGAGGGCGTCCATGCCGCATTCCCTGCGGCGGGTCCGGTTTTCAAGGAGATCTCGATGTCGCGTTTCGCAAAGTCGGTAGCCGTAACCCTCGCCGCTGGTGCTGTCATGGCCGGTAGCGCCGGCATGGCCGCCGCTGACGCCGTTGCCGAGGGCGCTGCCGTGGGCTCTCCCGGCGTGCTCTCCGGCAACGTCGTCCAGGTGCCCATTCACATTCCGGTCAACATCTGCGGCAACACCGTCAACGTCGGCGGCTTCCTCAACCCGGCCTTCGGCAACACCTGCATCAACAACGGCGGCTTCAAGGACGGCCACCACAAGGCCGACCACAACGGCAAGTACTGACAGCAACACCGGTCGTGACGTCCTGCTGAGAGCAGGGTACCGGCCGCAGATCCGCCAGCTTCAAAAACCAGCCGCAGGGCAACCGCCCTGAACAAAACGGCCTCCCCTCACCCTCCAGGGGAGGCCGTACCCATATCCGCCCGATGCGGTCGCCGGACCGTGCGAGGGCGCCGCCGAGGTCGGGTTCGGGGCCGGGCTGCAACGACCGGCCCGGACTTCACACGGCGGGGATGCGGATCGCGGGCCCCGACTTCAGTCCGGGGATCTTGCCGTAGCAGCCGGTGTGGTAATCGACGGCGACGACGCCGGAGTTCGCCCGGAACGGAGCCGGGCGGGCGCCCCGCACCCGCAACGTGGGCACGGCCGCGCTCGACGAGCTCGGCGCGGGCGATTTCTTCCAGGTCGCCGTTCACCTTGCACACGGCCCAGCCGAAGCGACCGGGTGCGACACCCGACCGCCGTGCCAGTGTTCGCTTTGACCTGTGGTTGAACCATCACCCGCACGGGTGATGCCCGGGCGGCGGGAGTTCTTCCGCAGTGCGCCCTCCTTGCGCACCGGCACCCCCTCCCCTCCGGCAGCGCACGCGAACGGTTCTATCGGCGTCCGAGGATCTGGGCGTGTCCTGGAAGGCCCGGGTGCCGTTACAGGAATGCCGCGGTGTTCCTTCCGGGGAGGCCCGTTGCGTGGCAGGGAGCCCGGCGGACACGGGTACGGCTCCCTGCCCATTCCACGTCCGGCCAGAAGGCGGTGGCAGTCCGCGCTGTTTGCGGCGCCGGTCGGTCACGGGACGCCATCGGGGGAACGAGTTGGACGAACCGGCCCGTGCTGGCGGCAGCGCTGTGACTGCGTCCGATACCTGCGAGGTGCTGCCATCCATGACCGATTCCTCACCTTCCCCACGACCCCGCGCCGCGCATCCCGAGGACCGCTCGGCGTGTGACGGCCCCCCAGACGCGGTGCGTGTCGGCGACGTCGCCGACGCGACCGGCACCATCGGAAACCTCCACACCACTGTGCCCGCCGACCCGGTCGCAACGCGCCGGATGGACCGGCTGCGCCACGCGGTCAACATCACCCGCTGGCGTGTGGACGGCATGACACGAGACCGGCTGCTACTCCTTGCCAGTGGTCGGCTCCCGGCATGCGAGCGCGACCTGGTCCTCATCGCTGATGCCGCCGGCGTCACCGTCGACTGGCTACTGCACGATTGAACGACGGCAGCATGTCCGGGCGCCCGGGCCGGGCGGGTCGCGGCTCAGACCGGTGTGCCGCGGTTTAGGCCCCTGCTACTCCCGCTACCGGCTTCGGATCGCGGCCCGCCCCGGGAACTCGTCGACCAGGGCACCCCTGTCGAGGCGGCCTGCCGGATCGTCATCCTCAAGGACCAGTTCGAGGAAGCACAGCGCATCAATACTGAATGCCGCCGCGCTGCTGAATCAGTGAACCGGGCGGCCGCGGCTTGAGCTGGGACGTGCCTGCCGGTCCTCGGCGGGCACGCGCGCACCCAGGTCCACGGCATGACCCCCGCGGGCACCGCGACCCCCGCGTACGGCTGCCCGTACCGACCGGAACATCGGACGCCGGACTCCTCCCGGTGACGTCGCCGGGATCTGAGGCGTACCGAATCAGAGCTGTGCAGCTGCTACTGCGCAGCCCTGACCTGTTGTTGTGGCCCTTGACGGCGCCGGAGCTGTAGCGCAGGCTCAGCCCGGCGACAACGGCGTCGAGGTCCTGTTCCAGGCCGGTGACGAAGGTGTGCAGGGCCGGTGCTCCGGCTCACGCGGCAGCCTCACGGAGCAGTGGCGTCGTGCCGGTGCGATGAAGTCGATGTCTTCGCATCTGCGCTTCGGTCGATCAGGGCGGCGAAGGCGTCGAGGACGCGTTGCAGGCCGAAGGCGTAGGCGTGGGCGGGGTCGTTGGCACTCTTGTGTGCGGCGCCTGCTGCTGCGCCGACGCGGACGGCAGTGGGGTAGGCGTTCTCGTCGAGGACGCGAGCGAGGAGTGGGGCGTTCAGCTCCCACCATTGTTGGTCGTTCAGGGCGCTGTCGTGCTGTGCGGCGCGGGCGTCGTCGGCGGCGCGGGCGCATGCCTGCACGAAGGTGAGCAGGTGGGTCAGGCAATCGTCCATCTCGACGTCGCTGAGGCCGAGGCCGTCGAGCCCGGACAGTTCGTGCTCGTACTTTGACATCTGCCCCGGCCCCAGCGGAGGCCTGAGGGTGGAGACGGCCGCGGCCCATGGGTGGCGTTCGAAGAGGGCTTTGTTCTCCTCGGCGATGGCGGTGACGCGTTGGCGCCAGGGCTGTCCGGTGGTGTCGGTGCGGGGCATGCGGGCGTAGGCGGCGTCGAGCATGAGGTCGAGGAGCTCGGCCTTGCCGGGGACGTAGGTGTACAGCGTCATCGGCACCACGCCGAGTTCCTTGGCCACCCGGCGCATGGTCACCGCGTCCAGGCCTTCAGCGTCGGCGACGGCGGTGGCGGCCTCGACCACCGCGTCGATGCTCAGCCCCCGTCGCGGTCCTCGGCGACGGTCGGAGGAAGAGCCGCGCCACAGCAGTTGCAGAGTGTGGGCCGGGTCGCCCGAGCTGGTTCGTTCCGTTGGCACGGGGCCATCCTCTCGCATCCAAACTCTGTACGATGTACATTGTACGGCGTACAGAGAACATGCTCAGTGCGATCTCGAGGAGTTTTCATGAAGATCACCTCTAGTGCTGTGTCGCTCAACGTCGATGATGTCCCCGCATCGAGCGCCTTCCTCGTCGAACACTTCGGGTTTCGCGAGGAGATGGCGGCGGACGGCTTCGCGTCCCTGACGCGCGACGACGTCGGCATGAACGTCATCTTCTTGCGGCGGGGGCTGGAGAGCCTCCCGGCAGACCAGCGCGACGAGCACGCCGCAGGTCTGATCCTCGCCTTCGTCGTCGAGGACCTCGAAGGCGAGCTGGCGCGCCTTCGCTCCGAAGGCGTCTCGATCACCATGCCGCTGACCGACGAGGAGTGGGGCGAGCGCGCCTTCCAGGTCCGTGACCCCAACGGCGTCATCGTCCAACTGGTCGACTGGAATGCACCCACCAGCCACTGAGCTCTGAGCCTGCACCCGGAATGTCGCTGCGCCAGGTGTTTCCGCGTGGCTCGTGGCCCTACGTACAGGGACGTCGACGCCTGCCCCGCGCCTGCCCCTGGGCCCGAACGCCTCGTAGGGCGACTGACCGCCCCTGTGGCCGTTGGGTCAGGTGTTCCTGTGGTGAGACCGCCACTGGGCCGCTGCCGGCGACACCCGGCCCGCCCGGAGCTGCGGGAGCGCGGCGCTCGACGTGGTCGGCGGGCGCCGCGCCTTCCCTCGCAGATGTCGGGCCGCGTTCTGCAGAACCGTTTCGCTACAAACTTGTTCGGTCTCCGGGTGCACACACCACCCGCTCCCGGCCCCGGTCCATCTTCCGGGGCGGCCCCGGGACGAGTGCCCCAAAAGGGCCGACGCGCTCCCTCAGTTCGCTGCCGGCCGCGCCGTATTGCGCCGGTGTGCCTCCCGTCTGGCCACTGTGGTGCGCGTAGGGTCGTGGCGCGGTGGGCAGGGAGGTAGCGATGAACGCACGCGATGATCGTGGAGGCGGGAGCCGGGATCTGCTCGATGCCTATCTGGAGGGCTTGCGGGCCCGGATCGGTGCCAGGAGGTTCGTGGCGGTCGTCCGGGCTGCTGACGCCACGTGTGTCCTGTTGGCCGACGGGCATCCTGCGGTCTTGGCCGGCCCGGACGGTGAGGACGGCAGAGATGACGCCGGGTTCGACACCGACCTGCAGCGCGAGTACCTGACGTTGCTGGCGGTATTGATCACCGGCCGTACCGATCACCGCGTGGTACGTCTGCCGGGCCTGGATGGACTGTCCGGCTGGGCGGTGGTGGAGGCCGAGGCGGCCGACGACCCGGCGGCCCTGGGCGTCCTGTGCAGGCAGATGACGGTCCGGGCCCAAGCAGGCGCCGAGAACGCGCTCACGTTGGAAAGCCTCTGGAAGGCGTGACACGGCCGTCCGGGGGAGGGAGACCCCCAGTGCCGACTCGTCGTCTGCAGACCGCATACATGCCCGGGCCCGCTGTTGTGCGGCGTCTCTCACGTGGTGGCTTGGCTGATCTTGCGGCGCCTCAGCTGACGCAACGGGTAAGTCAAGCCTCCAGGACGGCCGCGCGGCTGTCGGCGGCGCTTGAACTTTCGCCCGTCGCCGACACCGCGTGAGCCCTGCGCAGATGTAGTCGGGACGCGTGACGGCTGTCGGGGTGGCGTGTGGCTGCGTCTTTCGGTGGTCAGCGGCGTGTGCGGCAGATGCCGTAGAGGGCGGCGACGGCGCTGATGATTCCGGTGAAGCCGCTTTCCCCGACGGCCAGATAGGTGGCTGCGCACGTGACGAGGAGGGCGATCAGCACGAGGCTGTCGTGGTGGTGGTGCCGGTTCGCTGTGGGGAGTGCGGCAGGCTCCGGGCGGGTTGGGTGCTGCGCGGGGTCGGGTGTGTGGGGTGCCGCGTCGGTGTGGGTCATGTCCTTAAGAGAACGGGTGCCGGGGAGTGTTTCCCAGTGATCCGTACGGCTCCGCATGGACCCGGACGCCGCCGTTCACCATGTGGCGGATCCGGCCTGGACTCGAACGCCTTACAGCGTTCGGCATCGTTCAGGGCGATCCGTGTACGTACAACGTCGTGGCCCTCTGGCGTTGCTTTCCCGACGGGGAGGGTGATCTGGTGACGGACGAAGAAGCCGGGGTGGACCCGCAGGACGCCGCCGCGATCGCCGCGTTCGAGGCCGCCGTAGCCAGGTTCACCCAGGACCTGAACCGCCTTCACATCGCGGGCGGCGCCCCGCCTTACGCGACTATGGCAGGGGCCTCGATCAGGCCCAGACTGACCAAGGCCGGCCTCAACGAGATGCTGTCCGGCAAGCGATTCACCTCCCTCGAGTCGCTGCTGGAGTTCGTCCGGGTCGTCACCACCCCCAGGGACCTGGACGCCGCCACAGCGGCCAAGTTCCGCACGGATCCGGCCCTCGTGAAGGAGTGGCGCGGCCGCTGGCAGGACGTGAAGATGCTCCAGCGCCAAGCCCAGCCTGGGAACAAGCGCCTGCGTGCGACGGTGCGCCAGATCCTCGACGGCGCAGTTGGGGAAGCCGAAGCACTGCGTGGGGATGCCCGCGCGGAAGCCGAACGCATCCGCACCAGCGCGCAAGACGAAGCCGCCCGCCTCCGCGCCCAGGCCCGGCGGGACGCCGAAAAGCTCCTTGACGGGGCCCGTGAGGCGGCCGGCCTGGCACACGGATCGCCGCACGGGCCTGGCCCGCAGACCCCGGCGCGCGCCGGGCCGTTGTGGGCTGCGGGGCGTGTGCTGCGCCCCGCGTTACGTCCGCTGGCCGCTGCGTCAACGCTGGCCGGGCTGGCACTGGCCGCGACTCTGGGGGCAGACGCTCTCACCGGGGCTCCCGGCAACTGCCGGGCCGTTCGGACCCCGGCCGCCGGGCTCGCTTTCCCAGCCGGCCGCCAGGATCCCGGAACCGTGCAGCAGGCGGCGTTCGCCCACAAGCCGCAGTCCATCGTCCCCTTCCCCAGCAGTCAGACGCTACGGGCGCCCTTCGGCTTCCCGAGCGGGCCCTCCTCCAGTCCCTCGACGGATCCCCCTCCCACACCGAGCGCCACACCGACACCGAGCCCCACTCCCGCGCCCAGCACCTCACCGACGCCAACTGCGTCACCGTCACCAGCTCGGAGTAGATCCGACCCTTGCGCTACCCAGACGCGGGGCCGCTGATCCGCGCGACGGACACCGCCGGTGCTCCCGAGTTCTACGCCAGGTGGCGTCCGCCCGTAGGGGGCGCTACCAACTGCCCCGCCGTCGACCCTCAGCTACCACCCGGCCATCCCCGTCGTGGTGACCACTGCAGGAGCACGGCGCGCGGCGGTGTGGTGGCGCCTGGGCCGCGAGAACTGGCAGACCCTGGCCGCCGCGCTCGACAACCCCGACGGTGGGCAGCTGTACCACAAGGAGCTCGCTCAGGCCCGCGCTGAGACCGCGGGCCCCGCGGCGGCCGAAAGGCAGAAGCGACGGCCGGTGTGCGGCGACTGCGCGAAGTTCACCGACGAACGCTGGGGTCACCTTCGACGGCGGGCTCTCCGCAGCCCGCCAGTAACCCCAACCACCCTGGCTACGCCCTTCGATTGACAGATGCGAAAGCGGTACGGGGGACGTCCAATCCGCAGCACGAGACCGTGCGGTATGGCTGGTGCCCCTTGACGAGGGCTCTGCCTGGTCGCCGAAGCGCCAGCCGTCACCCGTACATCAGAGCGGTGGTGCGTAACTGGGTGCGAAGAAGCGGCAGGAGCGCCTGTTACAGAGCCCTGCACCCATTCGGCGCACAGCACACGGCATGGCGTGAATGAACTGCTTATGTGGCCGAAACATCCTTGCTCCGACATCGGACGGGCAGCCCCCGCCCCCGCCTCGTCCGCGTCAACCGGATCTTGACGCTTGCATCCTACAAGGGAGGGTTACGGACATGTCCGCATTGGGCAACGCGAGTCCTGAGTTGTGGCGGTTGATGGCGGCCGCGGGCCAGAGTGTGGCTCCTCGGCAAGGACGCCGGGAACCCCCGCCCGGCTTGCACGAGGCCGGGCGGGGCTGACTGTTGAAGGAGTCAGGGCGGCCTACTACAGGCAGCACCCCGAGCTCATTGGAAGCAGCAGCGGCACATCCGACCCCCCGGGAGGTTCTTTGTGGAGTTCTGGCAGTATTCCCCGTCCGAAGTCACGGTTCCTCAGCTGGACCTCGACCCTTACCGCTTCCCCGGTGCAGACATTGTCGTGCCCGCGGCCTGCGACGCCCCGCCGCACAGCCGCCCAGGTGACACGGACTGGCAACTGCCTCACCGCGGCGAAGAGCATCCTCGCGCCCACTGGCCGGCGTCCGACCCCCGCCTCGCCTGGCGCCTACCGCCCTTGGACCGGCGGCGCTTGGACCTCCACGCGGCACTGACCACCGTCGGCATCCCACCACTCCCCGGCGACCTGGAAGCCATCCACACCCTGTCCGCACTCGACGACACCATCAACGCAGCCCTCGTACGGTGGATCACCACCAACCGCTGAACCCGCACTGCGGCACTGCCCCCCACTGCAAGTGCGCCCCGACACTTGCTGAGCATGACCGCGCTCGGCGTAGGTCTGCTGCCACGCCCTGTGGAGCGTGGCGGCTTGCGACGATGCGGGCAGGGCGGGACGGGCATGCGGTGGGCAGCGGGCCGGCGGCGCCCTTCGGCAGCATCGCAGACGACGTCACTACGTCAGCGGTGAGCTGGCGAGACCTACCGCGCCCAGAAGCCTTCGGACTGGCGGCTCGGCTCCTCACCGCCCAGCTCCCGCCCGGCCGCTGAGCGGACGGCCGGGTGGTGTGGCGTCGGCCACGGACAAACCGGCCTCGGTCTAGGGGTAGTCAAGGTGAAAACGGACACCGGTCGACGGCGATCGTCAGACCGCGGTCAAGGGCTTGCTCCTCACGGTGGCTCCGGCCCGTGCGCAGATTCGCGTACGGGCGGACGACCGCCGCCCGGCCCGCAGGCCGGAGGATCCGAAGACACCGTGCCCGCCGACCACATGCCCACTCCCGCCTACGATCCGCACGCCGCCGACGACCAAGAGCCCGTCGAAGACCTGGACCAGGCCTCCCAGGACCCCTTCACGGGCCCCTCCATCGCCCCCTCCACGGCCGCCGCACCCGAGCGGACGGTTCGTGCAGGTCAGCCCCGGCGGGCAATGTCCCGCAGCGCGTTCGACAACCCTCCCGTCTCGACACCCAAGGTCTGGAAGCCGACGAAAGATCCCCACGCCCCACACCGTGATCATCACGGCACGAGGCGCGGTCCGGAACCCCGATCTATAACGGCCTATAGCTGGGGAAACGACCTGTGAGCCTGACAGACCTCACCGGCTGACGTGACACCCGGTGCGTGCCAACGAATCCGTCTGGGGGGTGCGGCTTTAGCGGGTCCGCTCGTCCGATGGGCGCGGTAGGCGGCTGCAGCAATCCCAGTATGGTGACATGTTGCGTTATGAACCAAGGGAAGAGGGCCGACGACGATTCAGCTGTACAGGAAGCGGACGGCAGTCGGCACGCCGGCTGGCTGGAGCTGTTCTTCGACCTGGTTTTCGTAGCTCTGGCCGCCCAGCTCTCGCATTCTTTGCACGGCGATCCCGGACTCACCGAGTTCGGGAGCTTCCTCGCGCTCTACTTCCCGCCCTGGTGGGCGTGGATCAACCTCACAGTCGCAGCCAACCTCTTCGACGAGGACACCGTCCGCCGACGCTCGCTGATGCTGTGCGCCATGCTCTGCCTCGCCGTCATGACGGTGGCAGTGACCGACGCCACGGGGGAGAGGTCCGCGGTGTACGCCCTCGGATACGCCGGAACCCGCGTCGTCCTGCTCGGGCTGTGGTGGCCCTCCACACGCCGTGCGACCGAGCCCGGAGGCCCGCTCGTGCCACGGTGGCGGCCTTTGAGTTATTGCCTGGCCTCCGCATTCGGCTGGGCCGGATCTGTCTTCGTGCCCCTGCCGTGGCGATTCGTCATGTGGGCCGTGCTGCTCGTCGCTGAACTGGGCGTACTGCTCACCGCAGGAGGGGGTGGGCTACCCCGCAAGTTGCATGTGGGCCATCTGGTCGAGCGGGTGGGACTGTTCGTCATCATCGTGCTCGGCGAGTCCATCGTCGCGCTGCTCACGTCGCTGGACGCGGCGTGGACGGGCTCTGCGGGATGGGTCGCGCTCCTCGGATTCATGCTGCTTGCCGCGCTGTGGTGGTCGTACTTCGACTTCGGGGCGGCGTCGGCCGAACTGGTGCTGAGTGCGGCTTCCGGCCCCAAGCAATTCCCCCTCGCCAGGGACGTGACGGGCTTTCTGCACTTCTTCGTGACGGCGGCGGTTATCTCCATGGCCGGCGGTCTGGCCACGGCGGTGGAGGAGGCCGGGCAAGGACATCAGCACCTTGCCCGCGGTGCGGTGATCGCCCTGGCCGGCGGGCTGGCTCTCTATCACGCGGCTCACGCGTGCATCGCGCTGCGCTTCGGCCGCTCCCCGCTGAAGGTGGCGGTATGGGCTGCGCCGGGCATCGGCATCCCGATCCTGGTCGTCGCGGTGTCCGGGAAGCTCACGCCTTGGCAGGTCGTGCTGATCCTGGCAGCAGAGGTGGTGGTGCACCTGTTGTACGCGCGGAGTGCCGTGCGGCGCTGGGCCAGCGGCAACAGCGGTACAGCACCGGGCGCGGTCGGCTACTGACGGGCGCACATAGAAGTTGGAGCCAGAACCCGTTCTCGTGTACAGAGCCCGTCCGGGTGCTGCTGGATGGCACGGGTGATCTGTCCTTGCCCACAGCTCGGCGTCCACGAACGGCTTGCGCTTGTGCGCGCCCGCCGCCGCAGGCTGCCCCCGATGCTTGCCCCTCGCAAGGCCGCCGAGCCCCGCTGCCAGCGCGCGTCCGGCCCTTGCGCATGCCCGGAGCCGCAGCTCACGGCGGTGATCTCCGGTCAGGCGCATCTGGCAGAGCCCTGCGAGTTCATGACCCCGGCCGGGCTCTACACCGCCTCGTGCCGGACTTGTGGCGGCCTGTATGACAGGCCATGGCGCCGTATCCGGCCCTGACCTGGTCAGTCTCGGCGTCCTCCGTATCGCCGAGGCCGGGTCGCGCGGGGAGAGCCTGGTGCCGGGCCGGCCACGGGCCGGGGCGTCTGAGCGCTACACCCAGGCGTAGTTCGCGTCGGTGACGGCGGCCAGGGCCGCGCTGGTGACAGCGGCGCGCGGATCGGCGAGGGCGGGGCCGATGGGCGGGAAGATGTGCAGCTCGGCGGTCTTGCGGTAGTCGATCCACTCGATGACGCCGACCTCGTGGCTGCCGTCGGGGAACTCGTCCAGCTCCTGTTCGGCGAGGGTCGCGCGGATGTCGGGGCGGATGTGGAAGCGGTAGATCAGGTGGAGCTTGCGCGGCGGCGGGGTCGGGCCCGGGCGGGTCATGCGCTGGTCGACGACCCACATCAGGTCCCCGCCCTCGGCCGCCGCCGTGTCCAGGCCGAGTTCTTCGGTGAGCTCGCGGGCGAGGGCGAGGGTGAGGTCTTCGCCGTGTTCGACGCTGCCGCCGGGGCGGGGTGTAGTGGGTGGAGTCGGCGCGGTCGCGGCGGATGAGGGCGACGTCGTCGCCGCAGAACAGCTAGGCCCGGGTCCGAATCTTGATCTTTGAGAACGGGGCGGATGTGGCAGGGGCGTTCGTCATGGCCGCCAGTATCGCGGCGGGGATCCGGGTGCCGGGCGGGCTTTGCCCCGAGTCCACCCGCCCGGAACCGGACACCGTGTCCGCTTACAGGCGGTCAGGCGGCGGGCAGGCCCGGCAGGGCAAACGCCTTGCGCCCCTCCTTCATGCTGGTGTGCTCGATCCAGCCGTCCGGCAGGGTCAGCACGTGGCGGCGCAGCCGGCAGCCAGTGGCTCGCATCACCGGTGAGAGGTGGCAGGGGTCGAGTTCCTCCACCAGCAGGCTCGGCGTGCTCGCGGGCGGATTCTTCTTCCCCGCGACCGCGGGATGCTCCAAGACTTCGGCGGACAGCGAAGTCTCGCGGGATGGAATCCGCCCGGGGAGCGGCCGGAGACCCTCGGGGCCGGTCAGGCGACCCAGGTTCCGGTCATGCCGAGGACGGCCGCGCCGTCCTGGTCGGCCAGCTTGGTCCCGGTGAAGTCGCGGGCCCACGGGGAGGTCTGGATGCGGAAGGGGGGCCGGTCGGCGGTGAGGGCCTCCATGACGGCCTCGGCCGCGCCGGCCGGGGTCTGGGCGGCGTCGCCCAGGAACTGGCCGACCGTACGGTCGACGTAGTGGCGCAGGGCGTCGGTGTACGGTCCGGCCGCCGCGAGCCGGGCATCGAGGTCGAGGCCGATGTTGTTGACGAACTCGGTCGCCACCGCACCCGGTTCGACGACGGACACGCTCACGCCGACGGTGCGAGCGACGGGCGCCAGGCTCTCCATGTAGCCCTCCACCGCGAACTTGGCCGCGCAGTAGGCCTCGTTGAAGGGCTGGCCGATGACGCCGCCCACGCTGGTGACCGTGATCAGGCGGCCTCCGGTGGCCCGCAGGTGGGGAAGGGCGGCCTTGGAGACGTTCAGGACGCCGAAGAAGTTGACCTCCATGACCTGGCGGACGTCGGCGACGGATTCGAGTTCGAGGGTGCCGACGTGACCGGCGCCGGCGTTGTTGACGACGGCGTCCAGTCGGCCGTAGTCGGCGAGCACTCCGTTCACGGCGGCGGCGACCGAGTCCTCGTCGACCACGTCGAGCCGTCGGACGTCGATCTCGACGCCCGCCTCGGCGGCGGCCTTGCGCAGGGCGTCGGCCCGGCCGGTGTCGCGGAGGGTGGCCACGGTCCGCCATCCGGCCCGGGCGGCGGCGATGGCGGCCGCCAGCCCGATCCCGGAGGAGGTGCCGGTAATCAGGACGGTACGGCGGGCGCTGTCGGGGGTGGAGGGGGAGGGGGACATGAGGGAGCCTCTCTTAGCATGGATGTATGTGCGTGCACACACACTTTAAATTTATGTGCGCGCGCACGCAACCCCTAAACTGGGCGGCATGCCGAAGAAGCTCACCGAAGCCGAGATGCCGACGGCCGACTACGCGTTCTACGGGCTCGTCTGGGCCGGTACGACGATGACCGACCGCGTCGACAAGGCGCTCGTGAAGGCCCACGACCTGCCCGTCTCCTGGTTCGAGGTCATGCTGTGGCTGGCGTCCAGTGCCGAGCCCGTTCCCGCCTCCGTACTCGGCAACAGCACGCTGCTCAGCCGCAGCCAGGTCTCCCGGGTCGTGGACGCCCTCCAGGGGCGGGGCCTGGTGGAGCGTACGCCGTCGGCCCGCGACGCGCGGTCGGTGGAGGTCGCGCTGACACCGGCCGGGCGGCAGGTGTTCGCCGCGGCGGACGCCACCCGGCGCGAGGCCTTGGCGCCGGTCTTCACGGACCTCCTCGACGCACAGGACCTGGAAGCCCTGGGTACAGTGTGGCGCAAGCTCAAGGCCGCGAAGGGGACGCGGGAGGAGTGAGGCACGTGCGGCCCGCAGGGCGCCCGCGCCGGGGAATCACGCGGTCGGGCCGGGGCTGAGCGCGGCAGCGGCGAAAATGCAGGCCGGGACGCGGTCCCAGCCTGGAGGACCAGCTGCGCCCCCACGGCCTCACCCTGCGTAACTTCCCGCAACCTCAATTCCCCAGTCCGGACCGTGTGTGCGCTGGTGTGTTGACTGCACCTTGAGGCGACCTGTGTCCTCCCGCGGGCGCAGCGCTACCAGCACCGTTCGCAGGCGTAGCAGACGCCCGAGTGGTGAGCCGGGCCGGCCGGAGTGAACCTGGCCATGTCGACATTCATCGCCGTCGTACCGCATGCTCCACGGTGGCCTCGCTATTCCGGGACTGTCGCGGTGTATCGGCTCCTTCAATGGTGGGTCGGTGTTGCTGTGATGTGGAGGAGGAGTCGTGTTGTACACGGAGATCGTGCGGTTCCGGTTGAAGGACGGGGTCGACACGAAGGATTTCCTGAAGGCTGCCTTCCGGATGGACAGAGAGTTCCAGCCCACCCAGTCCGGATATGTGGCCGGCAGTCGCCGCACGATGGTCTCGGACGAGTGAGAGTGGGCCATCTCGGTGGATTGGCTCACCAGGAAGGACTCCGAGCGTTCCCAGGCGGCGTTCCGTGAGGCGGGTGAGGTGACCCGCGACTACCTGGCCGCCATGGATGAGAGTTCGATCCGTATCGAGGTGTGCACCTTGTACCAGCTTGGTGACGAAGAGTAGGAGCCGCCATAGCCGCTTAGCTAAGCCATATAGCCTCTTCTTGTCGTCAGACTGGTTGGTTAGAACTCCTCAGCCCGCAGCTGACCTGTGATGTTTCGACTCACCATTATCTGGAGGCGACGGATGTCCGTTCACGTCCATGCTTATGCAGGTATGAATCCCAGGCAGGCACTTGAGCCGTTGGAGTATGAGCTCGACAGTCTGCGCCCCGATGAGGTCCGGATTGAGGTGAGTCACTGCGGGCTTTGCCGCAGCGATCTTGATCAACTGGACAATCGGTTCGGCACGGTGCCCTTCCCCTTGGTTGCCGGGCACGAGATCATCGGCAGGGTCAGCGCCATCGGCTCAGCGGTTTCCCATCTGCGAGCGGGGCAGCGTGTTGGAGTCGGGCCGATTTGCAGTGCGTGCCTCAGCTGTCGGTACTGCGCGGATGGCCGGGACAACCTATGCGAGAAGGTGGAACTTACGATCAGCGGCGGACGGCGCGGCGGCTTTGCCGACATGGTGCAGGTGCGAGCCGCGTACGCCTTCCCAATTCCGGAGTCGCTCATGTCTGAAAACGCCGCCCCGCTGCTCTGTGCCGGAGTGACGTCGTATGCGCCGCTCCGGCACCACACCACCTCGAGCTCGCGCGTCGGCGTCATCGGTATCGGCGGACTTGGACACTTGGCGCTGAAGTTCGCGGCTGCGCGGGGCAGTGAGGTGACCGCGATCTCGAGCAACGCCAGCAAGGCGGATGCGGCCCACCGCTTTGGTGCGCACCACTTTGTGGTCAGCTCGGATCCCGAGCAGATGCGCAAGGCCGCCGGTTCGCTCGACTTCATCCTCTCCACGGTCGACGTCGATCTGAACTGGATCGATTATCTCAACCTGCTGCGGCCCGACGGGAAGATTTGCATCGTCGGCGCCGCGCTGGGGCCGATCAATGTGCCGGCCGGCATGCTCCTCATGGGCCAATATTCGTTTGTCGGCAGTGCTGCGGGCAGCCGGGCAATGACGGCAGAGATGCTCGAGTTTGCAGCGAGGCACCGTATTTGGGCTGAGGCAGAGGTTATGCCGATGTCAAAGATCAATAGCGCCATCGAGCGAATGCGGAGCGGCAAGGCACCGTTCCGCCTCGTACTCGCTCACGAATAGGTGGGTGCGGTGTCCTGTCGGCAGACTCTGTAGCCACACGACTCGCTAGCAGTCAAACCATGGATTCCGCTAATCCATCCGATCCGGGTGGTCATGTGGCGAGGGTGACGGTGGCGGTTCTGGACTCGTAGAAGGTGCCGTCGCGGAGCATGGCGAATAGGACGCTGATGCGTTGGCGGGCGGGGCGGAGGAGCGATTAGGTGTGGGTCTTGCCGCGGGCGCGTTGGCGGTCGTAGTAAGTGCGGGAGGCGGGGTGGGCTTTCATGCAGGCGAAGGCAGAGAGGAACATCGCGCGTTTGAGCTGCCGTTTCCGCAGTGGGGTGCGTGTTCGCCGTGGATCGAGGTCCCCGAGGATCTGGTCGTGGGGCGAGGCCGGCGTAGGAGGCTAGATGAGCGGCGCTGGGGAAGCCGGTGCCGTCGCCGACCGTGACCAGGAGGACAGCCGAGGTCCTGACGCCGATTCCGGGCGTCGAGGTCAGGACCGGGTGAAGAGGGTGGGCCCCCAGCAGGCTGCTGATCTGCGCTTCCAGTGCCCGGCGCTGGTCGTGGACCGCGGCGAGCGAGGCGGCCAGGGACGGGATCACGAGGTCGAGGGTGCCGGTTCCCGGGACCAGACGGTCTGTTCGTCGGGGGCGTCGAAAACCTCATCGATCAGCCGGGCGGCCAAGCGGGGGGCCTTGGGACGGATCACCTCGACCAGTCTGCGGCGGCCGGCCTTGCGCAGTGCGGCCGGGGAGCCGTGTTGTTCGGGGAGACAGGTGACGGCGGGGTGGTCCAGTCGGGGGGCGAGCACGCGCTCCAGCGACGGGTGGAACTGGGTGAGCAGGCCGCGTATCGGGTTGCTGGTGCGGGTCGCCTCGCCGCGAGGTCCTGGTGGAATCCGGTCAGCACCGTGAGCTCGGCGGTGATCTCGTCGGTCAGCTCCAGCGAACGCAAGGTGTGGGGCAGTCCGGGCTGCGTCCGCGATCACCGCCGCGTCCTTCGCGTCCGGTTTCGCCTCGCCCGGGTAGAGGTCGGCGATCCGCCGCATCGTGAGTCCGGGCAGGGAGGCGACCTCGCAGCCCGCGTCGCGGGCCACGGTTAAGAGGTCGTTTTCGTCCGATGTTTCATCCCGAGATGGGCTGTTTCATGGCCTTCTTCGGGCCGCGCCAGGAGATGGTGTTCTCGTCGGTGAGGCGGCGGGCCATGAGGTCGGTCATTGCCAGGTGAACCAGTGCTTCGGAACGGGTGGGCAGGGATTCGTAGTCCCGGGCCAGGCGGCGGTGGAGCATCAGCCAGCCGTAGGTCCGCTCGACCGCCCACCGTTTTGGTAGCGGGGTGAAACCCCTGGTCCCGGGCTTGCGGGCAGTGATTTCCATGTCGATGCCAAGGGCGGCGGCATGCTCGACGAGGTCCTGGCGGTAGCCGCCGTCCACCCAGACCTTGCGGATGCCGGGGTGGTCGGCGGCGACCTGGTCCAGGAGCTGGGTGCCGGCGATGGAGTCCTGCACGCTCGCCGCGGTGACCAGAACGGCGAGGAGCAGACCGAGGGTGTCGGTGACGATGCTCCGCTTCCTGCCGACGATCTTCTTGCCGGCGTCGATGCCCTGGCCGGCGGAGGAGACGCTGGTGGAGGTCTTGACGCTCTGGGCGTCGATCACGCAGGCCGACGGCTCGGCGTTCCGCCCCTCCTTCTCTCCTAAGAGCTGCCGTAGCAGGCCGTTGAGCTGGGCGAACACACCCTCGTCCGCCCACTTGGCGAAGTAGCCGTAGACCGTGTTCCAGTGCGGGAAGTCGTGCGGCAGGTAACGCCACTGCACCCCGGTCCGGTCGACGTACAAGATCGCGTCCATGATGTCGCGCAGGTCGTGCTCGGGCGGTCGGCCGAAATCCAGAGCCCGGCCACGGCGCTCGAACCGCCAGGCGGCAAGCACTGGCTCGATCAATTCCCAGCGGGCATCGGACAGATCACTCGGATACGGGCGTCGCTTCGGCATGCATCCGGCGTACCGCCGCAGACCGAGTGCGCCCAGGCGCACAGCGATGACGACGGAAGCACACGGGCGGCGACGGCCGGACAGGGACGATCCCATCAGCATTGACCCATGACGCTGAGGAGATCCCTGTGATCACACAAGGAGTACAGGTCACAGGCCGGTGCACCGCCTGCGGAGGCACGACGACCTGCGATGTCGGTCAGTTCTTCGACCGCGGCATGCTTTGTCGGGGCACCGAAGGGCGATGCGCGGACTGCCCGAATGGGTGGTGCGAGGAAGACAGCGGCCCCATCACGCCCGAGAACATTCGACAGGCTCTGCTGCAAGCGCACGGGCCAGCGCAGCTTCGCCTGTCTGGAGACGTGCCGAGCCTTGTTCCCGTGCTGCAAGCCCTCCGCAGTGCACGGGAACTGTCCCTGGGCGAAGCACGAGCGCAGGCAACGCAACTCGCCGAGACCGGTCTCATCGGCACGCTCGTCGAGATGGAGGTCCTGGCGGTTCACCTTCGGAGACGAGCCATCGCGGTAAGCGTTGAACCAGCGGCGTAGCCCTGTCGGGGCCGCACCTGCTGCGGCTTGACACCGGCATTGAGAACTCTTTCCACGCAGTAGCCGTGGGAAGAGGAGCGCCTCACTGCCCGGCCGGCGGCGACGACGAGACGCTAACGACGCCCGTGCTCTACGTTCCCGCTCGCCCGGTCCCGTGACCGCATCTCCATCCGGGAGACGGCACACGCCCGGGCAGAGAGGAAGAACACCATGACGTACATCGAGGACGGTCTGCGCGTACGGAACGGCCTCGCCGAAGGGCCGCTCGCCGACGCGGCACTGGACCGCGGAGCCCGCGCCAGGCGACTCATGGACGAACTGCAGGAGCGGCCGGAGACGATGACGGACGCGGAGCTCCGCGACGGGGTCAGCCGCGCCCTGCGGTACTTCATGCAGCGTCAGCCGCACGCCGACCAAGTTTTACGGCATCGCCCGGCTCATCCGGCGCGGGGGACGCGTCGAGTGGCTCGTGGCCGACCGGCTCGTCTGCGCCTGACGTCCTGCCCCGCTTGAGCGGGAGTGGGGGCCCCTGGCCGGGGGGAGGCTGCGGCCCTCAGCGCGCTCCGCGGGGGACGGATCGTGCACGTCCAAGGACAACGACGCCGGAGTTGGCCAGACACGGCGGTCCAGCCGGAGGGGCCGCCGCGCGCGATAGCGGGGGCTGAACGAACGCCGCGCGTGCGGGGGACCGGATCACCCACGGGGGGTTGCACGGGTCGGTCACGCCACTGAGCTGCGGTTTGGCCGATGGCGGGAGACGTATCGGTCACGCAGATATGGGTGACCGGTCATGGGCTCGGTCGCCCGGTCGGGCAAGCCCAAGGCTTCCTGGGCAAGCTCACCGGCGGCAGGCTTGCCCAGGCGGCCGACAGCTACGACCGCCGAGAATGCCCCCGACTTGCGCACCCGCCTCCGCCCCCGGGCAAGCCCTCTGATGCCCGGGTGAGCCTCCCGCCGACGGCCTGGGCAAGCCCAAGGTGATCCTGGCTGGCCGCGTTCTCCCCGTCCACGCCGTTCAGATCAGTAGAGTTGGGCATTGCGTCAGCTCCTGATGTAGGCAGGTGTCTGATGCGGCCCCCGGTCGGCGTTTCTGAGGCCCCGACCGGGGGCCGACTTGTGGGCGCAACGCTGCTTGCCCGACAGTATGGGGAGCGAAGAGCTTCCAGTTCTGCTCAAACAGCGGATAGACCCACGCGTCGATGTGCCGTCTGTACCTCTGAGAGACGGTGCTGGCGGGCGCCACATGCTGGAAGAGCAGGGATACATGGACCAGGGCCACCCCCACGCACAGGAGACAGCCGCGGCGGTCACCACGCTGAGCCGGGCGCGTCTCTCTGGGTACCGCCGCGGCGACGGCGGCTTCCCGTCACCGTACTCCCCGCTCAATTCCTTCGCATCCACTGATCCGGCCCCGCCCAGCACAGCTCACCCGGCCTTCCCGAATCCGACTTCTGGACCTGCTGCTCTCCGCTGTCACCTGTGGCGTGCTGCGGAGTCGACACCGACCCCGCAGCACGCCACACGGTTCCGCTCAGGTGGCTGACCACCTCAGCCGGTCACCGCCGTCACGCGTGATGGCCGGGCTTGTTGCCGTGGCTACGGTGCTTACCGTCGTGGCCTCCCGGCTTACCCGGCTTACCCGGCTTGCCGGGCTTGCCGTGGTGATCTCCCGGCTTGCCGGGCTTACACGGCTTGCACGGCTTGCCGCCACCGCCCGTGGTGCCACCGGTCACGGTGCCGCCCTGCGTACCGCCCGTGGTACCGGCGATCGCACCGCCCGTCACCCCACCGAGAACTCCGCCCAGCAGGCCACCGTTCGCACCGCCCGTCACCCCACCGAGAACTCCGCCCAGCAGGCCACCGTTCGTGCCGCCGGTGGTACCGGCGATCACACCGCCCGTGGCCGTGCCACCGTTGGTACCGGCGGTGGTGCCGCCGTTCGTGCCACCGTTGCAGTTGGGCACGGTGATGTCGTTGGTGTCCAGCGTCACGCTGCCGTTGCGGGCCAGCGCCCGACCGACGATGTCCGCCCCGGTGGTGACGGTGATCGAGGTCATGGCCATGATGGTGCCGACGAAGTCCGAGTTGGTACCGAGCGTGGCCGAACTACCTACCTGCCAGAACACGTTGCACGGGGAGGCGCCGTTGACGAGAAGCACTTGACTCGCGGATGCCGTCGTCAGCCCCGACCCCACTTGGAAGACCCAGACCGCCTGGGGGTCACCCTGGGCGTCGAGCGTAAGTGTGCCGGTCAGCCCGAGAGTGGTCGGCGCGGTGTAGACGCCCGGAACGAGCGTCAGACCCCCGGCGTCCGGGGGGAGGACAGCGTCCGTAGCCTGTCCGGCGGCGTTGTTGTACGCCGTGACCAGGTCACTCTTGGCCTGGGCCGCCACAGCGTCCGCAACGTGGATGGTCCCGTTCACGATACCGGGCGGGAACCCGGAAACGGCCGTTCCGGGGTGTACCCCGAGGTCTCCGGTGACGACCGAGGGACCGGTGTTGGTGACCGATTCACCGGCCAGTACTGCGAAGCTTGCCGCCGTACCCAGGGGTACCGGTGTGGCGATCGCGTTCGCCCGTGTCGGCGTCACCGCCACAACGAGAACGGCGATCAGCACGGTGAGAACCGCCGCCATCCAGGCCGACGTTCTACGCCATTGAGAAACTTGTTGGATGTCCAGCGCCATCGAGAAGCCAACTCCTGAGGATGGGAGCCATCAGGCGGTTTCCAGCCAAGCCGGGTCGCCCTTTTCTGTAGCTGGCATATTACGGGGATATATGGGCGTGGTTGTGATTGATTGCGGCGATTTCGGCGGATACCGCCATATGCACCGACCGGCCGGCGGCGGGTTCGCGCCGATGGGCAGATCCTCTGCCTCGCCTTCGACATCCGTGACCTGGTGGAGTTCTTGCGTCGGGCCGGCTTGGACGGCCTGGATGAGAAAGAGTTTCTTGGCCGCGCAAGGGGCACTACAACTGGCCCGGACCGCGAGGGCCGCCAGGATCAGAACGGGCCACAGTCCTTACCCTTCCCTCGCTGAAGCGGCCTCCGTAAGTGATCGTTTCAGAATGCCGTCCTGCGGAGACGCTGGCGGCCCCATGGAACAATTTCTTCAGTCACAGGCTCAGGGGGATGACGCCGTATGGAGTGGGTTGGGGCTGCGCGAGACCTCGTGCTCGGGTACGTCCGCGCTCTGAACGCGATTGATGAGGCCATGAGGGTGGCGATCCCCTCGCTTGAGCGACTAGCGGACATCGTCGGCCTGGCCCGTTCGCGCCGGATCAGCCGGAGTGCTGACATCGGCACCTACACCTACACGGTTCATGGGGCAGGGTGCCTCTTCGTGCGCGACAACGGCACTGAGGTCGATGTGGACTTCGCAGCCGACGGGAGCGCAGTCTTCGACCTCTGGCGGCTGCGCGGGTATGGGCTGAGCCTGCCAGAGCCTCTTGACGTCACAGATCAGGACATGCGGTCCGCGGTGCGGTCGTTGCAAGCGCTTCTGAACGAGGTCCGGCCGGGATGGTTCGGCGTAGCCAACTGATCTTCTCAGGATGAGGTTCGTAGGCGGCGGAGGCATATGAGGCTGCAGGCCAGTTCGAGCAGGCCCTGGTGGAGGTCGGCGCGCCGTTCGTAGCGGGTGCGGACTCGTTTGAACTGGTGCAGCCAGGCGAAGGCGCGCTCCACCACCCAGCGCACTTTGCCCAGTCCGGAGCCGTGGGCGACGCCGCGTCAGGCGATCACCGGCTTGATGCCTCGCTTCCACAGCAGGCGGCGGTACTTGTCGAGGTCGTAGCCCCGGTCCGCATACAGGCGCCGGGGTCTGCGGCGAGGACGTCCCCGAAGTCCCCGGATCGACGGGACGGCATCCAGCAGCGGTAGGAGTTGAGTGACATCGTGCCGGTTCCCGCCGGTCAACGTGACGGCGAGCGGGGTTCCGTGACGGTCGACGATCAGATGGTGCTTGGAACCGGAACCGGAACCGGAACCGGAACGGGCGCGGTCGACGGGCGAGGGGCCGACGTGATCCCCCCTTTTAGAGCCCGGACGTGCGACCCATCCACGGAGCAGTCGTCCAGGTCCAGCAGGTCAGCGCGGCGCAGCTCGGCCAGCAGAGCCGTGTGCAGGCGTGGCCAGACGCCAGCCTCGGTCCAGTCCCGCAGGCGGCGCCAGGCCGTCACCCCGGAGCAGCCCACCGTCTCGGCGGGGACATCGCGCCACGCGACACCGGTCCGCAGCACGTACATGATGCCGGCGAGTGCCACTCGATCGGGAACGCGCAGCCGCCCGGGGTGGCGACGGCGCCGTTCGGGAGTGGGCGGCAGCAGCGAGGCCACCGTATCCCACAGGTCGTCAGGGACAAGATCAGCACGCACCCCGGACACCCTGCCGACCAAGATCGTCGAACACAAGACCCGCAGCTCAACTCATTCCGAAACGATCAGTTAGTGGGCGACACCCTCTACGCGCAGACGCAGATCACCGGCCGCCGTCTGTCCAACAGCCGACCGGACACCGGGATCGTCACCTGCCGCACGATCGGCCACAACCAGAACGGCAAGACTGTCATCACCTTCACCCGCAGCTTCTTCGTGCCGGTCAAGGCCGACGCCGTCCGCGACCACACCACCTACTAGGGGGACGCCGAATGTCCGATCCGCTCCGGATCATGGAGGCCGACGACGGACTGTGGCAGCAGTACAACGACCTCGCCGCCCGCAGTTACGGCCACCCCGTTGGCGACATCACCCGCCTGCCCCCCACACGGACATCCGCGTCGCGGTCCGGGACGGCCGCGTCGTCGCCGGCGGCCTGGGCCTCCTCACCGATCAGTTCTTCGGCGGGGCCCCAGTCCCCTCCGCGATCACCAGCGCCGGGTGCATCGCCCCCGAAGAACGCGGAGACCACCTCGCCGGCAGACTCCTCGCCGAACGGCTCCGCCCCCTGCGCGACCAGGGCGCGGTGATCTCCACCGTCTGGACGACCTCAAACGGACGCCTGCGCCGCCTCGGCTGGCAGGCACCCGTCCCCGTCTTCGCCTGGTCCATCGCCACCGAAGACCTCAAGCGCGGCTTCACGAGCCCGGGGCTCCACATCGAGCACGGCCGGTCAAAGGAAGGTGAAGAGCTGCAGCGCCGCCTGGCCCGGCAGTGGAACGGGCCCGTGCACCGTCCGGAATGGTGGTCTGCCTGGATGGACGACAAGCAGCAGCTCACCACCTACCGCTTCGGGTCGGAGCAAGCGACGACGGGCATGCTGTCCCTCTCCATGAAGAGTCACCAGCGGCACGGGACGGACCTGACCGTGCACGACTTCTGGGCCGCCGACGCGGAGACCGTCAACGAGATGATGGCGTTCCTCGGCAGCCACCACACCCGCGCCGCCGCCGTCCACTTCCGACGCTCCGCCCTTCCCCCCTACCCCACGCTGCTCCACAACCTGCACCGCTACCGGCTGACAGCGGAAGCCTGGCACCCGTGGATGCTCGGCATCCTCGACATCCCAGAAGCCGTCCGGCTGCGCGGCTGGCCCCGTGACCTGGCCATTGCCCTGGCCATGGAGATCGAAAGCGAGAACGGCGGAAACTGGGAATCGTACCTCCTGGAAGTGAAGGACGACACGGGCCAGATCACTGAGACCCGCGCCCAAGGCGATGTGCAGCTCACCCGCGGGCAGCTCGCCGTCTGGTACGCCGGCGGCTACCAGACAGCCGCCGCAGCCCGCCTTGCCGGGGTCACCGCCAGGTCCGACGAAGCCCTGACCCAGCTGATCCGCGCCACCTCGGACCTCGAACCCTGGCTGCCCGAACACCTCTGAAGGTCGGCCGGCCCTTCCGCTCAGCCTGACCGGATCAACGACGGGGCGCCTCCCTGCTGAGAGGCGCCCCGTCGTTATGAGCTTTCAGGCCGCGTGAAGGGTGGCTGCCCCGTGTTCGTCTCGGACGGCCGGGACGGCCGCATGCCGGTGGCGGCTCCGCCACACCCTGCCCGAACATGAGTACTTCGCCGCCGACGACCAGTGCACCACCGCTCAGACAGTCTTCCTGGAGGCGGCCCGCCGCGACCTCGACTACCACCCCGCCCCCTGGTAACTGCTGCGCAAACCATGGGAACGCAAGTCCCGGGAACGATGCGCCCGGCGGCGCCCTGTCGACGTCCACCCTGATAGGGCACGCTGAGCCGAGACGATCACCAGGAGGGGGAGCCGCATTGAGCAAGCAGACGAAGAAGACGGCCGGACGGGCCAAGGGATCCACCGTCCCGCTGACCGCGGCCCGCGTTCGCCAGGGCATGAGAGTACCCGGCGTGGCTTTGTCCACGAGAACGGGTTCTGGCACAGGTTCTGTGCAGTCGCCACGGTGAGTGACGGCTGAGCGTTCCCGAGCGGCATGCGAAGTCGCCCGAAAATAGTTGGTGGTCAGTGCCGCTGGGCTGACAGTCCGGGCCGTGGAAGAGGTCGTGCTCCGGCTGAAGGAGCTTCTGTTCCCGGCGGTCGCGGACATCGCGGTGCTGTCGGTGAACGTGGAGATGGAGAAAGTGCGTCTTGATGCGCAATGCACCACGGCCGGCGCCGCCTGCCCGGGCTGCGGAGCCTGCTCGACCCGGGTTCACAGCTCCTACCTGCGGTTTCTCGCTGATGTCCCGAGCGCCGGACGAAGCGTCGTACTCCAGCTGCGGGTCCGGCGGTTTCGGTGCCGGAACACCAAGTGCCCGCGCCGGACGTTCGTAGAGCAGATACCCGGCCTGACCCGCAGATATGGCCAGCGCACCGAGCGGCTGCGTTCCGCCCTGACCTCAGTCGGCCTTGCCCTGGCCGGCCGGGCCGGCGCCCGCTTGGCTGCCGTGCTCGGCATGTCCATCAGCCGAAGTACGGTCTTGCGCCAGGGCGCTGCGGGCGAGCTCATCGTCATCAAGCGCGAGCCGGCCGCAGTCGCAGAAGCCCATGCGCTTGACCAGGGCCAGTGAGTCCTCTTGGGCGAGGAAGTCGGCGATCGCGTCGACGGCCACGAAGCCGAAGTCGATAGCGACCTGATAGGCGTGATGGCACATGGTCGGATCGACGGCGAACTCGCCGGGCAGCGGGGCGTGGGGGCGGGTGACGGCTGGCGGACGCGGTGAGCGGCGGCGAGGACGTGAAGACGGCATACAGCGTCACACGCTTGATGCGCGGGCGGTACCGCCGGGTCCCCCACTCGGCGCACCGTGCGCACTGCCTGTCTCGTTCAGCAGCTGGATGGGCCGGCGCGTGCCCTGGACACAGGGAGTGGTGACGTGGCGGTCAGCCGTACGAGGAAGAAGAACCAGAACCGGACCAACCAGGTTTGGGAGGGCAACACCGTCTACGGCTTGGGCAAGGAAGCAGCCGGCGGCGGGCCGTCGCGCAGAAACGTGGCGGTGCGACATGGGCGGCCGAAGCCGATCGGGTGTGGTTCGACCGTAACCCCGACGCTTCGGTGCGCGTACGTCAGGGCCAGCGCCGCGCCCTGCACGACACCGTCCTCTGACCGGTCTACAAGAGGAGGTCGATCATGCGTGCGCCGCATGGACACGGGTGAAGTCGATGTAGCCACCTCGGTCGTCGCGACCACAGATGCCGCTACTGATGAGCCGGTGGAAGGCTTCGGTAAGTTCTGCGGGGTTGGCGGCCTCCTCGCCGAGCAAGGGAAGCAGCTTCGGCTGTTCGCGTTCCAGTTAGGCGAAGGCGAGGCTGGCGAGAATGTCGGCGCACTCGCCGGTCACCTCGCCTTGGATGACACCGTGCATGTTGGCGACGAGGTCGAACCGCATCGGCTTGCCGTCCACGTGCAAGAGTGCGGTCACCGGGTACGCACGCCCGTCGACGAGGTCCACGCGGTCCCGGTAGACAGGCTGGCGGCCGACTGCCTGCTGGGGTAGGCAGGAATGACTTTCGCCGGCCACCGGAAGCCAGGCGCCGCCGATGGGACGCGGCGTGCGGTTGACGCTGCGGTGCCTACGGCCCTTCTTCTGCTTGCCCATGTGTGCCTACCTCTCGTGTGCCGACTGTTTCTGGCGCTGGCACAACGACCGGTTCGCGCATTCAGAAATCCGCCGATCGGTAGGGATGGCAGACCCGGCCATCCCGGGTGCGTTGGAGCGCCAGAGACCCGGTCCTTCGTGAGGCGAGCTGCCGTGCGTTCCCTGAGCCGGAGGCGGTCCGTGACCGGCCTCTGGGGAACAATCGAACAGCCGTTGGCACTAAGGAACGATCGAGGGCGAGGAGAAGTAGGAGGCGGGCGGGGGCCTTGCGGCCCCCGCCTGGCTCAGCCGGTGGCGAGGATCCCGCCGTCCACAGGGATGACTGCTCCGGTGATGTAGCTGCTGGCGGGGCTCGTGAGGAACACGGCGATACCTGCCATGTCTTCGGGACGGCCGATGCGCTTGAGGGGGATCTGGTCGGCGACGGCGTCGGTGCCGAGGCTGAGGATGCCTGCGGTCATCTTAGACTCGAACAGGCCGGGGGCCACGGCGTTGACGAGGACGTCGGGGGCGAGGGTTCCCGCGAGTTGCCTGGTGAGCATGTGCACGGCGGCCTTGCTGGCGCTGTAGGAGAAGTTGTTGAAGCCGGGGGCGGGGGCGCGCAGCCCGTCGATGCTACCGGTGTTGATGACGCGGGCGGGGTCGTCGGGTGTCGACGCCGCCTTGAGGAGCGGCAGCAGGGTCTGGGTGAGGGCGAAGACGCCCTTGACGTTGACGGAGAGCACTTTGTCCCATGCCGAGTCGGGGAACTCCTCTAGGGGTGCTCCCCAGTTGGCGCCGGCGTTGTTGAACAGCGCGTGCACGCGACTCTCACGTTCGCGGAGGTAGCCGGCCAGGGTCTCCACACCGTGGGCGGTGCCGAGGTCGGCCGACACAGCGTGTACCTCGCCGAGGGGGCTCAGCTCCTCGACGGCCGATTTCAGGTCGGCGTCCTTGCGGCTGGAGATGTAGACCTTGGCGCCGGCTTCGAGGAGTCCTCGGGTGATCATCTTGCCGATGCCGATGCCGATGCCGATGCCGCGGCCGCCTCCGGTGACGACGGCAACCTTGCCCGCCAGGACAGGCGTCTGGGTGCTCATGTGATGCTCCGATGAGGTGGTAGGGGCTGGACGTGCGGGAACCGGTGTCTACTGGATGCGGCGGCCGGACAGGGCGCGGCTGATGGCCAGGCGCTGGATCTCGCTGGTGCCTTCGTAGATGGTGAAGATCTTGGCGTCGCGGGCCCAGCGCTCGACGGGGTAGTCGCGGGTGTAGCCGTTGCCGCCGAGGATCTGCACGGCGCGTTCGGTGGTGCGGACGGCGACCTCGCTGGCCTTGAGCTTGGCCATGCTGCCCTCGGCGCGTGTGAAGGGCTTGCCGCGCATCATCATGTGGCTGGCACGCCAGACGAGGAGGCGGGCGGCGTCGATCTCCGTCGCCATGTCGGCCAGGGTGAAGGCGATCGCCTGGTTGTCGATGATCGGCCGCCCGAACTGCTCACGAACGCCGGCGTACTCCAGGGCGTACTCGTAGGCGGCGCGGGCCACCCCGACGGCCATCGCGCCGATGCCGGGCCGGGTCATCTCGAAGGTGGCCATGGCCGCGGGAACGCGGACCCGGGACCCTTCGCGGGCTGCCGCCAGACGCTGGTCGAGTGCATCCTTGCCGCCGAGAACCAGGTTGGCGGGGATGCGTACGTCGTCGAGGACGACCTCGGCAGTGTGGGAAGCGCGCAGGCCGTGCTTGGAGAACTTCTGGCCCTGGCTGAGACCGCGGGTGCCGGGCGGAATGAGGAACAGGGCGTGGCCGCGGGCGCCAAGGGCGGGGTCGGTGACGGCGTTGACGACGTGGATGCTCGCGATGCCGCCGTTGGTGGCCCAGGTTTTGGTGCCGTTGAGCACCCATTCCCTGGTGGCTTCGTCGTAGCGGGCGTGGGTGCGGATGGCGGCGGCGTCGCTGCCGGCGTTCGGCTCGCTGGCGCACAGGGCGGCGACGGCCAGGTCGCCGGGGGTGCCGAAGAAGGCGGGCAGCCAGGTGTCGATCTGCTCCTTGGTGGCGGCGCCGAACAGGGCTGCGGCGGGCAGGAACGTGCCCAGCAGGGCCTGGCCCATGCCGCCGTCGCCCCAGAAGATCTCCTCGGCGACCACGGGCTGCAGGAGGCCGGTGGGGTCGGCGATCATCTGCAGCGCGAACTCGGGGGTGTACAGGCCGATCTTGGCGGCTTCCTCGATGACCGCCCAGGGCGTCTCCTCACGCTCGTCGTACTCGGCGGCCACCGGGCGTACGTACTTCTCGGCGAAGCCGTGGGCCCACTCACGGGCCTCGGCGATCTCGGGCGGCAGGTCGAACAGGAAAGGCGTCTTCGTGGTGGTCACAAGAAATCTCCTGGTGTGGCGGGCCGGGCTGGTCCGCGGCCGGTGAAGACGGCGTCACGGCGCTCGATGAAGGACTGGACTCCCTCGGCGCCGTCGGCGGTCGAGAACAGCCGTGCGATGTCTGGGCGCAGCCGCTCGATCGCGGCGCTCTCGCCGTACTCGTGGGCCAGGTGGGCGGAGGCGAAGACGGTACGCACGCCCAGGGGCGCGGACTTTTCGGCGATGAGGGTGGCGATTTCGGTGGCGCGTGCGATGGCGGCTGGCCCGTCGGCGGCGAGTTCCTGCACCAGGCCGATGCGGTGGGCTTCCGCGGCGTCGAACTCCTCGCCGGTCAGGATCCAGCGCATGGCGTTACCCCACCCGGCCTGCTGGGGGAAACGGAAGGTTGCCCCGCCGAAGGGGTAGATGCCGCGGCGGATCTCGTACTGGGCGAACCGTGTGTCCCGGGCCGCCACGCGGATGTCTGCGGCCAGGAGCAGCTCGATGCCGAGCGTCATCACCCAGCCCTGCGCGGCCGCGACGACTGGCTTCGACCACGGTCCGTCCAGACGCCAGGGATCCCGCCCGCCCTCGGGGGCGCTGAACTTCCCCGAAGCCAGCTCGGCGCCGACATCGAGCATGTCCAAGCCCCCGGTGAAGTGGTCACCGTGGGCGAACAGCACTCCGCACCACAGGTCATCGTCCGACTCCAGCAGCCCGTAGGCGGCCGACAGCTCGCTGAGCATCTGCTTGGTGAAGGCGTTGCGTTTGGCGGGCCGGTTCAGGCCCATCAGCAGCACGTGGCCGTCCCGTTCAACGGTGACGGCAGGCGTGCTCGCAGGCGTGGAGCTCATCGCTCCTCCTCGTAAGTTGCATGATGAGACCGACGAGACGTTAGTCGGACCCGGTCACCGAGGGCAAGCGAATCTCATGATGAAACTGATAAGGTCACTGATATGAGACGGACCTCATTCGACGGCTGGCCCTGCTCGATCGCCCGCACCGTGGACATCCTGGGCGACGGCTGGACCCTGCTGGTCCTGCGGGAGATTTTCTACGGCGAGTCGCGTTTCGACGGCTTCATCGACTCGCTCGGCATCGCGCGCAACACCCTCACCGACCGTCTCCGGCGCCTGGAGAACGTGGGCCTGCTGCAGCGGCGCCCCTATCAGAGGGAGCCGGTCCGCCACGAGTACCTGCTGACGGACAAAGGCCGGGACTTCTTCGGCGTACTCGCGGCGATCAACGCCTGGGGCGACCGGTGGCTGAGCGATGACGACGGCATCCCCGTGGTCATGCACCACAGCGCCTGCGGCCACGACACCCAGGCCAAGGTCGTCTGCTCCTCATGCGGTGAACCACTGCACCACCAAGACGTTGCGGTGCGGACCGGACCCGGCTATCCGGCCCGACTCCTCGACAGCCCCGACGTACAGGCGCGCTTCGCCAGGGACGGGCACCCCGAACAAGTCGCCAACACCTGAACCGCGCTCGGCCGAAGCGGGAGCAGTCCCGTCCGACCTCGAACTGGCCGCTGCTCGTGAACCGAGATGTTCCGGCACGCCAGGGTCCCCACCATGACTTGCTGTCGGTATGGGGTCGGCGGGAACCCGCTCTGCCAAAGAGTGCCGTGCCCGCCTTCTGGAGTCGCAGCAGAAGCCGGCCCGTTCCGGAGCCTGGACGCCGCACGTCGCAGGAGAGAGCGGTGTCGGGGTGCGGCCCCCGTCGCGGCCCTGATGGCCTGAGCCGCACCCCGTACAGCCGAACGTACCCGCCGCTTCGGGCAGCCGCGTACGCTGACGGGTTAGCTGGTCATGCCGAGCGGGTTCTCGGGGCTGCAGTACGGGCACGGCTCGACACCCTCGGCGAGCGTCCGGCGGGCTTCCGCGCGGCTGATCGGCTTGCCGCCGCCCCTAACTGATCGTTTCGGAATGAGTTGAGCTGCGGGTCTTGTGTTCGACGATCTTGGTCGGCAGGGTGTCCGGGGTGCGTGCCGATCTTGTTCCTGACGACCTGTGGGATCGGGTGGCCCCGCTGCTGCCGCCCACTCCCGAACGGCGCCGTCGCCACCCCGGGCGGCTGCGCGTTCCCGATCGAGTGGCACTCGCCGGCATCATGTACGTGCTGCGGACCGGTGTCGCGTGGCGCGATGTCCCCGCCGCCATGCGTTCTACCCGCACCAGGCCCGAGCGCTGCCCCTGACCGCCATCGACTTCACCCGCGGCCGGCTCACGCTCGGCGACATCGATCACCCCCTCGACGCCTTCACCCAGCAGGCCGCCGTCGACTACATCCACCTCCGGCACCAGCGGTGGCCACATACCCGCAACCCTCACGTGTTCATCAGCTCGCAGACCGCGCACACCCGAACCCCGGCCACAACCGGCTGGATGCAGCCTCTGCTGCGCGACCTCCCGGTCACCGCCCAGCAACTTCGCGAGGACCGAATCCTCGAAGAGGCCGCCGTCACCGGCGCTGACCCGCAGCACCTATGCGCAGTGTTCAACATCACTCCGGAGACCGGACTCCGCTACACCCGCTTCTTCCACCCTGACCCCAGCGACAGCGACGACGTATCCGGCTGCCACATGGAGACATCGTGACCGACCACCACGCTCACCTGCTCGCCGCCATCGTCGAGCTCGGCGGTGAGCTGGAGCTCCCAGCTACCCGTAACGGGCGCTTCAGGGGCGCGGTCATCCCATAAGGCTGCGCGGTCAGCGCCGGCCGCCGCCGATGCGGCGGTCGTCGGCCAGTGCGGTAAGCGGGCCGAACTCGCGGGCAAGCTGGTTCCACGTCAGAACCTCGCCACAGCGAGCCGGGAACTCCTTCGGGTTGAACTCGGGCATGGTCCAGGTGCCAGTGCCCCGGTCCCGCAGCCACAGGTCCCCGTCACCGTCGACCACAGTCGGCGGGACCGGTACGGGCTCGGCCTGATCGGTGGGCTCCCAGGTGACCCGGCCCGGGTGGGAAACGCGGCGCAGCTCGGTGGTGGCCAGCCGCGCGGCCAAGTCACGGGTGGACTCTTCGGCGTCCTTGACCGACGCGAGTCGGAATGCGTCGTCAAGTACGGGCAGGGCTGGATTCTTGCTGCGCTTTGAACTCATACGCTGACTACCTCCGGTGGGGGGCGTCACATCCGTTATGGCACCCCGTAGAGGAACACGGTATCCGAGGCGGGAGCCGGGCCGGCTACGACCACTGTCCAGGTGGAGGCGCTGGCACACCGGGCGGTGGGGCTAGGCGCTCAGATATGGCGGTCCGGGTCTGAGAAGGTGAGGCCGCCGGGGGCGAGCGGACGTCGGGCCGGGGCGGGTGCGATATCGGGCTCGCCGGGCGGCTGGCGGAAGTCGGCGCCCTGCTCGACCGGCATCAGCCGGCGCCCACCAGCCTGGGCGGGTACGGGAGCGTCGGAAGCGGGCTCGGAGAAGGCGGGCAGCGAGAGCGGTCGACGGTCGGTCATGATCCCCAGTCTCCCAGGTCCGGCCCTGCGGGTAGGGCGCCCGCAGCAGTGCAGGCGACCGGCTGGTGGACATCAGCGCGTATCCCGGCCCGGACTTCCGCGGCACGCAGTTCGCCATGATCTGGGAACCGGCCGGAGGGCAGCACTGGGGTTGGATTCCACCGCGAGTGGCTGAGTACTACCAGCGGGATTTCGCCCGGGCCGTGGCGCAGGACTACCGGCCGGCCCGTGTCAGTGCATTCCTCCCCGGCGGATCGGGGCAGACCGCCTATGCCACGGCCGTCCTGGAGAAGTCCGTGAAGTGCCCCTTCTACGCGCAGCACGGTATCCGTTCCGCCAGGTACCAGCACGAGGTCGATCACCAGGGAAAAACGTACCGGCCGATCTTCGTCGGCGGATTCACGGCCGACTACGGGGGTGGCAAAAATGCCACACCGGGGTTCAGTCCAATCTGGCGAAGGTGCGAGGCCGACAGTGTGGTTCCACCCCTGGCTGAGGCGTACATGAATAAGTTCTCGGTCCCCGGGCTGTCGTTGGCGCTCGCCCAGCACGACAGGCTGCTCTACGCCGGTGGGTTCGGCCTCGCCGACAAGGGGACCGGTGACAAGGTGACGACCTCCAGCCTCTTCCGGATCGCCAGCCTCAGTAAGCAGATGACCTCCGCGGCCATCCTGAGGCTGGTAGAACAGGGAAACATCCGAATGGCGGATACGGTCTTCGGACGCAGCGGAATCCTCGGAACGACATTCGGCACTCAGCCCTACGGTGCAGGCGTTGAAAGCGTCACGGTCCAGAACCTGCTCGAACACACAGCCGGCCCGGGCTGGAGTCACGACTCTCCCGACCCGATGGACCTGCAACCTGGACTGGACCCAGGCGCAGCTCATCTCCTGGGTGTTCGACAACCGCCCTCTGAACAACAAGGCCCGAGGTGCCCCGGGCGACGAGTTCGCGTACTCCAACTTCGGCTACGTCGTCCTGGGGCGGATCATCGAGCAGGTCACCACCCAGCCCTACGAGGCGTACATCAGGCAGCAGATCCTGGCGCCCTGCGGAATCAGCCAGATGTTCCTGGCCGGGAACACTCTCGCGGACAAGCGCGATGGAGAGGTCACGTACTACGGCCAGAACGGGCAGGACCCCTACGGCATGCAGTTGACCCGGAAGGATGCCGAGGGAGGCTGGTTGGCCACCCCGGTCGACCTGATGCGCTTCGTCACACGGGTGGACGGCTTCCCCGGGACCCGACATCCTGAACCAGGCATCCATCACCACGATGACCACACCCTCCACGGCCAAGGGCGCCAATGGCTACGCGAAAGGCTGGGGCACGGACTCCGCTACCCAACCTGGTGGCACCTTGGGTTGCTGCCGGGAACCAGCTCCGTCGTGGCGCGCACCCGGCACGGCATTTGCTGGGCCGCCGTCGTCAACACCCGGACTTCGGGCACCGACCAGGCAGACGCGGACACCGACACCGCCGCCGGGCTCTACAAGATGATGTGGCACATACACAGCCAGGTGGACGCCTGGCCCGGGGAAGGAACCCTCTGATGCGCCGCCCTTCTCCGTAAACGCGCAGCGGACGCGCGCCACGCGGCCTAGCATCGCCCGCATGACGCTTCGTCGACCAGCTCCCTGTGGCTGCGGGGTACGTCGATGTTTCCTTCGTGGGCGCGGTACTGGGCAGCTGCCTTCAGGTTGCGGGCCCACATCTCTTCACGGGTCCACTTTGCGGCGGAGGGGGCCAGCGTGATGCCGAGCGTGGAGAGATCGTCTGCTGCTCCCGCGCCAGCTTCGTGAACCCCTGGCGTTGAGCGGCGGCCCAGCGGCCGAGGTCCTCGTCGTCCTGAACGAGGAGGCCGGGACTGTCCGGGAGCGCGTTGCCGGCGTTCACGTGGCGCTGAGCGAGACGGAAGGCGCGCTGCCAGTCGATGGCCACTCGGGGCACCAGTCGGGGTCGATCTCCGCAAGGGCGGTGCGGCGCTCGGGGGAGAGCGGCGTCTTGGTCCTGCGGGCGGCGGCGCGCTGGTTATTCAGCCAGCGGCCTACCGGGTATCCGGCGATGTCCGCGTCGATGGGTGCGGCCAGGCCGACGCCGGATGCGGCGGCCCAGGCGCCGACCGCGGCGTGGCCCTCGTCGAAGCGGGCGTCGAAGAGGGACCAGAGCATGCCGAGCTTTTCCAACTGCACGATCCGGTCGCCGTCGAGTGCGCCGGTCCGGTAGTGGCGGCGGCAGTCGGCGATCCAGACGCCGAGAGGGAATCCGGCGGGGGGCCATTCGGCGGGGAGATTGCGGGAGTTGGCCGGGCCGCGGTGGTGAACTGGCGCAGCGCGGGCGAGCCATGGCGGATAATCCTTGTCGTACTGTGCGGAGCGGGGGGGGTACGTGGCATCAGTGGGTCCACGACGTGATGGCAAGGCTTCTGCTGAGAGGTTCGAGTGGTTCTGTGACGCGGTGTCGAGCCACGTCATGCCTGTGAGCCTCAGCGCCAGGCATCCGTCCAATTTTCACGCAGATGTCGCCGATCTGGAGCTCGGTTCCGTGCGGCTGTCGGCGCTCACGTTCTCTCCAGTGGTGTCGCGCCGTACGTCGGCTCATGTCCGCAAGGGCGATCCTGAGCAGTTTCAGTTGGCGTTGGTCACACGAGGCGCCTTCCGGATTGCCCAGCTGGGCCACCACTCGCTTGTCGCGGGGGACTTGGTTCTGACGGACACTTCGCGTCCGAGCGAAGGGGCAAGCATCGACGAGCGGTCCACGGTGGCCATTTTGCAGGTCCCCCGCTCGATCCTGGAGCTGCGGCACGACAGGGTGGAAGGCATCCTTGGGCAGCGTATCCGTGGCGACAGGGGAACAGGTGCGATCCTCAGCGGCTTTCTGAGCACCTTGCTCGCTCAGGGCCCGAGCTGTCGGCCGACGGAGCTTGTCAGTATGGGGTCCATTGCCCTCGACCTGGCGACCGCCTGCCTGGCGCAGCAGCTCGGCACCCCCGACGCGGCGCCAGCCGAGGCTCGCGCCCAGGAAATGTTTCAACGGGTCACCCGTTTCATCGAAAACAACCTGGGCGACCCGGACCTGACGCCCGAAGCGATCGCGGACCGGCACAACATCTCCCTGCGCTCCCTCTACTCTCTCTTCAGTGACCAGCCCGTCAGTGTGGCGGCCTACATCCGCCAGGGCCGACTGGAACGTGCGCGCGCCGAACTCGGACGCCCGGAGTCGAGAGGTCATCCCGTGCAGACAATCGCGGCCCGCTGGGGCTTCTCCAGTGCCACCGCGTTCAGCCGGATGTTCCGCGACGTGTACGGGATGACTCCCTCCGAATACCGGGCAGCCATCCCGCGATGCGCGGTTGCACGCAGTGTTGAGGAGTGGTGCATGCCACGCACAGCGCGGACCGCTACGCGCGCATAGGTTCGAAGAGGCGGGCAGAACGCCGCAGCTTTGATTGTTGTGGGCCGGTCAGTGCCGGTTGTGAGGGGGCATTTGGTGGGATTCAGTGTTGCCAGGGAACGCGCAGACCCCCGGCCCGAGAGGTCGGCCCCGGGGGCCGCGAAGCGGAGCCCCGCCGGGGGAAGCGAGGATCCTCCGGTCTGGACACCAGCCTTGAAACGCTTCCGCGCTCCGTCGCCATGAGGACGTCACACTCGGCTCACTGCGGCTACGCGAGGTCGCGCGAATTCGCAGTTTCACCGGTCGTCCAGCTGGTGGTCCGCCAAGGGAGGTTGCAGCCCGCAGATTTTCAAATTTATCCAGAACACATATTGAAGCAGTTGAGGTGGGGGCTGGCGAGCGAACTGTTTCGAACGCGTGAGCTAACGTCCTCTATGTGCAATCTAACGAAGGATTATCACAGACATGGGTAACCGATTTAAGCTCGGCTCCATTATCGCAATCTTTGCAGCTGCTCTGGCATTTGGTTCGGCTCCGGCAATAGCTGCGCCTGCGCCGGCCGTTTTGGAACAGACCCGCTGGCTCACCAATGCACCGAACTCCGGGATGGCGCCTGTGTCCATGCACAGGGACATCTATCTCATTGCCGCGACGTACACCTGGCAGGTGTACACCTGCCAGGACGGCTACACGTGCATTGGTGACGGGAGGAACATCGCTCTGAAGAGCGGCTGGTACTCCTGGGACTGCACTCTCACTCCGTTGGACGGTTATTACAACGAGAGTTGCTCGTTGGAAACCGCGGGTTCCTCCAAGGCCACGTACAACAAGGCCATCAATCTCGGGAATTCCGCCAATTATGATATCGGAAGCAAGCTCCAGGCGCACTGACCTCTGATCCCCACGGGCTGTCAGCCGGTTCTCTGGCAGACAGCCCGTGGGGCCTGCCCCTCGGCCGGGTGCGTTACTGCGGGTGATGGTCGTTAGGTTGCTGCGGTGGTTGCCATCGTGGGTTGGTTGTTGTTTTTGCCGGCCAAGGCTGGGTCTTGGGGCTTAGGGCGTGTCCTATGTGGGGAGGCGGACGAGTCGCTTGTAGCAGCAGATGGCGGCGGCGAGGCCGAGAAAGGCCAGGTAGTTGCGGGGGCGGCGCTCGTAGCGGTGGTTGAGTCTGCGGTAGCCGGTCAGCCAGGGCATGGTCCGCTCAATCACCCACCGGCGCCGCCCGAGTCGCTCTGATGACTCGACGCCCTTGCGGGCGATGCGGACGCCGATCCTCTTGCCGCGGAGCCATTTCCGCAGTTCAGGGATGTCGTAGGCCTTGTCCGCGTGCAGGCGCTGAGGCTTGAAGTGGCGGCCGCGGTGGGGGTCGTGTCTCGTTTGGTGACCGAGCACCATGGGCTTCAGGGCTTGGCTGTCGTGGGTGTTGGCGGCCGCGAGGCCGACGAGGAGGGGCAGTCCGTTCGCGTCCGGCAGGACGTGCATCTTGGAGCCCGGCTTGCCCCGGTCCACGGGGCTCGAACCTGTGAGTTCGCCCCTTTTTTAGCCCGTACGTGGGCGGAGTCCAGGACCGCTCGGGACAGGTCGAGGAGACCGGCGTCGTCGAGGCGGTGCAGGATCTCCTCGTGCAGCCGGCCCCAGACTCCGGCTCTCGACCAGATCAGGAACCGGCGGTGGGCTGTCGACTTGGATATGCCGAAGCAGGGCGGCAGCGCCCGCCAGGCGCAGCCGCTGACCAGCACGTAGATGATCGCGGCGAACAGTGTCTCATCAGGCGTGTCCTGCGTTCCGCCGCCCTGCGGCCGCACCTTCGACGGCGGGATCAGCGGCTCCGCGATCTCCCACAGTCCGTCCGGAACAATCCAACTCCACGTACCCCGCCCCATGATGCACTCAACGCCTGCGGCTCGGAGTTGGAGGCCGGCGAGGTAGCTCTCCGGTGCCTTGTCGTAGCGTGTGGCGATTCCGCGCCAGGCCTTCAGCTTGTTGATCAGGCGTTCGACGGTGTTCCGTTCCTTGTAGAGATCGGCATTGTGGCTGACGGACCGGCC
>NZ_JBSFTS010000022.1:0-109342 GCF_053591375.1 Streptomyces sp. NPDC003034
CCTCCCCGCCCCTCTTCCGTTGGGGGCGGCTGGGCGGCATAGGGACGGCCCCGCCGCGCGCATGCTGCGGGCCCTTCCGTACGGCGCGGCGCCGGCGCGCCGCGTGCGGTGTCAGCTCTCGCTTCGGCGCAGGCTCGGCTTGAGGTCCTTGAAACGGGCCAGCAGCCCGTTCACGAACGAGGGGGACTCGTCCGTCGAGAACTCCTTGGCCAGCTGGACGGCCTCGTCGATCGCCACGGCGTCCGGGGTGTCGTCCACCCAGATCAGCTCGTACGCACCGAGCCGCAGGATGTTGCGGTCCACGACCGGCATGCGGTCGAGCTCCCAGTCCACGGCGTAGGTGATGATCAGGTCGTCGATGCGGTTCACCTTGTCGGCGTATCCCTCGACGAGATCCATCGTGAAGGCGCTGACCGGCGGCTGCCGGTCGTCCGACCGCGCGTGGCGGATCCAGTCCGCGAGGACCTCGCGCACGGGCACGCCGCGCTGGTCGGCCTCGAACATGATCTGGAAGGCGCGCTTGCGCGCGTTGCTCCGGGCAGCCACGGTTAGCTGCTCACCCGGCCGAGGTAGGCGCTGGTGCGGGTGTCGACCTTGACCTTCTCGCCGGTGGTGACGAAGAGCGGGACCTGGATCTCGTACCCGGTCTCCAGCTTGGCCGGCTTCGTGCCGCCGGTGGAGCGGTCGCCCTGGACACCCGGGTCGGTGTGCTCGATCGTGAGCTCGACGGCGGCCGGCAGCTCGACGTAGAGCACCTCGCCCTCGTGCTGGGCGACGGAGGCGGTGAAGCCCTCGACCATGAAGTTGGCGGCGTCGCCGACGGCCTTGCGGTCGACCATGAGCTGGTCGTAGGTGCTCATGTCCATGAAGACGAAGTAGTCGCCGTCCATGTACGAGAACTGCATGTCACGGCGGTCGATGGTGGCCGTCTCGACCTTCGTGCCGGCGTTGAAGGTCTTGTCGACGACCTTGCCGGAGAGCACGTGCTTGAGCTTGGTGCGCACGAAGGCCGGGCCCTTGCCGGGCTTGACGTGCTGGAACTCGACGACGGACCAGAGCTGGTCACCGTCGAGCTTGAGCACCATGCCGTTCTTGAGGTCGTTCGTGGAAGCCACGGTTGCGGAATCTCCTGCACTGGAAGACCACGGATGCGCGCACGGCCCGGCAGCGGGCTAGAGCGCGAGCAGCTCCTTGGTCGTAATGGTGAGTAGCTCGGGACCGCCGTCCGCCTCGGGGCGTACGACGAGCGTGTCATCGATCCGGACGCCGCCCCGGCCAGGGAGGTGAACCCCCGGTTCGACGGTGACCGGCACGCAAGCGTCCAGTTTACCCATTGCGGTAGGTGCAAGCTGCGGGTCCTCGTCGATTTCGAGACCGACACCGTGTCCGGTCCACGGAGCGACGGATTCCCCATGGCCTGCGGAGTCCAGTACGGAGCGTGCGGCACGGTCGACGTCGCGGTAGGCGGCCCCGGGCAGCAGCGCCTCGCGTCCGGCCCGCTGGGCGGCGAAGACGAGGTCGTACAGCTCGATCTGCCAGTCCGCCGGGGTGGTGCCGATCACGAAGGTGCGGCCGATCTCGCACCGGTAGCCGCGGTAGTTCGCGCCGAGGCACACGGACAGGAAGTCCCCCTCCTCCACCCGGCGGTCGGAGGGCCGGTGCCGGGAGCGGCCGGAGTGCGGGCCGGTGCCGACGGAGGTCGGGAAGGCGGGTCCGTCCGCGCCGTGGTCGACGAGCCGGCGCTCCAGCTCCAGCGCGAGGTGCCGCTCCGTACGCCCGACGAGGATCGATTCGAGCAGCTCGCCGAGGGCCTGGTCGGCGATCTCGGCGGCGATCCGCAGGCAGGCGATCTCCTCCTCGTCCTTGACGAGCCGCTGCTGCTCCACGGCGGTGCCGAGATCGGCCAGGCGCAGGCGGGGGGCGACCGAGCGCAGGGCCCGGTGCCGGCCCACGGTGAGGTGGTGCTCCTCCACCGCGAGGGAGTCGGCGCTCGCGGCCGCGGCCATGTCGGCCGCCGCCACGGCCGGGTCGCCGCCGGGGCTCGGCAGTACGCAGAGTCGGAGCCGCGGGTCGAGCCGTCCCTCGTCCGCCTCGCCGGTGGGAACTCCGGCGCACAAGAGCACGTCCTCGGCCGGTCCGACCAGCAGTACGGCATCGAGCGGGGAGGCGCCGGAGAGATAGCGGACGTTCGCCGGACGCGTGACCAGTGCGGCGGCGTTCCCCGCGGCGGCACAGCGGTCGCGAAGCAGGCTCCGGCGGGCGGCGTACACGTCTGACATGTCTTCGAGCCTACGAGCGCGGCGCGGATCCGGCCCGGCGAGCGGGGCCGGACGGGGCTCGCACGGCCGCCCGGTACCGGACCGGGCGAGGACTACCAGGCCGCAGGAGCCGCGATGGCCCGGGCGAGCACCTCGTCAAGGGCACGCGCCGTGCCCTCCACGTCGAGCTGCGAGTTGTCGATGATCGGCAGGCCGGAGCCGTACCACCCGGCCATCCGGCCGTGGATCCGCGCGACTTCCTCGTCCGAGAGCCGGCGGTTGCCGGAGCGGGCGGCGTTGCGTTCCAGGACGATCTCTAGGCCCGGCAGCAGGACCACCGGCAGCAGCGCGGGGCCCACGTGCCGCTTCCAGCCGCCCAGCCCCACCACCGGCCGGTCGGGGAAGACCGCGTCGTCGAGGATGCAGGAGATGCCGTTCGCCAGGAAGTTGCGGGCGGCGAAGCCGCAGGTGCGGCGGGCCAGGCGGTACTGGGCCTCGGAGTGCTCGTTCCAGCCCGACTGCGGGTCGGCGAAGCCCGAGCACACCCACTCCCGGACGTCGTCCAGGCTCACGTGGGCCGTCGGCACCGGCCGGGTGCCGGCCCAGTGCCGGGCCACCGTGGTCTTGCCCGCGCCCGCCGGCCCGATGAGCAGCACGGCGAGGGTGGCGCCGCCCGTACCCGCCGCCGCGGGCGGCAGCGGGATGTGGCCGGTGGCCTCCGATCCCTGCGGCATGGGGGACGTGAAGGGCTGGGGCGTCCCCGCCCAGCCCTGCGCCGGGGGTATCGGTGGCTGCGGGGGCGTCGCCGGGTGCTGTCCGGACTGTCCCCAGCCCGCGCTCCCGCCCCCCACTCCGTGCTGCATCCGCTGCCACTCCGTCCGTTCCGGCCACTGATGCGAGAACGTTATATGACCCTGGGGGCCCGGCCGTCCACCAGCCCCGTGAGGCGGACCTCAGCCCGGCGCCGCCCGGCGGCTCAGGAGCCGGGGCCGGGCGGCGGGCCGGGCCGGGCCGGGCCGGGCTCAGCGTCCGGCCCGGCAGCGGCTCAGGCGGAGACCTCTCCGTACGCGGCCACGAGCACGGCCGGGTCCGGGCCTTCCAGGACGGTCGGCTTGCCCAGCCCGTCCAGGACGATGAAGCGCAGCAGGTCGCCGCGGGACTTCTTGTCGACCCTCATCGTCTCCAGCAGCTTGGGCCACTGGTCACCGCGGTAGGTCAGCGGCAGCCCCACCGAGGCGAGCACCGCCTTGTGCCGGTCGGCCGTCGCATCGTCCAGCCGGCCCGCGAGCCGGCCGAGCTCGGCGGCGAAGACCATGCCGACCGACACGGCCGCGCCGTGGCGCCACTTGTAGCGCTCGTTCTTCTCGATGGCGTGCGCGAGCGTGTGGCCGTAGTTGAGGATCTCGCGCAGTCCGGCTTCCTTGAGGTCGCTGGAGACGACATCGGCCTTGACCCGGATGGAGCGCACGATCAGTTCGGCGGTGTGCGGACCGCTGGGCGTGCGGGCCGCCTGCGGGTCCTCCTCGATCAGGTCGAGGATCACCGGGTCGGAGATGAATCCGGCCTTGATGACCTCGGCGAGGCCGCTGACGTAGTCGTTGACGGGCAGCGAGTCCAGCGCCGCCAGGTCGCAGAGCACCCCGGCCGGCGGGTGGAAGGCGCCCACCAGGTTCTTGCCCTCGGCGGTGTTGATGCCGGTCTTGCCGCCGACCGCCGCGTCCACCATCGCCAGGACGGTGGTCGGTACGGCGATCCAGCGCACCCCGCGCAGCCAGGTGGCCGCGACGAAGCCCGCAAGGTCGGTGGTGGAGCCGCCGCCCACGCCGACGATCACGTCGGTACGGGTGAACCCGGACTGCCCGAGCGCCTTCCAGCAGTACGCGGCCACCTCGGCCGTCTTGGCCTCCTCGGCGTTCGGCACCTGGATGGCGACCGCCTCGTAGCCCTGCTCGGCCAGGTCGTCGCGCAGCGCCTCACCCGTCGAGGCCAGCGCCTCGGGGTGGATGACGGCGACCCGCCGGGCCTTGGTGCCGATCAGCGTGCCCAGTTCGCCGAGCAGCTGCCGGCCGACCAGCACCTCGTACGGGTCGTGGCCGGCGCTGCCGCCGACGTGGATCCGCGTCACCTGGTCTGTCATACGTCCTTCAACTCCAGAGCGTCGAGGACCGCCTGGGCGACCTCTTCGGGGGTGCGGTCGTCGGTGGCCACCACGACGCGCGCGACTTCGGTGTACAGGGGGCGCCGGGCGTCCATCAGCTCGCGCCACTGGCGGCGCGGATTGACGGCGAGCAGCGGGCGCGCGGCGCCGAGGCCGACGCGCCGTACGGCTTCCTCGACGTCCATCGAGAGATAGGCGACGGGCAGACCGGTCAGCAGGTCGCGGGTGCCGGCGTCGAGGACGGCGCCGCCGCCGAGGGCGAGGACTCCGGTGTGCTCGGCGACGGCGGCCGCGACCGCCTGCCGCTCCAGCTCGCGGAAGTACGGCTCGCCCTCGTCGATGAACAGGTCGGAGATCTCCCGGCCCTGGGCGGCAACGATGTCGGCGTCCGTGTCCCGGTAGGGGACGCCGAGCCGCTCGGCGAGCAGGCCGCCCACCGTGGACTTTCCGGACCCCATGGGGCCGACGAGGACGACCAGTGGTCCGCCGGTCACCGGATCTGCAGGTGTGCGAGGTACGACTGGACGTTGCGCCGGGTCTCGGGGACGGAGTCGCCGCCGAACTTCTCCACGACCGCGTCGGCCAGCACGAGCGCGACCATGGCCTCGGCCACGATGCCCGCGGCCGGCACGGCGCACACGTCGGAGCGCTGGTGGTGGGCCACGGTCGCCTCACCGGTGGAGACGTCGACGGTGGCCAGGGCACGCGGCACGGTCGCGATGGGCTTCATGGCGGCCCGTACGCGCAGCAGCTCGCCGGTGGTCAGCCCGCCCTCGGTGCCGCCGGAGCGGCCGGTGGTCCGCTTGAGCCCCTCGGGGGTGGAGACGATCTCGTCGTGCGCCTTGGAGCCGGGCACGCGGGCGAGGTCGAAGCCGTCGCCGACCTCGACGCCCTTGATGGCCTGGATGCCCATGAGGGCGGCGGCCAGGCGTGCGTCCAGCCGGCGGTCCCAGTGGACGTGCGAGCCGAGCCCGACGGGGACCCCGTAGGCGAGGACCTCCACGACGCCGCCGAGGGTGTCGCCGTCCTTGTGGGCCTGGTCGATCTCCGCGACCATCGCCTTGCTGGCGTCGGCGTCGAGGCAGCGCACGGGGTCGGCGTCGAGCCTGTCGACGTCGGCGGGGGTCGGGTGGACCCCGTACGGGGCCTTGGCCGCCGCCAGTTCCACCACGTGCGAGACGATCTCGATGCCCGCGGCCTCCTTGAGGAAGGACCGGGCGATCGCGCCGAGGGCGACGCGGGCGGCGGTCTCCCGGGCGCTGGCGCGCTCCAGGATCGGCCGGGCCTCGTCGAAGCCGTACTTCTGCATGCCGGCGAGGTCGGCGTGGCCGGGCCGCGGGCGGGTCAGCGGCGCGTTCCGGCCGGTCTCCTTCAGCTCCGAAGGGTCGACGGGATCGGCCGACATGACCTTCTCCCACTTCGGCCACTCGGTGTTGCCGATCATGACGGCGACCGGGGATCCCAGCGACAGCCCGTGGCGGACGCCGCCGAGGAAAGTGATCTCGTCCTGCTCGAACTTCATCCGGGCACCTCGGCCGTAGCCGAGCCGGCGCCGGGCCAGGTGCTCGGCCACCAGCCCGGTGGTGACCGGGACGCCGGCGGGAAGCCCCTCCAGCGTCGCTACCAGCGCCGGTCCGTGCGACTCCCCGGCGGTCAGCCAACGCAACCTGCTCAACGATGCTCCTCATGCTCGCGCCTGGTACAGCGACGGCGCGATCGGGTGCGCGGCCCGGACCCGCCAAACCCGATCCTCCCACGTCCGGGCCGGTGCGCCGCTCCCGGTCCAACTGTCGGACGGCGTCGCACCCGTCCCCCACAGTGGTGGCGACCGGGCGGCGGGGCAAGATCAGCCCCGGGAAAGCATCAGGTGCGCCCGGCTGCTTCTCAGTGGCGGGCCAGCAGCGCCGCTTCACCGGCCGCCCGCATGGCGGCGAGCGGAGCGGTGGGGCACCCGGTCATCTGCTCGACCTGGAGCACCGCCTGGTGGACGAGCAGGTCCAGGCCGCCGATGACCTTGCCGCCCTGCCGGGACCAGGCCGCGGCGATGGCGGTGGGCCAGGGGTCGTACAGGACGTCGAAGAGGGTGCCGGGATCTTCGGGGACGGCCGTGGCCAACGCGTCCGTGGTCCCGGCGGGGGTGGTGGCGATCACCAGCGGCGCGCCCAGCGCCTGGGCCGCGTCCTGCCAGTCGGCCGTGCGCACGGGCACCCCGAGGCGCTCGCCCCACTGCCGCATCTCGTCGGCCCGGGCGCGCGAGCGGACGTACGCCGTCACCTCGCCGGAGCAGATCCGCGAGAGCGCGGCGAGCGCCGAGGATGCGGTGGCTCCGGCGCCCAGGATGGCCGCGAAGGGCACCTTTTCGATGCCGCGCTCGTGGAGGGCGGCGACGATGCCGGGGATGTCGGTGTTGTCCCCGACGCGGCGGCCGTCCTCGGTGAGGACGACCGTGTTGACCGCCTCCACCGAGGCGGCGGTGTCGCTGATGCCGTCGAGCAGCGGGATGACGGCCCGCTTGAGCGGCATGGTCAGCGACAGCCCGGCCCACTCGGGGCCGAGGCCCGCGATGAAACCGGGGAGCGCGGCCTCGTCGGTCTCGAACCGGTCGTACGACCAGTCGTGAAGGCCGAGCTCCCGGTAGGCGGCGCGGTGCAGCACCGGTGAGAGGGAGTGCTCGATGGGCGAACCCAGCACCGCGGCCCTTGTGCGTGACATGTCCTACCTACCTACCCGCCGTTTTTCTGCTTCTGCCGAGCGTTGAACTCATCGACCAGTTTGACGTGTTCGTCATACGACTGGGTGAAGGTGGTCTTGTTTCCGTCGACTGACACGAAGAACATCCAGCCGCCCTGGTCGGGGTTGAGCGTGGCGTTCAGGGCGTCGTCGCCGGGGTTGCCGATCGGACCCGGCGGGAGGCCCTTGTAGAAGTAGGTGTTGTAGGCGTGGTCGAGGGTCCTGGCCTCCCGGACGGAGACGTTGATGTCGCTCGTGCCCTTGAGGTAGTTGATCGTCGAGTCGAATTCGAGCTTCTGGTTGGTGACGTCGTTGGTCTTCTCCAGGCGGTTGTAGATGACCTCCGACATCTTCCGGAAGTCGTCGTGGTTCATGCCCTCGGCGTTGATGAGGCTCGCGACCGTGACCACCTGGAGCGGGTTCTCCAGGCCGAGCTCCTTGGCCTTGGCCTCGATGCCCAGCGCCGCGTACTTCTCGTTCGCGTTCTTGACCATCTGCCGGAGTACGGACTCCGGCGTGCTGTCCTTGCTGAGGTCGTAGCGCGCCGGGTACAGGAACCCTTCGAGCGGGTCCATGATCTTCTGGTTGTTGCCCGCCCAGGCCGGCAGGCCGAGGTTCTTGGCCTCGCGCTTCGCGATCTCCTGCGTGGTGCCCGTCTGCTGGCCGAGCTTCTTGTCGATCGCCTCGTAGACCTCGACGTTGCGCTTGCCCTCGGGGACGGTGATCACGTTCAGCTTCGAGGGGTCGGTCATGAAGGCGACGGCGGCCGCGGCCGACATCTTCTTCTTGAGCGGGTAGACGCCCGCCTGGATGGACTTGCCCTTGGAGTTGGCGGCGGCCGCGCTGGTGAACGCCTCCACGCTCGCGACGACGCCGTGCTTCTTGAGGATGTTGCCCATCTGGATCAGGGAGGCACCCTTGGGGATCTCGACGTCGACCGTCTCGCCGGTGCCCTCGCCCGCGTAGTCCTCGGCCGTGGCGAATCTGTCCTTGAGGTAGGTGTAGCCGTAGTAGCCTCCACCGCCGAGCACGCCCACGATGACGAGGCTCGTGATCAGGCAGGCGGCGCCGCTGCGCTGCTTGGGCTTGCCGCCCTTCGAACGGCCGGAGCGGCGGCCGCCGCCGGCCGGCTGCTTGCCGTCGTCGTCCCGGTCCCCGTCCTCGGTTTCCACGTCGGTGTCCTGCCCCTGCTCGCCCGGTTCCGGCTCCAGGTGGCGGCGGCCCGGGGGGCGCGGGGGCGGATAGGCGTCGGCCGTGGTGTACAGGTCCGGGCTCTCCCCGGGGTAAGCGCCGACGGTCTGCTGGGCGTACGGTTCCGCGCCGAGGTGGGGATCGGCCGTCAGCGCGGCCCCGTACTGCTCCTGGCCGGTGTCCCAGCCCTGGCCGTCGTACACCGGCTGCTGCGGCTCGACGTGCTGCTGCTGGTGCTGGTGTTGCTGATGCTGCTGGGCATAGCCCTGCTGCTCGGCGTACTGGAGCTGCTCGGAGTACTGCTGCTGCGCCGCGTCGTACTGCGGCTGCTCGGAGTACTGCTGCTGCGCGTCGTACTGCGGCTGCTGGAAGCCCTGCGGGTAGTGCTGCTGCTCCGGGTACTGCTGCTGGTACTGCGGCTCCTGCGCGTACTGCTGCTGCGGGTCACCGCTGTACGGCACCTGGCCCTGCTGGGTCTGGTGCCCGGTCCACCCCTGGTCCCCGTACAGGGGGTCCTCGGGGTGCCACGGTTCGGAGCCACGGCCCCGGCCATACTCAGTCATCGGTCCCCTAGAGCCGCGAGACGAAGACCACGGCATTCCTTCTACCGCGGCACCCGGTTCCGCCTCTGTGGTGGTGGGCGACGGCTGTTCGAATGCCGTCTCATCGCGCGGAACGTTACCGTATCGCGATCAGACAACCACTTCGACGCACTCACCAGGCGGATTACCTGATACCCGTTCGGTCTCAAGAACGTTCTGAAGGATCACCACAGCGGCCGCCTGGTCGATGACCGACCGCCCCTTCTTGGCGTTCCGCCCGGAGGCCCGCAGGCCCTGGGCGGCGGTGACCGTGGTCATCCGCTCGTCCACCAGCCGGACCGTGACCGGCTTGATGCCCTTGGCGAGTTCCATGGCGAAGGCGCGGCACTTGGCCGCGGCCGGGCCCTCCCGCCCGCTGAGCGAGCGGGGCAGGCCGACCACGACCTCCAGGGGCTCGTACTCCTCGACGAGCTGCCGCAGCCGCCGGTGGGCCGCCGGGACATCACGTCCCGGCACGGTTTCGACCGGTGTGGCGAGCACCCCGTCGGGGTCGCACGAGGCGACCCCGATCCGGGCGTCACCGACGTCGATCGCGAGGCGGCGGCCGCGGCGCAGGCTCATCGTCAGACCGTCTCTACGACGAGACGCTCGACGGCGCTGATGGCCTCCGGGACGGCGGCCGCGTTCTGTCCGCCGCCCTGGGCCACGTCCGGCTTGCCGCCACCGCCGCCGCCGAGGGTCTTGGCGGCCGCGCGCACCAGGTCGCCCGCCTTGAGGCCGCGCTCGCGGGCCGCCTCGTTGGTGGCGATGACCGTCAGCGGACGGCCGCCCGCCACGGTGAAGAGCGCCACGACGGCCGGCCGGCCGCCCGCGCCTGTCATCTGTTGCAGCCGGCCCCGGACGTCGAGGACCAGCCTGCGCAGGTCGTCGGCGCCGGTGCCGTCCGGCACCTGGCCGACGACGAGGGCGACCCCGCGGATGTCCTGGGCGTTCTCGGCGAGGCCGGCGGCGGCCTGCAGGACCTTCTCGGCCCGGAACTTCTCGATCTCCTTCTCGGCGTCCTTCAGCTTGCCGAGCATGGCGGAGATCTTCTCCGGCAGCTCCTCGGGGCGGCCCTTGACCAGCTCCTGGAGCTGCGCGACGACCGTGTGCTCCTTGGCCAGGAAGTTGTACGCGTCCACGCCCACGAGGGCCTCGACCCGGCGCACGCCGGAGCCGATGGAGGACTCGCCGAGCAGCTTGACCAGGCCCAGCTGGGCCGTGTTGCCGACGTGCGTGCCGCCGCACAGCTCCTTGGAGAAGTCGCCGATCGTCACGACGCGCACGCGCTCGCCGTACTTCTCGCCGAACTCGGCGATGGCGCCCTGCTTCTTCGCCTCTTCGATGCTCATGATCTCGGCGGTGACGTCCAGCTCACGCGAGAGGACCTCGTTGATCTTCTGCTCTACGTCCGTGAGGACTCCGCCGGGTACGGCGTTCGGCGAACCGAAGTCGAAGCGGAAGCGGCCCGGCGAGTTCTCCGAACCGGCCTGCGCCGCCGTCGGGCCCAGGGCGTCGCGCAGTGCCTGGTGCGTCAGGTGCGTGGCCGAGTGGGCGCGGGCGATGGCCCGGCGCCGCCTGACGTCGATGGCGGCGTAGGCGGAGGCGCCCACGGTGACCTCGCCGACCTGCACGGAGCCCTTGTGCACGGAGACACCGGGGACCGGCTGCTGCACGTCGCGGACCTCGATGACGGCGCCCGAGTCGAGCTTGATGCGGCCCTGGTCGGCGAGCTGGCCGCCACCCTCGGCGTAGAAGGGGGTGCGGTCCAGGACGACCTCGACCTCGTCGCCCTCGGAGGCGGCGGGCGCGGAGACACCGTTGACCAGCAGGCCGACGATGACGGATTCGCCCTGCGTGGTGGCGTAGCCGGTGAACTCGGTGGCGCCGGCGCGGTCCGCGATCTCGCGGTACGAGGCGACATCGGCGTGGCCGGTCTTCTTGGCCTTGGCGTCGGCCTTGGCCTTGTCCCGCTGCTCCTGCATCAGGCGCCGGAAGCCGGACTCGTCCACCGACAGGCCCTGCTCGGAGGCGATCTCCAGCGTGAGGTCGATCGGGAAGCCCCAGGTGTCGTGGAGCAGGAACGCCTTGTCGCCGGAGAGGACCGTGCCGCCGGCGGCCTTGGTCTCGCTGACGGCGCCGTCGAGGACGTTGGAGCCGGCGTTCAGCGTCTTGAGGAAGCGGGCCTCCTCGGCGAGTGCGACGGTCTCGATGCGCTTGCGGTCGGTGATGAGCTCCGGGTACTGCTGCCCCATCGTGTTGATCACGACGTCGACGAGGTCCTGGACGACCGGGCCGGTGGCGCCCATGAGGCGCATGTTGCGGATGGCGCGGCGCATGATGCGGCGCAGCACGTAACCGCGGCCCTCGTTGCCCGGGGTGACCCCGTCGCCGATGAGCATGACGGAGGTGCGGATGTGGTCGGCGACCACCCGCATGGCCACGTCGCTGTCCTTGTTGCCGGGGGACCCGCCATATCGGACCCCGGTCAGCTCGGTGGCCTTGTCCATGACCACGCGCAGGGTGTCGGTCTCGTACATGTTCTGCACGCCCTGCAGGATCATGGCGAGACGTTCGAGACCCAGACCCGTGTCGATGTTCTTCGACGGCAGGTCGCCGAGGATGGGGAAGTCTTCCTTCCCGTCGCCGGCGCCGCGCTCGTACTGCATGAAGACCAGGTTCCAGATCTCCACGTACCGCTCGTCGTTGACGGCCGGGCCGCCCTCGACGCCGAACTCGGGGCCGCGGTCGTAGTTGATCTCGGAACACGGGCCGCAGGGGCCGGGGACGCCCATGGACCAGAAGTTGTCCTTCTTGCCCAGGCGCTGGATGCGCTCGGCGGGGACGCCGATCTTCTCGCGCCAGATCTGCTCGGCCTCGTCGTCGTCCAGGTAGACGGTGATCCAGAGCTTCTCCGGCTCCAGGCCGTAGCCGCCGTCCGCCACGGGGGTGGTCAGCAGCTCCCAGGCGTAGCTGATGGCGCCTTCCTTGAAGTAATCGCCGAAGGAGAAGTTGCCGCACATCTGGAAGAACGTGCCGTGGCGGGTGGTCTTGCCCACCTCTTCGATGTCCGGCGTACGCACGCACTTCTGCACGCTGGTGGCGCGGGGGGCCGGGGGCTTGGCCTCACCGAGGAAGTACGGCTTGAAGGGCACCATGCCCGCGTTGACCAGCAGCAGAGTCGGGTCGTCCGCGATGAGCGACGCCGAAGGGACAACGGCGTGACCGCGCTCCTCGAAGAAGCTCAGCCAGCGGCGGCGGATTTCAGCCGACTCCATCAGTGGTCCTCATTCCGGTTGTACGAAAACTTCGGTCGGGGGGTGGTCTTGTCGTTCTCGATGGCGCGCAGGCGCCGTGCCCCGGGAAGGGCGGTGACGTTGTCGGGCCGGGCCGCGTCCTCGGCGTCGCTCCGGGGGCCCAGCCCCAGTGCGTCTTTCAGCTCGTCCTCGCGCTGCGTCATTCCCGCCCTGACGTCGAGCGCGAAGTCCTTGAGGCGGTGGCCCGCCTCCACGGCCTTGTCCGCGGCCTGGGCGGCGAGGCTCTCCGGGGTCAGCTTCTTCAGCTGACGGTTGACCTTGGTGGTGGCCCACACGCCGGCGGCTGCGCCGGCGGTGAACCAGAAGGCTCGGCGGAACATCGGCGGTCAGCCCTTCTGCTTCCGGCGCCGGGCCGTCGGCACCGTACGGCCGACGATCACGGTACGCCGGGACGTCTTCTGCGGAACCTCGTCCGTTCGGCCGAGCGCCTTGCGGACGCCGTAGCCGAAGGCCGCGACCTTGACCAGCGGCCCCCCGAAAGCGGAGGCCACGGTGGACGACAGCGCGGAGGCGTTCGAGGTGACCTCCTGGACGTCGCTCGCGATGGCGTCGACCCGGTCGAGCTGGGTGCGCGCGGAGCGGACGGTGGTGGAGGCATCGGCCAGCAGCGGGACGGCCTGGTCGGTTACCTCGGCCACCAGTTTGGTGGTCGCCTTGAGCACCTGGGCCAGTCTCGCCAGCACCACCGCGAGGAAGGAGACCAGGATGGCCCAGAAGACGGCCACGAGGATCCCGGCCACCTCTCCACCGGACACGTCACACCGCTCTCTGTCTGTACTGAACTGCTGGGAGGATTCGCCCTACGACCCTATCGCGCCGGAGATCCCCGGCCGTACCCGAATTCGGGGGCCGGAGGCTCGCCTTGTACGGGGCGCATCCGGACGAGTACCCTCCGTGTCCCATGCGACAGAGACCCCTTCGAAACAGGACCTGGGGCAATCTTCCCTCGGAACTGAACCGGTTCGTCGGGCGGGGTGGCGAGCTCGCCGGGCTAGGGCGGCTGCTGGAGTCCTCGCGGCTGGTCACGGTGACCGGCGTGGGAGGGGTGGGCAAGTCCCGGCTCGCGCTCGCGGCGGCGTGGACGCTCGCGGGAGAGGCCACGGCTTGCGCGGAAGGGTCCGCGGCGGGCGCGGAAGAGTCCGCGGCGGCCACGGCGGCGCAGGAACGCTACTGCGACGGGGTGTGGCTGGCCGAACTGGCGACCGTACGGGATCCGGCACTGCTGGAGTTCACGCTCGCCCAGTCCCTCGGGCTGACCGACCACACCACGCGCCCGCCCCGGTCCGTCCTGGCCGAGCACCTGGCCGAGCGGCGGCTGCTCCTGGTCCTGGACGGCTTCGAGCAGCTCGTCGACGAGACCGCCGCTCTGGTACGGGAGCTGCTGCGCCGCTCCCCCGGCCTGCGCGTGCTCGCGGCGGGCCGGCGCCCGCTCGGCCTGGACGGGGAGCGGACCTTCCCCCTGGGGCCGCCCGCCCCGGAAGAGGCGCTGGCCCTGCTGGCCGAGCGCGCCGCCGCGGGCGACCCGGACTTCGCGGTCACCGGGGCGAACCGCTCGGAGCTGACCGAGCTGTGCGCCCGGCTCGACGGGCTGCCGCTCGCCCTGGAGCTGGCGGCCGCCCGCTTGCGCGTGCTGTCCCCGGCGCAGGTCCTGGCCCGGCTGGAGGACCGCTTCGCCCTGCTGACGGGCGGCGCTCGGGGCTCGCTCCCCCGGCACCGGGCGCTGCGCACGGCCATCGGGTGGAGCCACGAACTGTGCACGCCCGAGGAGCGGCTGCTGTGGGCCCGGCTGTCCGTCTTCGCCGGAACGTTCGACCTCGACGCCGTCGAATACGTGTGCGCGGGTCCGGACCTGCCGGTGGAGAACGTGCTGGACCTGGTCGGAGAGCTGCTGGCGCAGTCCCTGCTGGTCCGCGAGGAGACGCCGGCCGGTGTCCGCTACCGGATGCTGGAGACCGTACGGCTGTACGGCGCGGGCTGGCTGGAGCAGCTGGGGGACGCGGGGCGGCTGCGGCGGCGGCACCGCGACTGGTACATGGGGCTGGCGACCTGGTGCGAGCTCGACTGGTTCAGCCCCCGCCAGTACGAGGTCGCGGCGCTGGTGGAGGCCGAGCTGCCGAATCTGCGGCTCGCGCTGGAGTGCTGCCTCGACGAGCCGGACGAGCTCCACCTCGGCCAGTACCTGGCGGGCACGCTGTGGTTCTACTGGGCGGGCTGCGGGCGCCTGACGGAAGGACGGCACTGGCTGGGCCGGACCCTGGAGCCCGGCCGGGGAGCCGGGGACGCGGAGTCGGAGTCGGTGTACGGCAGCTTCCGGCTGAAGGCGCTGTGGGTGCTCGGCTACGTGGCGGCCCTGCAGGGCGACGCGGTGGCCTCGATGAGCGCCCTGTACGAGTGTCGCGACGGGGCGGCGCGCACGGGGAACGCGGTGGCGGCCGCGTACGCGGTGCACCGGCTCGGGTGTCTGGCGCTGGTCTCGGACGACATGGCGCGGGCGCGGGAGCTGCTGGGTTCGGCGCTGGAGCGGTACCGGGCGGCCGGGGAGCTGAACAGCAATGTGCTGATGTGCCAGGTGGAGCTGGCGATGGCACTGGCCTTCGAGGGCGACCTGGCGGGCGCGGTCTCGCTGTGCGAGGAGGTCCGGGACATCTGCGAGGAGCGCGGCGAGCTCTGGACGAAGGCGTACGCCCTGTATGTCCTCGCCTACGCGGCCCTGGACGCGGGGCGCACGCGGGAGGCGCGGCGGTTGCTGACCGAGTGCGTGGCGGTCAACCACACCTTCAACGATCTGGTCGGCCTGGTGCTGGCGCTCGAACTGCTGGCCCTGGTCACGGTCGCGGAGGGCGATCCGGCCGAGGCGGCGGTGCTCCAGGGCGCGGCGGAGCCGATGTGGGAGGGGGTGGGGCTGCAGTTGTTCGGCTCCGGGTACTTCAACGCCCCGCGCCTGATGTGCCAGGAAAAGGCGGGCGAGCTGCTGGGCGCCGAGCGCTACGCGGCGCACGCCGCCGAGGGTCGGGAGCTGAGCCGGGAGTCCCTGGTCCTGCGCGCCCAGTGCTCGGCCGGTGAGCCGGAGGAGGCCGCTCCGGCCGGGGGGCGGCCGGCGAACCGGGCGGGGCTGCCGGGGCCCCGGGCACCGCGCGGCGCGAAGGCGGGCCGGGAGCAGCCGTAGCACCACCGCCCGACCGGGTGCCCGTGAGCCAGGGCGTCCGTACAGGGGCGGTTCATGCGCCCGGAAAGCGGAAAACCCGCCGCCCCCGAAGGGGACGGCGGGCCGGCCAGCCCATGGGGCACTCCCCCGGCTCGACGCCGGGGAGGTGCCCCGTCAATCAGCGGGCGTAGTACTCGACGACGAGCTGCTCGTCGCAGATGACCGGGATTTCCTTGCGGTTCGGGTCGCGGTCCAGGCGGAAGGCCAGGGCCTTCAGGTTGACCTGCAGGTAGCGCGGGGTCTCGCCCTCGCCTGCGTAGCCACCCTCACGGGCGACCTGGAACGGAACCTTCTCGCGGCTGCGCTCGCGCACGGTCACGACGTCGTCCGGGCGGACACGGAACGACGGCTTGTCGACCTTGCCACCGTTGACCTCGATGTGGCCGTGAACGACCATCTGGCGGGCCTGGTAGATGGTCCGGGCGATGCCCGAACGCAGCACCAGGGCGTCGAGACGACGCTCGAGCTCGACGACGAGCGCCTCGCCCGTCTTGCCTTCGGCCTTCTTGGCGCGGTCGTACGCGCGGGCCATCTGACGCTCAGAGATGTCGTACTGAGCGCGCAGACGCTGCTTCTCCAGCAGACGAACCTTGTAGTCCGAGTTCTGCTTGCGGCCACGGCCGTGCTCGCCCGGCGGGTAGGGGCGGGCCTCGAAGTACTTGACGGCCTTCGGGGTCAGCGCAATGCCGAGGGCACGCGACTTCTTGACCTTGGGTCGCTTCTGGTTCACGTGGAACCTACCTCCATGTAAGTTAGGTGAGGCTTACCTTAGCGAGGAGGACGTAATGTCTCGACCACATGGGATCCCCCTGCCCAGTGCGCGTCGAAGTTCAGATTCCAACGAAACGGAATCTGCTTTCGACGACGATAAGCAAGGTCAGCCGCGTCCCAGGGAAGGCGTTCGGCAGCTCACCGGAGCCGAACGCGTACGAACCCTCGTAGAGTCCAACGCCTCAGTATCCCTCACGCTCCCGGGTGCTCGCGACAACCGTGAGCCCGAGGAGTTCGGGGTAGGGATGCCGGCCGCTCGGACCGTCACCCCGGACGGGGACGTGATTCTCCTTGTTTCCGGGGAATCCGCGGCCGCCAGGGCAGCCGCTCACGCCCAGGACGACGACCTCACCGCCGTGATCGAGATCACGGACGTGGCGCCGGTGTCCGTGCCCCATCGTATCCGAGGCCGCGCCTGGCTGGCCGGATGGCTGACGCCGGTGCGCGGATCCGACCGCGCGGCCTGTGCGGCGCTGCTCGCGGAGCGCCATCCGGTGGGTGAGCTGCTGGGCATCGCCGAGGACCCGTACGGACGACCGGCGTGGATGCTGCTGCGCCTGGAGGTCGGCGAGATCTCGGTGGACGACCTGTGGGGCGCCGAGCACGTGGACCCCGAAGACCTGGCCGGGGCCGAGCCGGACCCGATGGTGGCGCACGAGACGGAGCTGCTCCAGCACCTGCACAGCGCCCACGGCGACCGGATCGCCGAGCTGTGCGGACTGCTCGGTCCCCGGGAGGCCGACGGCATGACCGCCGTCCCGCTCTCCCTGGACCGGCTCGGCCTGCGCGTCCGCTTCACGGGCGGGGCCGCCGGCTCCTTCGACGCACGCTTCGACTTCCCCGAGCCGGTGGCGGACATCTGCGGCCTGCGCCGGGCGATGCACACCCTCTTCTCGGCGGCGGGCCGGCCGAACCGCTGAGGGCACCCCGGGCGGGGACACCGGCATGCCGGGGCCGGGGCCGGGGCCCGAGCGGAACCAGAGCTTGAGCCGGAGCCGGAGCCGGAGGCCCGAGTGGAGCCGGAGCCGGTGCCCGCCGCGGGTCAGGGCCCGCCGCGGAGCCGCTCGCGGACCTTCTCCACCACATCCGCATACCGCGCTTCCGCCCCGTACCGCGTCGGCTCGTAGTACCGCTTGCCATGGATCTCGTCCGGCGCGTACTGCTGCGCGGCGATGCCTCCGGGCACATCGTGCGGGTACACGTACCCCTGCGCGTGCCCGAGCTTCGCCGCTCCCTTGTAGTGCCCGTCCCGCAGGTGCGGCGGGACCGTGCCCGCCAGCCCCGCCCGTACGTCCGCCAGCGCCGCCCCGATCGCGGTCGTCGCGGTGTTCGACTTCGGGGCCAGCGCCAGCGCGATGGTGGCGTGGCTCAGGGTCAGCGCGGCCTCCGGGAAGCCGATCATCGCGACCGCCTGGGCCGCGGCCACCGCGATCGGCAGCGCCGTCGGGTCGGCCAGTCCGATGTCCTCGCTCGCCGAGATCATCAGGCGGCGCGCGATGAAGCGGGGGTCCTCCCCCGCCTCGATCATCCGCGCCAGGTAGTGCAGCGCGGCGTCCACGTCGGAGCCGCGGATCGACTTGATCAGAGCGCTGGCCACGTCGTAGTGCTGGTCGCCGTCCCGGTCGTACTTGACCGCCGCGCGGTCGATCGCCTCCTCCACCGTCTGGAGGGTGATCTCCTGCTCGCCCTTGGCGAGGGCGGAGCCGGCCCCCGCCTCCAGCGCCGTCAGCGCCCGCCGGGCGTCGCCGCCCGCGATGCGCAGCAGGTGTGCCTCCGCGTCCGCCGGCAGGGACACCGCCCCGCCCAGGCCCCGTTCCTCGGTCAGCGCCCGCCGCATCAGCGCGCTCAGGTCCTCGTCGGTCAGCGGTTCCAGCGTCAGCAGCAGCGAACGCGAGAGCAGCGGCGAGATGATCGAGAAGTACGGATTCTCCGTGGTCGCCGCGATCAGGGTCACCCAGCGGTTCTCGACGGCCGGGAGGAGCGAGTCCTGCTGCGCCTTGCTGAAGCGGTGGATCTCGTCCAGGAAGAGGACGGTCTCCTTGCCGTATCCACCCGCCGCCCGCCGGGCGCCCTCGATGACCGCGCGTACCTCTTTGACTCCCGCCGTGATGGCGGACAGCTCGACGAACCGCTTCTGCGTGGCCTGGCTGACGACATAGGCAAGGGTCGTCTTTCCGGTGCCGGGCGGCCCCCAGAGGATCACCGACGAGGCACCGGCGGGACCCCCGGCCCCTTCCTCGACCAGCCGCCGCAGCGGTGATCCGCGCTTCAGCAGGTGCTGCTGGCCGACGACCTCGTCCAGGGTGCGGGGGCGCATCCGGACGGCGAGCGGAGAGCTCGCGGGGTCTTTCTCCTGGCGGGCCTCGGCAGCGGCGGTGAACAGGTCTGGTTCCACACCGGAAGCCTATGCGAGCCCACTGACAACACCGACGCGCCCGGTGGGCGGCTCAGGGCCGGCCCGTCCACCGCACGCTCAGGAGGTCCAGAAGTCCCACCAGCGGGTCAGGATCAGCATCCCGATGATCCCGATGTGCAGCACGGGCAGGACCCAGGCGAACTCGTCGAAGAATGACCGCAGCCAGCCGGGGGCCGGCAGCATGCCCTCGCGCACGTTGTGCGCGGTGACGTACCAGAACATGAGGATCGTGGCGACCCAGGCCAGGCAGCACCACAGGCAGAGCGCGTTGATGTTGTACAGCGACTGGTAGGTGAGCCAGGCGCAGAAGACGACGCCGAAGAGGGTGCCCGCGTTCAGCGTCAGCCAATACCAGTGGCGGAAGCGGGCCCCGGCCAGCAGGCTCATGCCGACCGCGACGACGATCCCGTAGGCGACCAGTCCGAGCATCGGGTTGGGGAAGCCGAAGACGGACGCCTGGTCGCTCGTCATGATGTTGCCGCAGGACACGACCGGGTTCAGGCTGCAGCCGGGTGTGAAGTCCGGGTCCTCCAGCAGCTTGAACTTGTCGATCGTGATCACCCAGGCGGCCAGCAGCCCCGCGGCACCGGTGATCACCAGCAGCAGCGCCAGGGCCCGGCCGGCTCCGACGGTCCTGGGGGCGGTGTCCTGCTCCGTGCCTCGCATCGTCATACCGCCCGCTCCGCCATCCCGTCCACGGCCGTAAGGCCAGGCCTGCAAGGTAAGTCCAAGCACCGGCCATTGTGCCGTACCGGTCTGTGTTCCGGCCGTTCGATGGGCATAAGGACCCCGCCGCACGACGGCGCGCACACGACGAAGGGCGGGACGGGCAGCCGCACACCGGCGCGACTGTCCGACCCGCCCCGCGGGCGGCGGCCGTCAGGCCAGCTTCGCCCGGACCGCGTCGACCAGCCCGGCCACAGGCACCGCGGTCTGCTCCCCGGACTCCATGTCCTTGAGCTGCACCAGGCCCTCGGCCAGGTCCCGCTCGCCCGCGACGACCGCGAAGCGCGCACCCGACCGGTTCGCGTCCTTCATCGCACCCTTGAGGCCCTTGCCCCCGTACGAGAAGTCCGCGGCGATCCCGGCCCGGCGCAGCTCCGTGACCTTCCCGAACAGCACCCGCCGGGCCTCCTCGCCCAGCGCCACCGCGAACACCGACGTCGCCGCCGGAAGGTCCAGCTCGACCCCCTCGGCTTCGAGCGCCAGCACCGTACGGTCCACTCCCAGCGCCCAGCCCACCGACGGCAGCGCCGGTCCGCCGATCATCTCGGACAGGCCGTCGTAGCGGCCGCCGCCGCCCACCGCGGACTGGGATCCCAGACCGTCGTGGACGAATTCGAAGGTGGTCCGGGTGTAGTAGTCCAGGCCGCGCACCAGCTTCTCGTCGTCCTCGAAGGCCACCCCCGCGGCCGTGATCAGCGAGCGCACCTCCTCGTGGTACGCCTTGCACGCGTCGCACAGGTAGTCCCGCAGCATCGGGGCGCCGACCAGCTGCTTCTGTACGTCGGCCCGCTTGTCGTCGAGCACCCGCAGCGGGTTGATCTCGGCGCGGCGGACGGTGTCCTCGTCCAGGTCCAGATCGCGCAGGAAGCCCTGCAGCGCCTCCCGGTACAAGGGGCGGCACTCCTTGTCACCCAGCGAGTTCAGCAGGATCCGGAAGTGGCGCAGGCCCAGCGAGCGGTACGCCTGGTCGGCCAGGATGATCAGCTCGGCGTCCAGCGCCGGGTCCTCGGCGCCGATCGCCTCCGCGCCGACCTGCGAGAAGTGGCGGTAGCGGCCCGCCTGCGCCCGCTCGTAGCGGTAGTAGGAACCGGAGTACCAGAGCTTGACCGGGAGCAGGCCGAGCTTGTGCAGATTGCCCTGCAGTGCGGCGCGCAGCACGGAGGCGGTGCCCTCGGGACGCAGTGCCAGCTGGTCACCCCCCTTGGTCGTGAGGGTGTACATCTCCTTGGTGACGATGTCGGTGGACTCGCCGACGCCGCGGGAGAACAGCTCGACGTTCTCGAAGCCCGGGGTCTCGACATATCCGTAGCCGGAGTTCCTCAGCGGCCCGGCGATCGCCTCGCGGACCGCGAGGAAGGTCGCGGACCGGGGCGGCAGCAGGTCGTACGTGCCCTTGGGGGCCTGGAAAGTACTCACGGAATCTCTCGTCACATTCCTCGTCGTGGAGCGGCGGCGCCGTCACGGGTGTCCGGGCGGCCCGCGGCCACTTCTCGCAGATACGGGTTGGTCGCGCGCTCGCGGCCGATGGTGGTCTGGGGGCCGTGGCCGGACAGCACCACGGTGGAGTCGTCCAGCGGCAGGCACACGCGGGCCAGCGACCGCAGGATCTCGGCGTGGGAACCGCCGGGCAGGTCGGTGCGTCCGATGGAGCCGGCGAAGAGCAGGTCGCCCGAGAAGAAGACCGGCGGTACGTCGGCCAGCTCGGGCATCCTGAAGGTCACCGACCCCTTGGTATGACCGGGCGCGTGCGCCACCGAGAAGTCCATCCCGGCCAGCTTCAGGAGGCTGCCGTCGGTCAGCTCGCGGACGTCGTCCGGCTCCCCCACGGTCAGCTCGCCCATGAGCGGCATTCCGATGGACATGCCGAGGGCCTTCTCCGGGTCGCTCATCATGTAGCGGTCCTCGGGATGGATCCAGGCCGGTACGTCGTGTGCTCCGCACACCGGGACCACGGAGGCCACATGATCGAGGTGGCCGTGGGTCAGCACGACCGCGACGGGCTTGAGGCGATGCTTCCGCAGCGTCTCCTCGACACCCTGGGCGGCCTGGTGGCCCGGGTCGATGATGACGCACTCCTCACCGGCGGCGGGGGCGACCACGTAACAGTTGGTCCCCCAGGCCCCGGCGGGGAACCCGGCAATCAGCACGTTCGTCCTCAATCGTCGTCGGCGGGGAGGCTGCAGATCGGAATGCTGCTGCTCAGAGCCTACCGGCGCGGATCATTACACAGCGAACCCAGATACGGTACGGCCTATCCCAGCCCGGACAGCAGTACCAGACACGTACAAGGAGACGACCCGGTGGCCACGAGCGATCAGCGGCGGCGACAGCTCGCCAGAGAGAAGTACGAGCGCCAGCAGAAGCGCCGCGCCGAGGCCCGGCAGAAGGCGCGCAGACGCATGGCCGTGATCGGGGCGGCGGTGGCCGTGGTGGTCGCCACACTGGTCGGCCTGGTCGTGGGCGGCGTCTTCGACAAGGACGAGAAGGACACGGCGGCGGACCCCTCGGCGAATCCGTCCGCCTCGCCGACGCCGAAGCAGTCGCCTTCGCCGGAGATGGCGATCGACCAGACGGCGAAGTACACCTTCGCGCTGAAGACCAGCGCGGGCGACATCACGGTCGCGATGGACGCCGCGAAGACGCCGCAGACCGTGAACTCCTTCAAGTCCCTCGCCGACAAGGGGTACTTCGACAACACGAAGTGCCACCGGCTGACCACCGGCGGGATCTTCGTCCTCCAGTGCGGCGACCCCGAGGGAACCGGCATGGGCGGCCCCGGTTACACCATCCCGGACGAGAACCTGGACTCCCTCGGCAAGCCGAACGGGCAGGGTCAGGTGACGTACCCGGCGGGCACCGTGGCCATGGCCAACACCGGGCAGCCCGGTACCGGCGGCAGCCAGTTCTTCCTGGTCTACAAGGACAGCCCGCTGGCTCCCGGGTACACCCCCTTCGGCAAGATCGACCCGGCCGGCCTGAAGGTCCTGGACGAGGTCGCCAAGGCCGGGACGGCCGACGGCGGCCAGGACGGGCCGCCGAAGACCGAAGTGAAGATCCAGAAGGGCACCGTCACCAAGGACTGACGGCCCGCGGCGGCCCGGGAGCCCGGCCGGCCCGCCCCCGTACGCCGATATTCCGTCGTGCGGGATGCGGACAGCCGGCCCGGCGGTCGCCTATGTTGGCGTTGTGGAGGGCGGGCGCGGCCCGCCCCAGGAAACTGTGGACGATGCCCAGGGGGCGACCCCGCACAGGCATCAGGTGGAGGAGGCGCTGTGAGCAGCGACCCGTGGGGCCGAGTCGACGAGACGGGCACCGTGTACGTGCGTACTGCCGACGGCGAGAAGGTCGTCGGCTCGTGGCAGGCGGGCACCCCTGAGGAGGCCCTGGCCTATTTCGAGCGCAAGTACGAGGGCTTGGTGGTCGAGATCGGCCTCCTCGAAAAGCGGGTGCGGACCACCGACCTGTCCGCCAAGGACGCGCAGACGGCGATCGACCACCTGCGCACGCAGGTGGACGAGCACCACGCCGTGGGCGACCTCGACGCCCTGCGCGTCCGGCTGGACAAGCTGGTCGCGACCGTGGAGTCCCGGCGCGAGGAGCGCAAGGCGCAGAAGGCCAAGCAGGCGGACGAGGCCCGGGCGGCCAAGGAGGCGCTGGTCGTCGAGGCCGAGCAGCTGGCGCAGAGCGACCAGTGGCGCAGCGCCGGTGAGCGGCTGCGGGCGCTGGTCGACATCTGGAAGGGCCTGCCGCGCCTGGACCGCAAGTCGGACGACGAGCTGTGGCACCGCTTCTCGCACGCCCGCTCCGCCTTCTCCAAGCGCCGCAAGGCGCACTTCGCCTCGCTGGACGCACAGCGCGAGGACGCCCGCAAGGTCAAGGAGAAGCTGGTCGCGGAGGCCGAGGCGCTCTCCAAGTCGACGGACTGGGGTCCGACGGCCGCCCGCTACCGCGAGCTGATGGCGGACTGGAAGGCGGCGGGCCGGGCGCAGCGCGAGGCCGAGGACGAGCTGTGGAACCGTTTCCGCGGTGCCCAGGACGTGTTCTTCGCGGCGCGCAGCGAGGTCTTCGCGGAGCGGGACGCCGAGCAGACGGAGAACCTGAAGCTGAAGGAGGAGCTGGCCGACGAGGCCGAGAAGCTCGTCCCGGTGACGGACCTGAAGGCGGCCCGCGCGGCCTTCCGCTCCCTCAACGAGCGCTGGGAGGCCATCGGCCACGTGCCGAGGGACGACCGTCCGAAGGTCGAGGGCCGGATGCACGCGGTGGAGCGGGCGATCCAGGAGGCCGAAGAGGGCGAGTGGCGGCGTACGAACCCGGAGGCCCGGGCGCGGGCGGCCGGTCTCACCGGTCAGCTCCAGGCGGCGGTCGACAAGCTCCGCGGTCAGGTCGACGCGGCGCGCGCTGCGGGCAACAACGCGAAGGCCGACAAGCTGGCCCGGGAGCTGGAGGGCCGTCAGGCCCTGCTGGACCAGGCGCTGAAGGGCCTGGAGGAGTTCGGCGGCTGACGCTGCTCTGCGCCCCTGAACCGGCGCCTCTCTCGCGGAGGTGGTCGCTGTCCGTGGGAGCTGCTCAATGGATGGCTCAGGCGGCCTTCACGAAAAGGGCGGCCCCGGTACGCGCGATGCGTACCGGGGCCGCCTTTCTTGTTGACGTGCCTACGGGCGCTTGGCCGAGGTCACGCGGTAGACGTCGTAGACGCCCTCCACGCCGCGCACCGCCTTCAGGACGTGCCCCAGGTGCTTCGGGTCGCCCATCTCGAAGGTGAACCGCGAGGTGGCCACCCGGTCGCGGGAGGTCTGCACGGCCGCCGAGAGGATGTTCACGTGCTGGTCCGACAGGACCCGGGTGACGTCGGACAGCAGCCGCGACCGGTCCAGTGCCTCGACCTGGATCGCGACGAGGAAGACCGAGGACTGGGTGGGCGCCCACTCGACGGCCAGCATCCGCTCGGGCTGCTGGGACAGCGAGTCGACGTTGACGCAGTCCGCGCGGTGGACCGATACGCCGCTGCCCCGCGTGACGAACCCGATGATCGGGTCGCCCGGCACCGGGGTGCAGCAGCGGGCCAGCTTGACCCACACGTCGTCGACGCCCTTGACGACCACGCCCGGGTCGGCGTTGGTGCGCCGCTTGCGCCCGCGCGCGGCGGGGATGCTCTCCTCGATGTCCTCGTTGGCCGCGTCCTCGCCGCCGAGGGCCTGCACCAGCTTCTGTACGACGCCCTGCGCGGCCACGTGGCCCTCGCCGATCGCCGCGTACAGCGAGGAGATGTCGGGGTAGCGCATCTCGTGGGCGAGGGTGACGAGGGAGTCGCCGGTCAGGATGCGCTGGATGGGCAGGTTCTGCTTGCGCATGGCCCGCGCGATGGCGTCCTTGCCGTGTTCGATGGCCTCGTCGCGGCGCTCCTTGGAGAACCACGCGCGGATCTTGTTGCGGGCCCGGGGGGACTTGACGAAGCCCAGCCAGTCGCGGGACGGGCCGGCGCCCTCGGCCTTGGAGGTGAAGACCTCCACCAGGTCGCCGTTGTCGAGCGTGGACTCCAGCGGGACGAGGCGGCCGTTGACCCTGGCCCCTATCGTCCGGTGGCCGACCTCGGTGTGCACCGCGTACGCGAAGTCCACGGGCGTGGCGCCCGCGGGCAGCGCTATCACGTCGCCCTTCGGCGTGAAGACGAAGACCTCGTTGCGCGAGAGGTCGAAGCGCAGGGAGTCCAGGAACTCGCCGGGGTCCTCGGTCTCCTTCTGCCAGTCGAGCAGCTGGCGCAGCCAGGCCATGTCGTTGACCGTGTCCTGGCCGGCGGTGCCCTTGGCGGCCTGCGGGACGTCGGTGCGGACCTTGGAGGTGCCGGCGACGGTCTGCTGCTTGTACTTCCAGTGCGCCGCGATGCCGTACTCGGCGCGGCGGTGCATGTCGAAGGTGCGGATCTGCAGCTCGACCGGCTTGCCGCTGGGTCCGATGACCGTGGTGTGCAGCGACTGGTACATGTTGAACTTGGGCATCGCGATGTAGTCCTTGAACCGGCCGGGGACCGGATTCCATCGCGCGTGCACCGTGCCGAGGGCCGCGTAGCAGTCGCGGACGGTGTCGACGAGGACGCGGATGCCCACCAGGTCGTAGATCTCCGCGAAGTCGCGGCCGCGGACGATCATCTTCTGGTAGACGCTGTAGTAGTGCTTGGGCCGGCCGGTGACGGTGGCCTTGATCCGGGCGGCCCGCAGGTCCGCCTGGACCTCGTCGGTGACGACCGCGAGGTACTCGTCGCGCTTGGGCGCCCTCTCGGCCACCAGGCGCACGATCTCGTCGTACATCTTCGGATAGAGGATCGCGAAGGCGAGGTCTTCGAGTTCCCACTTGATGGTGTTCATGCCCAGCCGGTGCGCCAGCGGGGCATAGATCTCCAGCGTCTCGCGGGCCTTCTTCTCCTGCTTCTCCCGCTTGAGGTAGCGCATGGTGCGCATGTTGTGCAGCCGGTCGGCGAGCTTGATGACCAGGACGCGCGGGTCCTTGGCCATGGCCACGACCATCTTGCGTACGGTCTCGGCCTGCGCGGCCTCGCCGAACTTGACCCGGTCGAGCTTGGTGACGCCGTCGACGAGCAGGGCCACCGCGTCGCCGAAGTCGCGGCGCAGGTCCTCCAGCCCGTACTCGGTGTCCTCGACGGTGTCGTGCAGCAGACCGGCCATGAGCGTGGCCGGGTCCATGCCGAGCTCGGCGAGGATGGTGGTCACCGCGAGCGGGTGGGTGATGTACGGGTCGCCGCTCTTGCGCTTCTGACCGCGGTGCCAGCGCTCGGCGACCTGGTAGGCCTGTTCGAGCTGGCGCAGGGTCGCCGTCTCGATCTTCGGGTCGTTGCTGCGGACTATGCGGAGCAGGGGCTCAAGCACCGGGTTGTACGCGTTGGTGCGCTGGCCGCCGAGGCGCGCGAGACGGGCCCGTACGCGGTTCGAGGACCCGGCCGACTTCGCCGGCGCGGGCTTGACCGGCGGAGCCGGCGGGGGCGTGGCGGCGGGCGCCGCGGCCTGCTCGGCGTGCTCGGCCTTCGGGTCGGGCTGCGCGGCGGAGATGGGCTGGACCTCGTCTGGCAAGAGCGCTCCTCTGGGGGTCCCCCGGACGGAGTCCGGGGGAGGATCCGGTGCCCCGGTCAGGTCCGGATAACCCATGGTAGCGAGGGTTCCCGCGCGCCGTTCCCCGTGGCCCCGTCCATGGCGCGCGGCCCGCGGAGGCGCCCGATGCGGCGGCCGGGCGGGCGGCGCACGCGGAAGCGGCGGGCACCGGGAGACCCGGTACCCGCCGCTTCGGAGCGGAACGTCAGACCACGATCAGGGCGTCCAACGGAGCCCCCGCCAGCGCACCGGCCAGCCGCAGGCGCCCCGGCAGGAACGACAGCTCCATCAGGACCGCCACTCCCGCGACCTCCGCTCCGGCGCGCCGGATCAGCTGGAGCGAGGCCTCCGCCGTGCCGCCGGTCGCCAGTACGTCGTCGATGACCATGACCCGGTCACCCGCCTTCAGGTCCTCGGCGTGGACCTCGATCTCGGCGGTGCCGTACTCCAGGTCGTAGACCTGTCCGAGGGTCGCCCCCGGCAGCTTGCCCGCCTTGCGCACCGGTACGAAGCCGATGCCGGCCCGGACGGCCACGGGAGCCGCCAGGATGAACCCGCGGGCCTCCAGTCCGACGATCTTCGTGGCGCCGTACCGCCCGGCCAGCTCCACCAGCGCGTCGGTCAGCGCGGCGAAGGCCTTGGGGTCGGCCAGCAGCGGCGTGATGTCCTTGAACATCACGCCCGGCTTCGGATAGTCCGGTACGTCCTTGATCCGGCCGAGCAGCAGCTCGTGCACGTCGGACGGGAGGGTGGTCACCGGCGCCGCCCTGCCCGGCCCTGCGCCAGTGCCTGCGGTTCGTCGTCGCCGTCGGAGGAGGACTCGTAGCCCTCTTCCCCGGATCCGCCCTTCGCCGCCGCGGCCGCCCGCTTCGCGAGCACCCGCTTCTTCAGCGCCTTCATCGCCGGCTCGCGCTCCTTGAGGTCCACGACCAGCGGGGTCGCGATGAAGATCGAGGAGTACGCACCGGCCGCGAGGCCGACGAACAGCGACAGCGAGATGTCGTTCAGCATGCCCGCGCCCAGGAAGCCGCCGCCGATGAACAGCAGGGCCCCGACCGGGAGCAGCGCCACGACCGTGGTGTTGATCGAGCGGACCAGGGTGCCGTTGATGCTGCGGTTGGCGATCTCGGCGTACGTGTAGCGGGTCTGCTTGGCGATGTCCTTCGAGCCCTCCTTCAGACCGTCGAAGACGACGACGGTGTCGTAGAGGGAGTAGCCGAGGATGGTCAGCAGGCCGATGACCGTACCCGGAGTGACCTCGAAGCCGACGAGCGAGTAGATGCCGACGGTGATGGTGAGGTCATGGATCAGCGCGATCAGCGCGGCGACGGCCATCCGCCACTCGAAGGCGATGGCGAGGTAGATCACCACGAGGATCATGAAGATGCCCAGGCCCGTCCAGGCCTTGTTCGCGATCTGGGATCCCCAGCTGGGGCCGACCAGGTCCGCGTTGATGTCGGCCTCGGTGACCTTGAGGTCGGTGGCGAGCTGCTTCTTCACGCCGGTCGCGGAGTCGGTGTCCAGGCCGGAGATCTGGATCCGCATGCCGCCGGTGCCGAGCTCCTGGACGATCGCGTCGTGGCCGGAGGCCTCCTCCGCGCGCTCCGTCACCTTGGCGACGGAGACGGCCGTCTTCGGGGTGGTGAAGACGGCACCGCCCTTGAACTCGATGCCCATGTTGAGGCCCTGGACGGCCAGGGCGACGATCGCCGTGATGGTGATCAGGATGGAAACGCCGTACCAGACGAAGCGCTTGCCGACGAAGTCGTAGCCGACCTCACCGCGGTACAGCTTGGCGCCGAGATCTCCCAGCTTCGACATCTCTCACGCCTCCTTTACGTCGACGGGGGCGGGGACGGCGCCGGTACGACGGGCCCGGCGCAGCGGCGGCTTGGCGCCGAGCCGCTTCGGGTCCAGCCCGGACCAGGGGTGGCCGCTGGAGAAGAACTTCGTACGCGCGAACAGCGTCATGACGGGCTTGGTGAAGAGGAACACCACGACCACGTCGAGCAGGGTAGTCAGACCCAGCGTGAAGGCGAAGCCCTGCACCTTGCCGACCGTGACGATGAACAGCACCGCGGCCGCCAGGAACGACACGAAGTCGGAGACCATGATGGTGCGCCGGGCGCGCGGCCAGGCGCGCTCGACGGCCGGACGCAGGGTGCGGCCCTCGCGGATCTCGTCGCGGATGCGTTCGAAGTACACGATGAAGGAGTCCGCGGTGATACCGATGGCCACGATCGCACCGCACACGGCGGGCAGGTTCAGCGCGAAGCCGATGCCCTTTCCGAGCAGGGCCATGATCGTGTAGGTGAGGATCGCGGACACCAGGAGGCTGACGATGGCGATGAACGCCAGTCCGCGGTAGTACACCAGCAGGTAGATGACCACGAGGATCAGGCCGATGGCGCCGGCGATCAGGCCGGCCTTCAGCTGCTCGCCGCCGAGCGCGGCGGTGACGGTGGTGACGCTGTCCTCGCTGAAGGAGAGCGGCAGGGCGCCGTAGGAGAGCATGTTGCCCAGGTCCTGGGCGGACTGCTGGGTGAAGCCGCCGGTGATCTCGGCGTTGCCGCCGGTCAGCGCCTGGCTCACGGACGGGTCGGAGATGACCTCGCCGTCGAGCACGATGGCGAACTGGTTCTGCGGCATCTGCTTGGTGGCCAGCTCACCGGTGATCTTGGCGAACTTGTCGGCGCCCTTGTCGGTGAACTGCATCGTGACGATCCAGATGCCGCGCTGGGGGTCGATGACTCCCTTGGCTTCCTTCACGTCCTGGCCGTTGACCTGGGCCGGGCCCAGGACCCACTTGCCCCAGGTGTCGCCGCGCTTGCCGCAGGCGATCATCGGCTCCTCGGGCTTGGCGCCCTTGCCGGCGGCGGCGCGCTGCGCCTCGTCGTTGCAGTCCAGCGCGGCGAACTTCGCCTGCAGGTCCGCGGCGGCGGCCTCGTCGCCCGACGGCGTCGGGGAAGGGGCCGGAGCCTTGTTGTCGTCTGCCTTCTTCGACTCGCTCGCCGAGGGCGAGGGAGTGGGGGCGTTCGGGGCCTTGAGGGCCTCACTGAGCGCACGGCCCTGGGAAGTGGCGCTGGACGACGGGGTGGCCGACGGACTGGACTTGTTGCCGTCCTCGGCCTTCGGTGCGCCGGAGCCGCTCGCCGAGGGGCTCGGGCTCTGGCTGCCCTCGGGGGCGACGGGGGCGCCGTCCGCGAAGGCGATGACCGGGCGGAAGTACAGCTGGGCGGTGGTACCGACCTGCTCGCGGGCCTGCTGCTCGTTCGTCCCCTTGGGGATGTTCACGATGATGTGGTCGCGGCCCTGCGTCTGGACCTCGGCCTCCGACACGCCGAGACCGTTGACGCGGCGCTCGATGATGCCGACCGCCGTGTTCATGTTGGTCTCGTTGATCGCGTCCGGCTTGCCGGGCTCGCTCTTGGCCTTGAGCGTGATGCTCGTACCGCCGGCGAGGTCGATGCCCAGCCGGGGAGTCGTCTGCTTGGAGAGGAACATCCCCGCGGTGAGCGCCACCATCGCGATCAGGATGACCGCCAGGGCACGCCCCGGCCTCCCCTGAGCCCCCGTGGGCCGCCGGCCCTTCTTCGGTGCTGCCACCTTGTCGTTTCTCCCTGTCCAACCGTCCCGCGCCGGGTCAGCGCGCGGACGGCCACGAATGTGTGGTGGGGACCCCTGCCCCCCGCAGAAGTGTCACTGACGGGGACCGCGGCGGCCGCCGGTGGGCGCCTTCGCGGCCCCCGGCCGCGCGCTACTTCGCGCCGGCCTCGCCGTCGGTCTTGCCGTCGGTCTTGCCGTCGGACTTGCCGGCCTCGGGCTCGTCCTTCTTGCCGAGGTCGAGCTTGGGCGCCGCGTCCGTGTCGGAGTCCTTGGCGAGGTCCGTCTTCGGGGCCTCGATCAGCGAGGACGCGTCGTCCGGGACGACCGGGGTCTCGTCGGCGGGCTCGTCGCTGATGCCGTGGACGATGCGGTTGTACTCCGCGTCCTCCAGCACCGCGCCGATGGAGTTCTTCGCGTAGACCGCGTGGACGCCGGGGGCCACCTCAAGGGTGACGGTGTCATCGCCGATCTCCTTCACCGTGGCGTACATGCCGCCGATGGTGCGGACGCCCGTACCGGGCGTCATCTGGTCGCGCATCTGCGCGGCCGCCTGCTGCTTCTTCTTCGCGGAACGGGTCATCAGGAACATCGCCCCGATGAGCACGATGAACGGGAGGAGTGTCACGAGATTCACGGGACGGAGATCCTTCGCACGACCGTATTGGGAGACGGCCTTCTTCTACGGGGGGTGGGCATACCAACCTGAAGGGTCGGCATCGGCGGAGTCTAGGCGAGTCCGCACCGATGGAACAACGCCCAGCATGGCACCGCGGTTCCTGAGGGCGCGAACCTCCGCGCCGTCAGGCTCGGAAGAGGCCCGCTTGTCCGCTTGATCCACTCCCGCCGGACCGCGGCGGTACGAGCCCCAGGTGGGCCCATGCGGCGGGCGTGGCCACCCGCCCCCTCGGGGTACGCGCGAGCAGTCCCTCACGGACCAGGAACGGCTCCGCGACCTCTTCCACGGTCTCCCGCTCCTCGCCGACGGCCACGGCCAGGGTCGACAGCCCGACCGGCCCGCCGCCGAACAGCTTGAGCAGCGCCTCCAGTACGGCCCGGTCCAGCCGGTCGAGCCCGCGTGCGTCCACCTCGTAGACCTGGAGCGCGGTACGGGCCACCTCGCGGTTGATCACGCCGTCCACCTTGACCTGGGCGTAGTCGCGCACGCGGCGCAGCAGCCGGTTGGCGATGCGCGGGGTGCCGCGCGAACGCCCGGCGATCTCGGCGGCTCCGGCGGTGTCGATCTCCACGTCGAGGAGGCGGGCGGAGCGGTGCAGGACCCGCTCCAGCTCCTCGGGGGCGTAGAACTCCATGTGCCCGGTGAAGCCGAAGCGGTCACGCAGGGGCGGTGGCAGCAGTCCGGCCCGGGTGGTGGCCCCGACCAGGGTGAAGGGTGGCAGCTCCAGGGGGATCGCGGTGGCCCCGGGGCCCTTGCCGACGATCACGTCGACGCGGAAGTCCTCCATGGCCATGTACAGCATCTCCTCGGCGGGCCGGGACATGCGGTGGATCTCGTCGAGGAAGAGGACCTCCCCCTCCTGGAGGGAGGAGAGGACGGCCGCGAGGTCACCGGCGTGCTGGATGGCGGGGCCGGAGGTGATGCGGATCGGCGCGCCCATCTCGGCCGCGATGATCATCGACAGGGTGGTCTTGCCGAGGCCGGGCGCACCGGACAGCAGGACGTGGTCGGCGGTGGCCCCCCGCTGGCGGGCCGCCTTGAGGACGAGGTCCAGCTGCTGGCGGACCTTTTCCTGACCGACGAACTCCCCGAGGTCCTTGGGCCGCAGCGCCGCCTCGACGGCTGTGTCCTCCCCGTCCGCCGCGGCGGCGACGATGCGGGCCTCGTCCTCGGCGGTGCTCTCGTCGTCCCAGTTCACGGTGTCAGTCTGCCTTCTCGGTTCGTACGGTGATCTCTCGCCCCCGCCCCCGCCCCCGCCCCCGCCGCCGCAGGCGGCGGGCTGCCGGCCGGCGCGGCCGGCGAGCAGTCCGGTGCGGGGTTCCGGGCCATGTCCCGGCAGCCGGCGAGCTGGCGCGGGGTCACCGGGACCGGTTCAGGGTCTGGAGGGCCGCCCTCAGCAGCTGCGGTACGGGCGCCGAGCCCCCGGCGGCGATGGCCGCCTCGGCCTGCGGGGTGACCGCCGAAACGGCCTCATCGGCCTCCCGGGACGCGTAGCCGAGCCCGATCAGCGCGGCCTGGAGCTGCTCGGTCCACGGCGCGGGGCCGGTCGTCACGGCCCGCTGGGCCCCCACCAGCCCGCCGGCGCCCAGCGGAGCCCCCAGCTTCCCCTTCAGCTCCAGCAGCAGCTTCTGGGCGCCCTTCTTGCCGATGCCCGGCACCGCCATCAGCGCCTTCTCGTCGCCCGTGGACACCGCCAGCCGCAGCGCGTCCGGCCGGTGCACGCCCAGCATGGCCTGCGCGAGCCTCGGCCCGACCCCGCTCGCGGTCTGCAGCAGCTCGAAGACCTGCCGCTCGTCGTCGTCGGCGAAGCCGTAGAGGGTCAGGGAGTCCTCCCGGACGACGAGCGAGGTCGCGAGCTTCGCCTGCTCGCCGGTCCGCAGGCTCGCGATGGTGGCCGGCGTGCACTGGACGGCCATGCCCACTCCCCCGACCTCGATGACGGCGAGGGTGGGGGCGAGCGCGGCGACCGGGCCGCTGACGAAGGCGATCATCGGGTACGGCCTTTCGAGGCGTGCAGGGCGACCGCCTGCTGGAGGCGGTTCTGGGCGGGGGCCCGCCAGATGTGGCAGATGGCGAGGGCGAGGGCGTCGGCGGCGTCGGCGGGCCGGGGCGGCTCGGACAGCCGCAGCAGCCGGGTGACCATGGCCCCGACCTGTGCCTTGTCGGCCCGGCCGCTGCCGGTGACGGCGGCCTTGACCTCGCTCGGGGTGTGCAGGGCGACCGGTATGCCGCGGCGTGCCGCGCAGAGCATGGCGACGGCGCTGGCCTGGGCGGTGCCCATCACGGTGCTGACATTGTGCTGGCTGAAGACCCGCTCCACGGCGACGACTTCGGGCCGGTGGCGGTCCAGCCATTCCTCGATGCCCTGCTCGACGGCGACGAGCCGGCGGCCCAGCTCGGCATCGGCGGGCGTCCGTACGACCCCCACCGCGAGCATGGTCAGGGGACGGCCGGCGACTCCCTCGACCACGCCGACACCGCACCGCGTCAGCCCCGGGTCCACACCGAGAACGCGCACGCCCACCCACCCCCTTCGCGCCGGAACCGGCGCCGCCCTCGCGGACCGGGCTGAACGCCGCGGCCGTCTCCCGGCCGTCGCCGGACCGCCGCCAGGCCAGCGGCCGGTCGGCGGCCGCGTCCGAACAGGCGAACACCCCTATGACGCCGTCAGGCTATCCGGCACCACTGACATCGCGCACAAAGCGACGGCGGGCCGACGGGGTGTGTCCCGTCGGCCCGCCGTGAAAGCCGTCGCGGCCGTGACGGCCGTGGCGCCCGCTCAGGCGTCGACCTTCTCCATGACCTCGTCCGACACGTCGAAGTTGGCGAAGACGTTCTGCACGTCGTCGCTGTCCTCCAGGGCGTCGATCAGCTTGAAGATCTTGCGCGCGCCCTCTTCGTCCAGCTCCACCTGCATGGTCGGGACGAAGTTGGAGTCGGCCGAGTCGTAGTCGATGCCGGCCTCCTGGAGGGCCGTGCGGACCGCCACCAGGTCCGTGGCCTCGCTGAGGATCTCGAAGCTGTCACCCAGGTCGTTGACCTCTTCCGCACCGGCCTCCAGCACGGCGTCGAGGACGTCGTCCTCGGACAGCTCGCCCTTGGGCAGCACGATGACGCCCTTGCGGTTGAACAGGTAGGAGACCGAGCCCGGGTCGGCCATGGAGCCGCCGTTGCGGGTCATGGCGACCCGCACGTCGGACGCGGCGCGGTTGCGGTTGTCGGTGAGGCACTCGATGAGTACCGCGACGCCGTTCGGGCCGTAGCCCTCGTACATGATGGTCTCGTAGTCGGCGCCACCGGCCTCAAGACCCGCTCCGCGCTTGAGCGCGGAGTCGATGTTCTTGTTCGGGACGGACTGCTTCTTGGCCTTCTGAACGGCGTCGAACAGCGTCGGGTTGCCGTCCAGGTCGGCGCCACCGGTACGGGCCGCGACCTCGATGTTCTTGATCAGCTTCGCGAAGAGCTTGCCGCGCTTGGCATCGATCACGGCCTTCTTGTGCTTCGTCGTAGCCCATTTAGAGTGGCCGGACATCCGCCTGTCTCCTTCGCGTCACCAACAGTGTTCGCCACCGATCCTACCGGGACCTGATTACAGCCCCGCGCGCACCATGTCGACGAAGTACGCGTGAACGCGGTCGTCGCCGGTCAGTTCGGGGTGGAACGAGGTGGCCAGGACGTTGCCCTGCCGCACGGCGACCGTGTGGCCGTCGTACGTGGCGAGCACCTCGGCGCCCGCGCCGACGGACTCGACCCACGGGGCCCGGATGAAGACGCCCTCGACCGGGCCGCCCGCTATGCCCGCGAAGTCGATCTTCGCCTCGAAGGACTCGTTCTGGCGGCCGAAGGCGTTGCGGCGGACGATCATGTCGATGCCGCCCAGCGTCTCCTGGTCCTCACGGCCTTCGAGCAGCTTGTCGGCGAGCATGATCATGCCGGCGCAGGTGCCGTACACCGGCATGCCGGCCCGTACGCGCTCGCGCAGCGGCTCCAGCATGCCGAACAGCACGGCGAGCTTCGACATCGTCGTGGACTCGCCGCCGGGGACCACCAGGGCGTCGACCCCGGCGAGCTCCTCGGGACGCCGGACCGGCCTGGCCACGGCGTCCGCCGCGGCCAGGGCGATCAGGTGCTCCCGTACGTCGCCCTGCAGGGCCAGGACCCCGATGACAGGGGTGCCGGGGGTGTTGGTCATGACGGGCTACCAGCCGCGGTTGGCGTAGCGCTCGGACTCGGGCAGGGTGTCGCAGTTGATGCCGACCATGGCCTCGCCCAGGTTGCGGGAGGCGTCCGCGATGATCTTCGGGTCGTCGTAGAAGGTGGTGGCCTTCACGATGGCGGCGGCGCGCTTGGCCGGGTCGCCCGACTTGAAGATGCCGGAGCCGACGAAGACGCCCTCGGCACCGAGCTGGCGCATCAGCGCGGCGTCGGCCGGGGTGGCGACGCCACCGGCGGAGAACAGCACGACCGGGAGCTTGCCGAGCTCGGCGACCTCCTTGACCAGCTCGTACGGCGCGCGCAGCTCCTTGGCGGCGGCGAACAGCTCGTTGTTGTCGTAGCCGCGCAGGCGGGCGATCTCGTTCTTGATCTGGCGCAGGTGGCGGACGGCCTCCACGACGTTGCCGGTGCCGGCCTCGCCCTTGGAGCGGATCATGGCCGCGCCCTCGGCGATGCGGCGCAGGGCCTCACCCAGGTTGGTGGCGCCGCAGACGAAGGGGGTGGTGAACGCCCACTTGTCGGAGTGGTTGACCTCGTCGGCCGGGGTCAGGACCTCGGACTCGTCGATGTAGTCGACGCCGAGGGACTGCAGGACCTGGGCCTCGACGAAGTGCCCGATGCGGGACTTGGCCATGACGGGGATCGAGACGGCCTCGATGATCTCTTCGATCATGTTGGGGTCGGACATGCGGGCGACCCCGCCGTCCTTGCGGATGTCGGCCGGGACCCGCTCCAGGGCCATGACGGCCACGGCGCCGGCGTCTTCGGCGATCTTCGCCTGCTCGGCGTTGACCACGTCCATGATCACGCCGCCCTTGAGCTGCTCGGCCATGCCGCGCTTGACGCGCGAGGTGCCGATCGCCGAGGACTCGGACTGCGGGGTGGAGGAAAGCGTGCTCACGGATTGACCTCACTCGAAAGGAAGACGGGTACTCGGTGGTACCGGGTCGTGCAGGTGGTACCCGACAGAGGAAACCCCCGCCGACCAGTCCACTGCAAGGGCCAATATGGAGCGGGTGGCTCCCCGGCCGCGCCGGTGTGGTGCGTACGAGTCCCCCGGCGGCCTCAGACGGGCCGATCGGCAAGATCCACCGGCGGCTCGTCGTCCATCTCGAAGGCGAGCGGGAAGGGCGCGTGCCCCGCCAGCCGGAACCAGCGCACCTTGCGGTGCTCGCGCAGGGCGCGGGCGGCCCGTACGGAGTCATTGTGGAAGCGCCGCGCCATGGGCACCCGGCGCACCGCCGCCGCCAGGTCCTCGGTGGCCTCCGCCCCGCCCGGGGCTGCCTTGAGCACCTCGACCGGGTGGGCGTCGGCGAAGACGGCCCGCAGGGCCTGGCTCAGCTCGCTCTCGGCGACCTCCCGCTGCTCCTCCTCGGCCTGCCGGGCGGCGTGCGCGGCCTCGTACAGCACCAGGGACGACGCGGGGTCGAGCACCCCCGAGGTGGCCACCTCCAGCACCACGGACGCCCGCCGCACCAGCTGCGCGTCCAGGGCGGCGCGCGCGGCGTCGATCCGCGCGTGCAGCCGGTCGAGCCGGCCGGCGGTCCAGCTGAGGTAGACCCCGATGACACCGAGAGCCAGGGCGATCCAGACAAGGGTTTCGATCACGGGCGGCGACACTACCCGCTGGGACGCACCCCCTGCGCGCCCCGGCCCCCGGGGGCCTCCTCCGCTGCGGCCGGATCACCGCGTACGGCGCCCCGCGCCGGCCGGGTGGCCACCGGCGCGGGGTGAGCCGCCTCAGGCCGAGGAGTCCCGGGAGAAGCCCAGGCGGGTGCGGAGCGGGACGCGCTCGTCGGCGGCCACCGCCGCGGCGCCGTCCGTCACCGTTTCGTAGACCGCCAGGATGTCCGCTCCGACCGTGGACCAGTCGAAGCGGCGGACGTGGGCCGAGCCGCGGGTGCTCAGGGCCTTGCGGCGGGCCGGGTCGCGCAGCAGGGCGATGGCGCCCGACGCCAGGGCGTCGGCGTCCTCGTTCGTGAAGAGCTCGCCCGCGCTGCCCTGGTCCAGGACCTGCGCGAAGGCGTCCAGGTCGGAGGCCAGGACCGCCGCGCCCGCCGACAGGGCCTCGACGAGGATGATGCCGAAGCTCTCGCCGCCGGTGTTCGGAGCTACGTACACGTCGACGCTGCGCAGCAGCCGCGCCTTGTCCTCGTCGGAGACCATGCCGAGGAACTCGACCCGCGGGCGGAGCTCCGCGGGCAGCGAGGCCACCGCCTCCTGCTCGTCACCGCGGCCGGCGACCAGCAGCCGTACGCCCGGGCAGGCCTCCACGATCTTCGGGAAGGCCGCCATCAGCACGGGCAGGCCCTTGCGCGGTTCGTCGATGCGGCCGATGAAGCCCAGGGTCTGGCCGGCCCACTCGGCCTTCGGTTCGGCGGAGGCGAAGAAGTCCACGTCGACGCCGTTCGGGATCACCACCGCGTCCCCGCCCAGGTGCTCGACCAGCGTGCGCCGGGCGTACTCGCTGACCGCGATCCGCGCGCTGATCTTCTCCAGCGCCGGCTGGAGGATCGGGTACGCCGCGATCATCGCCCGCGAACGCGGGTTCGAGGTGTGGAACGTGGCCACGATGGGACCCTGCGCCGCCCAGCAGGACAGCAGCCCCAGCGAGGGCGAGGCCGGCTCGTGGATGTGGATCACGTCGAAGGTGCCGTCGTGCAGCCAGCGCCGTACGCGGGCCGCCGACAGGAAGCCGAAGTTCAGCCGGGCCACCGACCCGTTGTAGGGCACCGGCACCGCCCGTCCCGCCGAGACCACGTACGGCGGCAGCGGGGTCTCGTCGTCCGCCGGGGCCAGGACCGACACCTGGTGGCCGAGGCGGATCAGGTGTTCCGCCAGGTCCCTGATGTGGAACTGGACGCCGCCCGGGACGTCCCACGAGTACGGGCACACGATGCCGATCTTCACTACGGGCGCTCCTCCAGGTCGTCCAGCCACAGCCGCTGCAGCATGTGCCAGTCCTCCGGGTGCTCCGCGATGCCCTGCGCGAAGACGTCGGCCATCGCCTGCGTCATGGCGGAGGTCTTCTCGGTCCGCGTCCCGGTCCCGGGCACCGGCACCTCGGGGTGGATCCGGCCGTACAACTTGGGCGTGGCCCCGTAGTACAGGGTCGCCGGGAGCAGCACCGCGCCCGTGTGCTGCGCCAGCAGCGCCGGCCCCGCCGGCATGCGCGCGGTGGCGCCGAAGAAGTCCACCTCGACGCCGGAGGCCGACAGGTCCCGGTCCGCGACCAGGCAGACCAGGCCGCCGGAGCGGAGCCGGCGGGCGAGGGTCCCGAAGGCGGCGCCGCCGGTGTGCGGCAGCACCTCCATGCCCAGGCTCTCGCGGTAGGCCACGAAGCGGTCGTAGAGGCTCTCGGGCTTGAGCCGCTCGGCGACCGTGGTGAACGGGACGCCGATGTGGCCGGTGGCCCAGGCCCCGCCGAGGTCCCAGTTCGCCAGGTGCGGCAGGGCGACGACGACGCCCCGCCCGGAGGCGAGCGCCTCGCGCAGGATGTGCTCGTCCTTCATCTCGACGTCCGTGCCGAACCGCTCCGGGTCCATGGCCGGCAGGCGGAAGGATTCCATCCAGTACCGCATGTACGAGCGCATGCCCGCCCGCGACAGCTCGCGCAGCCGCTGCGGCCCGGCGTCGGGCACCACCCGGGCCAGATTCGACTCCAGCCGCAGCACGCTCTTGCCGCGGCGCTTCCACGCGAAGTCCGCGATCCGGCGCCCGAGGGCCACCGCGGCCGGCTCGGGCAGCTTCTTCACCCCGGCCCAGCCGAGCCCGTACAGACCGTCGACCAGCTTGTCCCGTGCGGCGCCCATCAGGCCGCGCCTCCCTCGGCGGCGGCCGCGTCGGCCTCGGCGGCCTCACGGCGTACGGTGACCACCCGCTGGATCAGCGTGACCAGCGAGCCCGCCGCCACGATCCACAGCGCGACGGGCAGCAGCACCCCGATCCAGGACGGCACCCCGAAGGTCTCCAGCCCGGACAGACCGGCCGCGACCAGCGAGATCACCAGCCGCTCGGCCCGTTCGACGAGCCCGTTGACGGCGACCGGAAGCCCGATCGACTCGCCGCGCGCCTTCGTGTACGAGACCACCTGGCCGCTGGCCAGGCAGAAGATCGCGACCGCGCACAGCGCGTTGTCGTTCCCGGAGCCCGCGTACCAGAGCGCGAGGCCGCCGAAGATCGCCGCGTCGGCCACCCGGTCGAGCGTGGAGTCGAGGAAGGCCCCCCACCGGCTGGAGACGCCGGCCTGGCGGGCCATGTTCCCGTCCACGAGGTCCGAGAAGACGAACAGGGTGATGGTGATCGTGCCCCAGAAGAACTCTCCCCGGGGGAAGAAGACCAGCGCTCCCGCGACCACTCCGGCCGTGCCGATCAGGGTGACGGCGTCCGGGCTCACCCCCCGCCGGAGCAGAAAAGCGGCGAATGGCGTGAGAACACGCGTGAAGAATGCACGCGCGTACTTGTTCAGCATGGCCTTCCCGGAGGGTCGCTGGGCCGCACGGCCACCACGGCCACCGGCTGGCCCATCGTAGCCAGCGCGCCGCGTCCCGGGCGCCGCGCACCCACCGGTTCGGTGCCGCGTGGGACGTTCTGCGCCCCGCGGGCCGGTCCTGGCCGCCGCCGGGGCGGCCCCCGGTCCGACGTATGGACGTGGTGTGACACCGGTGCAAAGCTCGAAGAACCCCGTTTCCCGCTTCCAAGGAAACCTCCACCACCGGGAGGCACGAGCATCATGGGAGCCACATCACACCAAGCCGGGGCCGCCGGCAGGGCACTGACGGCCGACCGACCGTCCTCCGTACGGAACGTCGTGCTGGTCGGCCACAGCGGTTCCGGCAAGACCACGCTGGTCGAAGCCCTGGCCCTGACCGCCGGAGCGGTCAACCGGGCCGGCCGGGTCGAGGACGGCGCCACCCTCTCCGACTACGACGAGATCGAGCACCGGCGCCAGCGCTCCGTCCAGCTCTCGCTCGTCCCCGTCGCCTGGGACGGCATCAAGATCAACCTGTTGGACACCCCCGGATACGCCGACTTCGTCGGAGAACTCAGAGCCGGTCTGCGCGCCGCGGACGCGGCTCTCTTCGTCGTCTCGGCCTCCGACGGCATCGACGGAGCCACCCGCATGGTCTGGGACGAGTGCGAGGCCGTCGGCATGCCCCGCGCCATCGTCGTCACGCACCTGGAGGCCGCCCGCGCCGACTACGCTCAGATGACAGAAGTCTGCGGCGAGATCTTCGGCGCCGACGACCCCGACGCCGTGATCCCGCTCTACGTGCCCCTGTACGGGCCCGCCGGGCCCGACGGGCACTCCCCCGTCACCGGCCTCCTGGGCCTGCTCTCCCAGCGCGTCTACGAGTACACCTCGGGGCAGCGCACCGAGCGCGACCCGGACCCCGCCGAGCTCACCCTCATCGCCGACGCCCGCTCCCGCCTCATCGAGGGCATCATCGCCGAGAGCGAGGACGAGGGGCTCATGGACCGCTACCTCGGCGGCGAGGACATCGACATGAAGACCCTTGTCGACGACCTGGAGCGCGCCGTCGCCCGCGGCACCTTCCACCCCGTACTGATGGCCGCCCCCGCCGCGGAGGGCGCCCGCCAGGGCCTGGGCACCCTGGAACTCCTCGAACTGATCACCGGCGGCTTCCCCACCCCCCTGGAGCGGGCCCCCGTCCCCGTCACCGCGCCCGACGGCTCCCCGCGCCCCGCCGTCACCTGCGATCCGGACGGCCCGCTCGTCGCGGAGGTCGTCAAGACGTCCTCCGACCCGTACGTGGGCCGCGTCTCCCTCGTCCGCGTCTTCTCCGGCAGCCTGCGCCCCGAGGAGACCGTTCACGTGTCCGGCCACGGGCTCGCGGACCGGGGCCACGAGGACCACGACGTGGACGAACGGATCGGCGCCCTCACCGCCCCCTTCGGCAAACAGCAGCGCACCCTCGACCGGTGCATCGCCGGTGACCTGGCCTGCGTGGCCAGACTCAGCCGCGCCGAGACCGGCGACACCCTCTCCGCCAAGGAGGATCCGCTCCTCATGGAGCCCTGGAGCATGCCGGAGCCGCTGCTGCCCCTCGCCATCGAGGCCCACAGCAAGGCCGACGAGGACAAGCTCTCCCAGGGCCTGGCCCGGCTCGTTGCCGAGGACCCCACCATGCGGCTGGAGCAGAACCAGCACACCCGCCAGCTCGTCCTGTGGTGCCTCGGCGAGGCCCACCAGGACGTGGCCCTGGAACGCCTGCGCACCCGCTACGGCGTCCAGGTCGACCCGGTACCGCACCGGGTCAGCCTGCGCGAGACCTTCGGCACCAAGGCCGCCGGCCGCGGCCGCCACGTCAAACAGTCCGGCGGCCACGGCCAGTTCGCCATCTGCGAGATCGAGGTCGAACCGCTGGCGCCCGGCAGCGGCATCGAGTTCGTCGACAAGGTCGTCGGGGGCGCCGTGCCCCGCCAGTTCATCCCGTCCGTCGAGAAGGGCGTACGCGCCCAGGCCGCCCGCGGAGTCGCCGCCGGCTACCCGCTGGTCGACGTCCGCGTCACCCTCCTCGACGGGAAGGCGCACTCGGTGGACTCCTCCGACGCCGCCTTCCAGACAGCCGGCGCCCTCGCCCTGCGCGAAGCCGCCTCGGACGCCCGCATCGACCTCCTCGAACCCGTCGCCGAACTCGCCGTCGTCGTCCCCGACGAGTACGTGGGTCCCGTGATGAACGATCTCGCCGGCCGCCGCGGCCGCGTCGTCGGCACCGAACAGGCCGCCCCCGGGCGCACCCGGGTGCGCGCCGAGATCCCCGAGATCGAACTCGGCCGCTACGCCGTCGAGCTGCGCTCCGTCTCCCACGGAACGGGCCGTTTCGCCCGGGCCTACGTCCGCCACGAGCCCATGCCGCCCCAGATCGCGGCCAAGGTGCGAGAACAGTCCGAGAAGGGAAGCTGATTGACGTAGGCCCGGGTCCTGTCGCCAAAGTAGCCGGGCCAGGAGGGACTTTGACGACAGGCCTACGCACGCCGCCCACCCAACGCGGTTGCGGTGGGCGGCATTTCCCTGTCCCATGACCACGGGGCGTAGCGCGCCGATAGGCTCATCGGCGTACAAGAGCACGAACGCACGACGCACAGCGATGGGGGCAGCGGTGGCGGATGACGGATTCGACTTCAGGCCCGGGGCGCAGATTCCTCTCCAGGGCGGCGGGGGGCAGACCGCGGCGACCAACGCCCTCGCCTCCGCCGCGTACCGCGACGCCGGGCGGGACACCGACCTGGACGCCCTGCTGAAGGCCACCAGCGAGCACCACCCCGCCACGGTGAAGCCCCCGAAGATCTCGCTCTTCCGAGCCAACCTCGGCGAGGCCTTCTGCCGCGCCGTCGAGGTCCGGACACTGGCAGCCGCCCGCAAACCGCTCATCCAGTCCTTCGGCGCCGACCCCCAGACCGTCGTCGAACACTGCCTGTCCGCCTCCCGCATCCGCAAGGAGCGCGACCGCAAGCTCCGCCTGATCATGCTGGTGTGCGGCGTGCTGTTCCTGCCCGGACTCCTGCTGTGGCTGGGCCTGTTCCAGCTCCGCCAGAGCCTGTCCTCCGACAAGAGGGGCGCTCGCGGTTCCTGGATCGGCACCGCGCTCCTGGTCGGCGTCGCCCTCGTGATCGCGGTCCTGATGTTCCGGCTGCCCTTCACCGGATTCCTGGGCCTGTACCTGCGCGCCATGATCGTCGCCCCGGCCCTGGGCTGGCTCCTCGCCCGCCGGCTGTGCGAGGCCACCGCCGCCGACCTGCGCTCCCGCTGGGACGGGCTGCTCTCCGGCGGCGGCGTCCCGGCCAAGATCCCGGAGGCCGTGCCCGGCAACCCCGACGAGAAGGCCCGCGAGGACCTGCGCCACCAGCTCGCCAAACTCACCGCGGAGAACCGCAGCAACTCCGTCTTCTACGCCGGCCCCAAGGGCATACTCGGCATGGGCACCCGCTGGGGCAGCTGGCAGATGGCCGAGGAGCTCACGCCGCGGACCGAGGGCGCCGACATCCACCCCTTCCGCAGCTGGGACGTCATACGGGCGGTCGACGCGGAGCTCCGCAAGCTGGAACGCGGCCCCCTGCACACCGGTGGTTTCCCGCCCGCCGCCATCCAGCACTGGATCGTCACCCCGGTCGGCGAAGGAGCCGCCGAGGTGGCCCGCCCCACCGGCGAGAACATCGACACCTTCCTGATCAAGCCGCACGAGATCACCCGGATCTGCAACGAGCAGCAGTTCAGCGCCGGGAACCGGCACTACCTGGGCATCCAGTACCCGCTCTGGGACGGCCAGCTCGTCATCAGCATGCTGGTCACCGTCACGGTGCTCTACAAGACCCTGCGCGTCGACGTCACCGCGCACGCCCTGGGACCCGTACACGGGCTGTTCACGACGAAACCCGTGCAGCCGGTGGTGGAGGTGCCCAAGAGCATCCGCTTCTGGGAGACCGTTGAGCGCAAGCTGCCGCTGGTGGACGCCAAGGAGGTCGTACGCCTCGCCGTCCGGGCCCCCCTGACCTGGTACCCGCCGCTCCTGGACCACCTCGGCGGCAAGCTGGTCCTGCCGGAGCCCTTCGGCGTCCGGCACGTCTGGGCGGGCCCGATGTGGCGCCACCGGTTCATGGCCGATGACGCGCTGCGCACCGTGACGCCGGTCCTGCGGGCGGTGCACGCCGCCACCTTCAGGGTCCTGGAGGAGAACGGCGTCGACACCGAGCGCTTCACCAACCGCTCCTCGATCATGAGCGGCGTCATCCAGGAACCGGCGCCGCGCAAGGCGGACGTGTACGACGCCTGATCAGTCGACCGGCCAGGCGTCGGCGAGCATCTGCCGCGTGTCCGCGAGGAGTTGGGGCAGGATGCGGGTGTGCCCGACGATGGGCATGAAGTTCGTGTCCCCGCCCCAGCGGGGTACGACGTGCTGGTGCAGATGGGCGGCGATGCCGGCCCCGGCGGCCGCGCCCTGGTTCATCCCGATGTTGAACCCGTGCGCGCCCGACGCCTTGCGCAGCGCGAACATGGCGCGCTTGGTCAGGTCCGCGAGCTCGGCGGTCTCCGCGGCGTCGAGCTCGGTGTAGTCGGCGACGTGCCGGTAGGGGACCACCATGAGGTGGCCGCCGTTGTACGGGTACAGATTCAGCACCGCGTACACGTGCCGGCCCCGGGCCACGACGAGCCCGTCCTCGTCCGACATCTCCGGAATCCCGCAGAAGGGGCAGCCGTCGCCGGCCTCCGGACCGGTCGGCTTGTTCTCCCCCTGGATGTAGGCCATCCGGTGGGGCGTCCACAGACGCTGGAACGCGTCCTGCGTGCCCACACCGATCTGCTGCTCCGGCTCAGTCGTCATGGCGGCAAGCATATGACCTTGCCTGCGCGGACGAGGAAGGCCCCCGGAAAGTGATCACCTTCCGGGGGCCCGGCCGTAGGGACCTGCCGTGGAACGGCACGGAGCCGCTCCGGTGCCGCCTGACCGCAGCGGCCGCGCCCCGGTCAGACCTGGACGCGGTCCGCGACGACCTTGGCCAGCTTGGCCAGCGCCTCGTCACGGGGAACGCCGTTCTCCTGCGAACCGTCGCGGTAGCGGAACGAGACCGTGCCCGCGGCCATGTCCTCGTCGCCGACGATGATCATGAACGGGACCTTGAGCTTCTGCTGGGTCCTGATCTTCTTCTGCATCCGGTCGGAGGAGGCGTCCACCTCGACCCGCAGGCCCTTCTTCTTCGCCTCGGCGGCGAACTCCTGGAGGTACTCCACGTGCCCGTCGCCGATCGGGATGCCGACCGCCTGGACGGGGGCCAGCCACGGCGGCATGGCGCCCGCGTAGTGCTCCAGCAGCACGGCGAAGAACCGCTCGATCGAACCGAACAGCGCGCGGTGGATCATGACCGGCCGCTGGCGCGAACCGTCCGCGGCGGTGTACTCCAGGTCGAAGCGCTCCGGCAGGTTGAAGTCGAGCTGCACGGTCGACATCTGCCAGGTACGGCCGATGGCGTCCCGCGCCTGCACCGAGATCTTCGGACCGTAGAAGGCCGCGCCGCCCGGGTCGGGGGTCAGCGGCAGGCCCTGCTTCTCGGCGACCTGCTGGAGGACCGCGGTGGCCTCTTCCCAGACCTCGTCCGACCCGACGAACTTCTCCGGGTCCTTGGTCGACAGCTCCAGGTAGAAGTCGGTCAGACCGTAGTCGCGCAGCAGGTTCAGCACGAAGGTGAGGGTGCGGTCGAGCTCCTCCGCCATCTGCTCACGGGTGCAGTAGATGTGCGCGTCGTCCTGGGTGAAGCCGCGGGCGCGGGTCAGGCCGTGCACGACGCCCGACTTCTCGTAGCGGTAGACCGTGCCGAACTCGAACAACCTCAAGGGGAGTTCGCGGTAGCTGCGGCCGCGTGCGTCGAAGATCAGGTTGTGCATCGGGCAGTTCATGGGCTTGAGGTAGTAGTCGGTACCACCGTCGAGCTGCATGGGGGGGTACATGCCCTCCGCGTACCAGTCCAGGTGGCCGCTCTTCTCGAAGAGGGCGCCCTTGGTGGCGTGCGGGGAGTAGACGAACTCGTAGCCCTCCTCCTCGTGCCGGCGGCGCGAGTAGTCCTCCATGGTCCGGCGGATGATGCCGCCGCGCGGGTGGAAGACGGCGAGGCCGGAGCCGATCTCGTCCGGGATGGAGAAGAGGTCCAGCTCGCTGCCGAGCTTGCGGTGGTCGCGCTTCTCGGCCTCGGCGAGGAAGTCGAGGTGGGCCTTCAGCTCCTCCTTCGACGGCCAGGCTGTGCCGTAGATGCGCTGGAGCATCGGATTCTTCTCGCTGCCGCGCCAGTAGGCGGCCGCGTTGCGCATGAGCTTGAACGCCGGGATGTTGCGGGTGGTCGGCAGGTGGGGGCCTCGGCAGAGGTCCTTCCAGCACGGCTCGCCGGTCTTCGCGTCCAGGTTGTCGTAGATGGTCAGCTCGCCGGCGCCCACCTCGACGTTCGCCCCGTCGTCGGTGGACGCGGCGCCCTTGATGCCGATGAGCTCCAACTTGTACGGCTCGTCCGCGAGCTCCTCGCGGGCCGCCTCGTCGGTGACCACGCGACGGGAGAAGCGCTGGCCCCTCTTCTGGATCTCCTGCATCTTCTTCTCGATGACCTTGAGGTCCTCGGGGGTGAAGGGCTTGGCGACGTCGAAGTCGTAGTAGAAGCCGTTCTGGACCGGCGGGCCGATGCCCAGCTTGGCCTCGGGGAAGAGCTCCTGCACGGCCTGCGCCATGACGTGCGCGGTGGAGTGGCGCAGGATGTTCAGGCCGTCCTCGGAGGAGATCTCCACCGGCTCGACGCTCTCGCCGTCCCGCACCTCGTAGCTGAGGTCCTTGAGCTCGCCCGCGACGCGCGCGGCGATGACGGTGCGCTCACCGGCGAACAGCTCGGCCGCCGTAGTGCCCGTGGCCACCACGCGCTCGTCCCGCTCGGAATCGCGTTGGATGATCACACGGACGTCTGACACCGGTCTCTCCTGACTGAGGGGGTGCGCGAGCGAACACTGCGCGCCTGAATCGTACCGAGCGGAGTGGCCGCGCCGCTAAACGGTTACGACGCGGGCCCGCCCGGTCCGCGTCCCGCGGCCCGGCCGGGGACCTGGCGCGGCTGTGCCCGGCCGGGGTGCGGCTGTGCCCGCCCGGGTGCGCGGGAGCAGGCGACCCGTGGGGCGGAGCCCCTCCGGGGCGTCTCCTCGGCTCGCGAACCCTGAGCCGAACCGGCCCGTCGCCCGGCGGTGGGTTCGCTCGGCCTGCGGGGACGCCCCGGAGTGTCCCCGCCCCACCCCGAAGCCCGGCCGGTGGCGTCGCCGTCGCTAACCTGGGCCGCATGCCGAGCACGCACGTCCGTCCGCTGGACCTGACCGACGACGCCACCGCGAGCGCCGTGCACCGGATCGGGCGGTCCGCGTACGCGGTGGAGGCCGAGCTGATCGGCTTCGACGGCATTCCCGCGCTCCGCGAGAGCCTCGCGCGGATGCGGGCGCGGCCGTTGAGCTGGCTCGGGGCCGTCGCCGAGGACGGGGAGATCGCGGGCTTCCTCGCCTGGGAGGAGGCGGAGGAGGAAGCGGCGGACGGCGTCGTCAGCATCGACCGGCTCTGCGTGGACCCCAGCTGGTTCCGCCGGGGCATCGCGTCCCTGCTGGTGCGCCATGCGCTGACCGAGTGCTTCCCCGGCCGCACTGTCGAGGTCACGACCGGCGCCGCCAACGCGCCCGCGGTGAGCCTGTACGAACGCCTTGGTTTCCTCCGCGGCGCGGACTTCTCCCCGGCCCCGGGCCTGCGGATGGCCTCCTTCCGTACCGGCCCGGCCCTTGCGGCCCCGCCGGACGACTCCGGCCCCGCCGGCGTTTGAGGCGCGGCGGTCCGGCGAGCCGTGCCCCGCGGTCAGTCGTCCGACGGCAGCATGTCCGCGGGATCGAAGGCGTCCTCCAGGGACTTCATCAGGCGGTCGCGCTCGACCTCGTCCAGCGGCACCGGCGTCACCTCCGCGGCATCCGTCAAGCGCCGGAAGCCGCCGCGCCGCTGGAGCCGGCCGGTGAGCCGGATCGGCAGTCCCACCAGGTGCGCGTGGCCCGCCACCCGGTACGCCTCCTCGTCCAGCGCGGCGCGGACGTACGGGACCTCCGCCCCCGCGAGCACCCGCAGCCGGACCCTGCCCCCGCTCCCCGGGGCCGAGCGGCGCATCCGTACCACCGCGCCCACGATCCGGACCGGGACGGCCGGCTCGGCCCGGGTGTAGCGGGCCGCCGCCTCGCGGAGCACCGGCAGGTCCCCGGGGGAGAACTCCACCGGCTCCGGCCGGGCCGCGCACCCCGCCGGGACCCCCGCCGCCGGCGCCCAGGCGAGCGAGACGCGGGCCCCCTCGGAGCCCCGGACCAGCGCGATCAGTGCGTCGGCGAGCTCCCGGCTGACCCCGGCCCGCACCGCGGCGTCGAAGGCCTCCATGCCGCCGGTGGCCCGCCGGTAGTCCACGGCTTCCCGGGCGGCGTGCAGTGCGTGGTGGAGCCGGGTCACGGTGCCCCGTCCCCCGCCGACGGGGACGTACGCGGTGAGCCGCCGGCCGCCGGGTGACGGGCCGACCAGGACCCCGTCGAGGGAGCCTTCGGCCTGTGCGCGGTAGCGGGCGCCGTAGTACCCGGCCCGGGCCCGGTCCGCCAGCGCCCCGGCCAGCAGGAGCTGCCTGGCCGCCGAGCGCAGCTGCTCCTGCACCGTCCACGCGGCCTCGCCCCGGAGCCCGTACGGCCCCTCGGGGATCGCCCGGTCCCAGCGGATCTCGTCGCTGGGCACGCTCAGGCCGTAGAGCACCTCCCGCGCCGAGGGGAGTGCGCTGCGCGAGAGGGCGGTCAGCGCCTCCTCCAGCAGGTCCGCGCAGTCGGGGAAGGCCCGGGACTCGGGGACGAGGAGGCTGGTGCCGCCGCTGCCCCCAGGGTGGGTGGCGGGCGGTGTCCAGCGCCCGTACCGGCCGGGCGGCCCGCCCCGGCGCAGCCAGCCGTGCCGGCGCAGCAGCGCGCCCAGCACGAGCGGGTCGACCTGCGCGGGATCGGGGGTGACGGCATGCGGATCCTGTGCGCTCACGCCGTTCCCGTACGCCCCCCGTTCGCCGCCTTCCCCGTACCGGGCGGATGGCGCGGACCCCCCGCGCTCCCCCTGCTCCGGGGACGGCAGCGGTTCGAGATTCGGTGAGTGCCAGTGCATCAGGGTGTCCCTCCCGACCCGACCCGGGTCATGATCTCGCACAGCGCCCGGTCGTCGAAGATCCGCGTGGTGGGGATCCGTACGGTGGTCCGGCGCCGGCCGGTCACGGGATGTCCGGCGAGGTTGGTCCAGTAGCAGCAGTGCCGCAGATCGAGCCGGTCGTGCCCGGCGGCCAGCCAGTCGTCGCGCTCGCGCGGGACGAGCATGACGACGAGGATCTTGTGGACGGCGACCGGGGTGCGGGCCAGTTTGACGAGGTGCTCGTTGTCGAGGGTGAAGGCGAAGGTGGGTCCGGCCGGTACGGGCGGTATCTGGTAGGTGGCCTTCAACTGCACCTTGACGGTGACCTCGTCGTCCACGAGGTGCTCGGGCGCCCCGTGGCTGACGTGCCAGTCGATGCCGTTGTCCGGGAAGGGCTGGGAGAGCGAGCAGCCGGCCGCGGCGGCGACGGCGTGCAGGTATCCCACTTGAAGGGTCTCCATGCAGGCGGTGGTGGCGAGTGCGCCGCGCAGCGGTCCGGTCCGCTCACCGTCCGGCGTACCGGTCCGCGGATCGATCTGCCCCGCCAGCACCCCGCCCGGTTCGGGCTGCGCGAGCGCCATGGCCGGCTCCCCATGCCTTCCGGGCTCTGCCGTGGGTGGGTGGGTGAGTGGGTGTCAGGGGATGACGCGCCGTCACGGTATGGGCGGTTGATGACCGGTCATGTGTGCGGGCCCCTGCGGAAGTTGTCTCCGTACCGGGGATCCCGCAAACGGCGTACGGGGCAAACGGCCCGGGTATCACCGATTCGGGCAGGGGCCGCGTGTTCCGGGTGCGGCCCCATCTGTCCGCCGGGGACGAGGAGTTCGCCATGACACGCTGGTACGAGGGCCCGCTGGCCGCATTCGACACCGAGACGACCGGGGTGGACGTCGAGCAGGACCGGATCGTATCCGCCGCGCTCGTCGTGCAGGAGTGCGCGGGCGGCCGTGTCCGCTCCACCCGCTGGCTGGTCAATCCAGGCATTCCGGTCCCCCCGGGTGCCACGGAGGTGCACGGTCTCACCGATGAGCACCTCCAGCACCACGGCCGCTGGCCGGCGCCGGTGGTGGAGGAGATAGCCCGGGCGCTCGGCGAGCAGCAGGTGGCGGGCCGGCCGGTGGTGGTGATGAACGCTCCGTTCGATCTGACGCTGCTGGACCGGGAGTTGCGCCGGCACCGAGCGTCTTCGCTGGCGCGCTATCTGGACAACCGGCCGCTGACGGTGCTGGATCCGCGGGTGCTGGACAAGCACTTGGACCGCTACCGCAAGGGGCGCCGGACGCTGACCGACCTGTGCGCGCACTACGGGATCGAGCTGGAGGCCGCGCACGACGCGGGGGCGGACGCGCTGGCCTCGCTGGAGCTGGTGCGGGCCGTGGGGCGCCGGTTCGCGGGGCGGCTGGAGCGGCTGACACCGGCCGAACTGCACACGCTCCAGCAGGTGTGGCACGCGGCGCAGGCGCGGGGTTTGCAGGCGTGGTTCGCGCGCCAGGGGACGCCGGAGCCGGTGGATCCGCACTGGCCGCTGCGGCCCGACCTGTCGACGGCGGCGTAGGACACCGGGCGCCCGGTGCTCCGCCCCCACATGCGGAAGGCCGGTCCGTCATCAGACGGACCGGCCTGTCCCGGTGGGCGATACTGGGATCGAACCAGTGACCCCTTCGGTGTGAACGAAGTGCTCTCCCGCTGAGCTAATCGCCCGGGAACGCACTGAACAATACAGAAGGCCCGGGGCTGGTTCAAACCGCCCTCGGGCCGGCCGCCAGATGCGCCGCGAGGCCCCGTCGCCCGGCCCGCATCATCAGACTGTGGTTGAGCCGGAACACCGGCCGCCCGGGCAGCGAGAGCAACCGCATCAGCGGCCGGCGCACCTCCACCTCCTGCTCGTACAGCACACGGGTCCGCCGGCCGTCCGCTCCACCGCGGGGCCGTACGGTCCACCGCGCCCAGCCGTCGAGGTCTCCGTGGAGGGCCATTTCGAGTACGCCCCGCCGGGGGTCGCGCAGGAGCTCGGTGGCGGTGACGCGCAGCGCGTACGGCAGCACGGAGCGGACGACCGCTCCGCCGGCGCGGTCGCCGGCCGGTTCGGTCCGGCGGATCTGGGGCCACCAGCGCGGGTACTCCTCGCCCTGTTCCAGGACGGCGTACACGGCCGACGGCGGGGCGTCGAGGTCCCACACGCTGCGGAAGCGGTAGCGGCTCCATCGGTCCCAGGGGCTGCGGTCCATGGAGCCAGTCTGCCCGGGGCGGCCGCGGGCACGCCCGGTTCCCGCATTCCGTGCGTACTCAGCGCGGATCTGAGTACGCGCGCCCATGCCTGATGGCGTGACGGCCGCCACACTCCGCACTATGAACACGACCCTGCCGCCGGCCGAGGAGCTGGCGCTCATCGACCGCGAACTGGCTCAACTCGACTCCCGGCGGCTGTACTTGCTGTCCCGCCGCGACTGGCTGCTGCGCGCGCTGCACCAGCCCGGGGCGCTTGCCGCCGGCCGGGCCGCCGCCGGGGTGCCTCCCCGGCCGGTGAAGGACGCCTCGGCGCCGAGCGCGCAGAACGTACTGCTCGTGCTTGGCGCGGTGCTGCTGGCGGTGGCCGCGCTGGCCTTCACGCTGGTGAGTTGGGGGTCCCTCGGGATCGCCGGGCGCTCGGTGGTGCTGGCCGTGGTGACGGCGGCGGCGCTGGCCGCGCCCGCGGCGCTGCTGCGCCGCGGGCTGAGGTCGACGGCGGAGTCGGTGGCGGCGGTGGGGCTGCTGCTGACGGTGCTGGACGCGTACGCCCTGCGGGTGACGGGCATGCCGGACGCGGACGGTCTCGGCTATGTGGCGGGGGCCGCCGCGGTGCTGGCCGTGGTGTGGGCCGGGTACGGGCTGGGGCTGCCGAAGCTGGCCCTCCCGGTCCCCGCGGCGGTCCTGGCGGCGCAGTTGCCGCTGCCGCTGGCGGCGCTCGCCGCGCAGGCGGGCCCCTTGGACCTCGGCTGGGCGCTGCTCGCCACGGCCGCGCTCGACGCGGCCCTCGCCCTGCGGGTGCGGATGGCCGCCGTGCCCGGGGCGCTGCTGGGCGCGGGGGCGCTGCTGACCGGGGTGGCCGAGGTGTGGGCGGCGGCTTCGGCCGCGCGGGCCCTGGCACCGGCGGCGCTGCTGCTGGCGGGCGCGGCGCTCGGTGTGGCGGTGGCCCGGCGTGAGCCGCGCGCCTCGGCCGCCGCGCTGGCGGGCGGACTCGCCTGGGTGACGGCGCTCGGCGGTGTGGCGCGGCCGGCGCTGACCGGTCCGACGGCGCAGCCGAGCTGGGCGGAATCGGGCTGGGTGCTGGTGGTCCACCTGCTGCTCGCGCTGCCGCTGCTGGCGGCGGTACGGGCGGCCGCGTTCCCGGCGGCGGTCCGGCGCGGGCTGGCACGGGCCGGAGCGGTGGTGGCCGTCCTGGCAGCCGTGGCGGCCTGCTCGGCGGCGGCGCCAGCGCTGCTGGGGCGCGTACGGGTGCTGGCCGAGGTGTGGGCGGCGACGACCCCGCTGCCGGATGCCGACGGGCCGGGGGCAGCGGCGGTGGTCATCCTGCTGATCACGGCGGGCGCGGCCCACTGGCTGGGCCGGGGGCTGTCGCGGCCGGAGCCCGGCGTGGTGGCGGTGGTGCTGGCCTGGTCGGGTCTGTTCACGGCGCCGCTGCTGCTCGGCCTGCCGGTGGCGGCGGTGTTCGCCGCGCAGCTGGCGGTGACGGCGGCCGCCGGGGCGCTCGCCCTGCGGTCCGCGGCGGGCGGCGCCGCGATCGCGGCGGCGGTGTGCGCGCTGCTGGGGGCCGCCAACGTGTCCGTGGCCGCCCTGGACGGCCGGGCGGCCACCTTCCTCGTCTGGGGCCTGCTGGGCGTCGGCTGCGCGGTGACAGCGGCGTACAGGGGCGCGCTCCACTGGGCCCGCTCCGGGGCGGCCGTCGGCGCCGTCGGTTACGCCACCGGTGTGCTGGTGGCGGCCGGCGCGGCCGCGCAGTGGCCGGTGGTGTGGTGGGCGCTCCCGGTGCTGGCCGTCCCCGCGGCGGTGGCCGCGGCGGGGCCCCGGCTGGGCGGCGTCCGCGTCCCCGCGGAGGGCGCGGCGGCGGCGGCCGTGGTGCTTGCGGTGGCTCTGGCCTGCCGGGACGCGCTCGTGCTGGCGCTGGTCCTGTCGCTGGCCGGGGTGGTCTGCGCGGGGGCGGCGGTGCGTGCGGACCGGCGCGTGCTGGGCTGGGCGGCGGGGGCGCTGTTCGTGGCGGCGAGCTGGGTGCGGCTCGCCTCGGCCGGGGTCGCGGAGCCGGAGGCGTACACCCTGCCGGTGACGGTGCCCGCCCTCGCGGTGGGTCTGCTGCGGCGCCGCCGGGACGAGCGGGCCTCGTCCTGGACGGCGTACGGCCCCGGCCTGGCGGCGACCCTGCTGCCGAGCCTGCTGGCCGCCTGGGGCGACGCGCATTGGCTGCGGCCGCTGCTGCTGGGTCTGGCCGCGCTTGGGGTGACCCTGGCGGGCGCCAACCGGCGGCTGCGGGCCCCGCTCCTGCTGGGCGGCGCCGTGCTGGCAGCGGTGGCACTGCACGAGCTGGCCCCGTACGTGGTACAGGTCGCGGGCGCGCTCCCGCGCTGGCTGCCGCCGGCGCTGGCGGGCCTGCTGCTGCTGGCGGTGGGGGCGACGTACGAGAAGCGGCTGCGCGACGCCCGGCGCCTGCGGGACGCGCTCGGCCGGCTCCGGTAACGCCGAAGGCCCGGAGACGGTGAAGTCTCCGGGCCTTTGGTCCGGGTGGGCGATACTGGGTTCGAACCAGTGACCCCTTCGGTGTGAACGAAGTGCTCTCCCACTGAGCTAATCGCCCGGACGCACCGCAAACGTTACCGCATGTCAGCGGTGCTCCTCGACCAGCCCCCGGGCCCCTCCGCGGCCGGTCACTGGTCCTTGAGGTTCCACGGCAGCACGAGGCCGTACTTCCAGAGGTAGAAGCCGATCAGCGCGGCCGCGACGACCAGACCCACGGTGGTCAGGATGAGGTTGCGGCGGCGCACCTTGGGGTCGAGCGCCTTCTGCGCGGCCTCGGTGACCTTGCGCTTGGTCCAGCGCAGCACGAAGTGGGCCCACGCGAATTCCGTGGCCCAGATCGCCAGGCCGGCGAAGATCGCGACCCATCCCGGCCCGGGCAGCACCAGCATCGCCACGCCGGCGCCGATGACGGCGAGCCCGACGACGAAGACGCCGACCTGCCAGCTGAGGTGCAGGGTCCGCCGGGACTTGATGAACTCGGGCGCTTTCGATACGTGCGCCGCCGGCGCTGTGGCTTCCTTGGTGGACTCGTCGGCTGCGGTGGACTCATCGGCTGCGGACTCGGGCCCGCGGTCACTCCCCGTATTCATGGGGTCGAATCTACCCGAGCCGGAAGCGGAGCCGCAGCACACGTGAATGGTGGTTTGGATCCGCCGTACGAGGGACCCAGAGGTCCGCAAAACGGTCAGAGGGGTTTACAACGGCACCGTAGGTGGCATGTCGATTTCGCCGACGTGCGAATCCCCGAGCGCACACTGAGCGAAAGGCCCTGGCGCTTATGAACACCACGGTCAGCTGCGAGCTGCACCTGCGCCTCGTTGTGTCGAGCGAGTCCTCACTGCCTGTTCCCGCGGGCCTGCGGTATGACACGGCCGATCCCTACGCCGTGCACGCCACCTTCCACACCGGCGCCGAGGAGACGGTCGAATGGGTATTCGCCCGCGACCTCCTCGCAGAGGGCCTCCACCGGCCCACCGGTACCGGCGACGTCCGCGTCTGGCCGTCCCGCAGCCACGGTCAGGGCGTCGTCTGCATCGCCCTGAGCTCCCCGGAGGGAGAAGCACTGCTCGAAGCACCCGCCCGAGCACTTGAGTCGTTCCTCAAGCGGACGGACGCCGCGGTCCCACCCGGGACCGAACACCGGCACTTCGACCTCGACAAGGAGCTCTCCCACATCCTGGCCGAATCCTGAGCCAGGCCCTCAGCCGCTCGACACCGTCCGACTCGGGGCGACGGTGCGGGCCGCACAATCCCATACGTCCATGCCGGCGCTGTTCTCGCGGAAGCCATCCGCGAGGACGGCGCCGGTGCGCGTGGAGGCGTCGCACGGAGCGTCCGGCGGGCCCCGCCTGATCCACGGGGCCACCCCCCGGGGGACCCGCTAGAGTCGGCCACCAACGGCGGTACCGGCCCGTCGTCGCAGGCCCGGCCCTTGAGGGAGACCCCGTGCAGATCCCCCACGACACCCGTCGCGCGCTCGACGTCGTCGTCGCGCTGGTGAACACCGCGGCCGAGGCGGACCAGCCCGACGGGCTGGCGGACATCGGCGCGCTGCGGGCCTTCGTCCACGAGTACGCGATCAGCGACGTCGGTGAGCTCGGCGCCCGCGACCTGGCCGGGGTCCGGACGGTGCGGGCGAAGTTCGCCCAGGTGTTCGCGGCGCCGAACCCCCGGGCGGCGGCCACGCTGATCAACGAGCTGGTCGCGACCGCCGGCACCACCCCGCAGCTGACCGACCACGACGGCTACGACTGGCACGTGCACTACTTCGCTCCGGGGGCGTCGGTGGGCGACCACCTGGCGGCGGACGGCGGCATGGCGCTGGCCTTCATCGTGGTCTCCGGCGAAGAGGAGCGGCTGCGCCGCTGCGAGGCACCTGACTGCCGGCGCGCCTTCGTCGACCTCTCCCGCAACCGCTCGCGGCGCTACTGCGACAGCCGGACCTGCGGGAACCGGCTGCACGTGGCGGCGTACCGGGCCCGGCGCAAGGAAGCCGACGCGGGAGCGGCGGGCTCGGCGGACGTGCCCGGCGGCCTCTCCGGGCACGGACCCGGCGTGTCACAGCACGAAGAGATCGTGCACGGCGGCAAGCAGTAAGAGGGAGCCGATCACGCCGAGGAAGATCATCAGGGGTGGCTGGGAGAGCGCGAAGAGGCACCCGCGCGGCTCCTCGGCGACGGGAGCGGGGACCGGCGCGGGACCCGACGGATCATGGTGCGAGGTGTCGAGCATGTCGGGGCGATGATCGCGCAGCGCGCCGCTGTTGGACCGTCAACACGCCACCGTACGGGTGATGGTTCCCCCGATCTCGTGGACCGGCTCAGATGCCGTGCTTCTTGAGGATGGCCTCGATGTCGGAGAAGTCCTCGTCGGCCGCCGCGGACCCGGGCTTCCCGGACGCGGCCGGCCGTGGGCCGGCGCCGGCGCCGGCGCCGAGGGACGGGGTCGAAGAGGTCGGGGCGACGGCCTCGCGGGCCGGGGCGCCCTTGGCGGCCCTGGAGGGGCTCTGCGGCTCGCCCGCCCTCCGCAGCCGCCGGCGCTCGACGGCGCGGGTCGTGACGAGGAGCAGCCAGGCCAGCGCCAGGAGCCCGAAGCCGGCCCAGACGGTCGGGTTGAAAACGATTCCGGACACCCACTGCACCAGGCCCGTCATCACCAGGGCGACCGGCACCAGCGCGTACGCCGCGATGCGCGCGGCGGTCAGGAAGCGCCTGCGGAAAGCGGTCAGCGCGGCGATGCCCAGGCCCGCCGCGGACACCGCGGAGCATATGGTCTCGGCAAGCATGCGGTCCTCCATGGCTGGGCGGTCTGTCCCTCTCCATCCTGCACCGGCCGTCGCCGTACGGGCCAGGTCCGGGGCCGCGCCGCCACGGATCTCCGGGAGATCTCCGGGTCCCGCCTACTCCCCAGGTCCCGGTCAGTGCGGGCCGCACGGTGCTGGGAGACTGTCCGTATGACCGATTCCGTGATCCTCGACGTCTGGTGCGAACTGCAGTGCCCGGACTGCCACAGCGCCCTGGACGACGTGCGCGCCCTGCGCGCCCGCTACGGCGGCCGGCTGGACATCCGGCTGCGCCACTTCCCGCTGGAGAAGCACAAGCACTCCTTCGCCGCGGCGCAGGCCGCCGAGGAGGCGGTGGAGCAGGGGCAGGGCTGGCCGTACACGGAGGCCGTGCTCGCGCGTGCCGCGGAGCTGGGCGAGCGGGGCGAGCCGGTGCTGCTGGACGTGGCGCGGGAACTCGGCCTCGACGTCGAGGAGTTCGACACCGCCCTGATCGACGGGCGGCACATCCTGATCGTCGACGCCGACCAGGCCGAGGGCAAGGCCATCGGTGTGACGGGCACGCCGACGTACGTGATCGGCGGCGAGCGCCTCGACGGCGGCAAGAGCCAGGAAGGGCTGCGCGCCCGCATCGAGGAGATCGCCGACCGCCTGCTGGCCTCCGCCGAGTACCGGGACCGGGAAGAGGACGAGGACGAGGACCGCGGCTAGGGCGTGTCTTTCGGATCGTGTCGGCCGAGCCCGCGTTGTCCGGCGCCGTGCATCGCAAGGCGGAGGAGCTTGCCTCGTACTGGACGTACCTGGAAGCCCCGACAACGCAGCGAGGTGCGGTGCCGGGCAGCGCGGGCCCGGCAAGATCCGAAAGACACGCCCTAGAGCAGGTCCTTGGCGTAGTTGAGGTTCGTCGTCCGGTAGCCGAGGGACTCGTAGAGCCGCAAGGCCGGGGTGTTGCCCGCGAAGACCTGGAGTCCCAGCACCCGGTACCCCTCGGCGAGGGCCGTGCGCTCCGCCAGCAGCATCAGGGCGCGGCCGTATCCCCGGCCGCGGTGACCGGGCTTCACCCCGACGTCGAAGACGTACGCGCCCTCCCCGCCCGGCGCGGTCCACACGTGCCCGACGGGCGTACCGGCCGCCTCCAGGACGCAGAGGGTGGTTCCGGGGCTGGCCAGGCCGCGGGGCAGCTTGGCTTCGTGATCGGCCACCGACTTGGCGTGCGCGGCCTCCTGCGGCATGCCGCGGCTGGCGAGGTCCTGCGCGTAGCCGCGGAGCGCCTCGGCGAACCAGACCTCGTACTCGGCCTCCGTCATGGGACGGCCGGTCACCCCCTCGGAGAGGGCGGGCGGCTCCGCCGGGAGCTCCTTGGCCATGTTGCGGCTGTATTCGGTGTACCCGAGGGCCTCGGCCATGCGCAGGCCGCCCGCCGAACCGGCCGGTACCGAGGCGCGGACCCGGCGGCAGCCCCAGCCGCGCAGCACCTCCTCGGCGGCGAGCGCGGCCACGGTGGCCCTGCCGCGCCGCCGGTCGGGCTCGTCCACGGCGAGGTCGCGGATCTCCCCGACCGTCGGTCCGAACGGGGTGTCGGTGGCGATCAGCAGGGCGCCGACGCGCCTGCTGTTGACCCGGATCTCGTACGGGCGTGAGCGCGCCCCGCCGGTGCTCTGCTGAAGCGGCCCGGACGGCCGCAGGGTTGTGGTCATCAACCGAGTTCTACCCGCCCCGCGGCCCCCGCGACAGCCCCCGTCGCCGTACTGGGCTCAGGGGTCCAGGTCGTCGGCGGCGCGTGCGGCGAAGGTCCGCATCGCCTCTGCGGTGACCGGGCCCGGGGTGGCGGCGAGCTCCCGGCCGTCGATCCGGTGGACGGCCTGCACATCGCGCAGGGAGGAGGTCAGGAAGACCTCTTCGGCCCGTTCCAGCGCCTCGAAGGGCAGGTCGGTCTCCTTGGCGCCCGACCATGCGACGACGAGCGCCCGGGTGATCCCCGCGAGGCAGCCGGAGGCCACGGGCGGGGTGTGCAGTTCCCCGTCGAGGACGACGAACACGTTCGAGCCGGTGCCCTCGCAGAGCCGCCCGGTGGTGTTGGCGAAGAGCGCCTCGGAGGCCCCGGCCCGGTGGGCGGCGGCGAGCGCGACGACGTTCTCGGCGTACGAGGTCGTCTTCAGGCCGGCCACGGCGCTGCGCTCGTTGCGGACCCAGGGGACGGTGACGACGGCGGTCGTGTCCGGGCGGCGGGTGGTCTCCCCGACGGCGACGATCAGGGTCGGTCCGGCCTCGCCGCGGTCGGAGCCGAGCGGGGAGACACCCCCCGTGTAGGTGATGCGCAGCCGCCCGAGCGCCACCTCCCGCTCCGCGAGGACGGCCGCGCAGGCCGCCCGTACCTCGTCCAGGTCGGGGTCCGGCAGGCCGAGGCCCCGGGCCGAGCGGGTCAGCCGCTCCAGGTGGCGGGTGGGCGCGAAAAGCTCGCCGCGCTCCACTTTGAGCGTCTCGAAGACGCCGTCGCCCACGGTCAGCCCGTGGTCGAAAACGGATACCCGCGCGCTGTCCGCGTCCCGCAGCGCTCCGTCGAGCCAGATCCTCACCGTACGGTCCTTCCGGTCGTCCCACGGGTACCGGTCACCTCGTGGGCCCCCGACGCTACCCTCAGCAGGCGGGCGGCCTTCAGTTCGGTCTCGGCCCATTCGCGGTCGGGGTCGGAGCCCCAGGTGATGCCGGCGCCGGTGCCGAAGAGCAGGCGGGGGCCGCCGGGGGCCGCGCGGTCGATCCAGAAGGTGCGGATGCCGACGGCCAGCTCGGCGGCGCCCCGGTCGGCGTCGACCCAGCCGATGCCGCCGCAATAGGGGCCGCGGGGGGCGGTCTCCAGGGCCTCGATGATCCGCAGGGCGGAGGACTTGGGCGCGCCTGTGACGGAGCCGGGCGGGAACGTGGCGGCGAGCAGCTCGGGCCAGCCGGCGCCTTCGGCGAGTTCTCCGCTGACGGTGGAGACCAGGTGGACCAGGCCGGGGTGCTCCTCGACGGCGCACAGCTCGGGGACGGTGACGGAGCCGGTGGCGCAGACCCGGCCGAGGTCGTTGCGTACGAGGTCCACGATCATGACGTTCTCGGCGTGGTCCTTGGGCAGCAGGTCGGCTGCGGTGCGGCCGGTGCCCTTGATGGGGCCGGACTCGACCTGCCCGCCGGAGCGGCGCAGGTACAGCTCGGGGGAGGCGGTGGCGATCTCGACGCCGTGGGCGGGAAGCCGAATCGTTCCTGCATAGGGCGCCGGATTGCCGCGCGCGAGCAGTGCGGTGAGCGCGTCGACATCCGCGCCGTCCGGGTCGGGCAGCGGCGCGGACATCACGCGGCACAGATTGGCCTGGTAGACCTCGCCGGCCGCTATGTGCTCGCGGATGCGGCGTACGCCGGCGGTGTACGCGACGCGGTCGAGCGAGGAGGACCAGGCGTCGGCGCCGGGACCCCGCCAGGCCCCGGGGAGGGGCGCCGGGACGGGGTCGGGGCGTATGTCCCCGAAGCGCGCGCAGACGAGCCGCCCTTCGAAGTCCGCGGTCACCGCCCAGAAACCGGTGGAGTCAAGGGCGGCGGGATCACTGGTGACGTCTCGGAGGTCGGTCGCGAGCAGGCCGCCGAAGCGGGCCAGGGGAGGCAGGTCGTGCACGGCTGCGAGTCTATGGCCGGTGACGCCGGGCCGCCGGTGAGGTGACGGGCAGGTGACCGAGGGTGATCGAGCGGCAGCACGCTGCGGAAACGTGTTTTTGAGCTGGCCGGGGAATCCGCTAGAGTTCAACACGTCGCCAGGGAGCGAAGGGGCAAAACCCCGGAGCGAGCACGGTGACCTGCGGACGTAGCTCAGTTGGTAGAGCACCACCTTGCCAAGGTGGATGTCGCGAGTTCGAGTCTCGTCGTCCGCTCGAAGTGGGGGATCTTCCCGAGAATCCCCACGGCTCCATGGTGGAGTGGCCGAGAGGCGAGGCAACGGCCTGCAAAGCCGTCTACACGGGTTCAAATCCCGTCTCCACCTCCAAGGACGATTAGCTCAGCGGGAGAGCGCTTCCCTGACACGGAAGAGGTCACTGGTTCAATCCCAGTATCGTCCACTGGTCCGCAAGGATCCCCGCGCGATTAGCTCAGCGGGAGAGCGCTTCCCTGACACGGAAGAGGTCACTGGTTCAATCCCAGTATCGCGCACGCAGTACCTGCCAGACCTGCGGCCGTCGCGCCGTGGAGCCCGCGCGATTAGCTCAGCGGGAGAGCGCTTCCCTGACACGGAAGAGGTCACTGGTTCAATCCCAGTATCGCGCACCACCCGCAAGCCCCGGCCGTTTCGACGGCCGGGGCTTCCGCGTTCCCCCCGGGGCAAGGCAGCAGGAGAAGGCACCAGGACGGCATGAGAAAAGGGTGCTGCCCGTACGACTCTCCAGTCGTACGGGCAGCACCCCTTCCCTGCCGTCCGTCGCTCCCCCGTCCCCACGGGGTCGACAGGCCGATGTCCCGGCCCGGGCCGCTCTCCCGGACCTGGGGCGCCGCTCAGCGCCCCAGCATCGAGCCCACGGACGACGCCTGCGCCGCCACCTGCTCGAATCCTCCGAAGAGGAAGAGCAGGACGGCGGCCAGGGGAAGGACCATGGCCGCGGCCACCAGCGGGTGTCGCGTACCGGACTCATGGCCGTTGAACGCGAATGCCTTGCGTCCCTGCCGTGCGAAGTCCGCCATGGCCCTCTCCCTGTCGTCTGGCAGCGGCGGGCTTCTGACCTCGGGGGACGAGTGCACCACCCGCCGCTTGTCCTCAACACTAGGCGGCCGCAAGGCGCCTGGCCTCATGCCTTCGTACCCATTGGCAGGCCTCCGGGAGGATGAGGAGGGCACGTACGTGTACTCCTCTGGGTGGAGACCGCTCCCCCGCCGTCGGGGTCTGCCCGGAGGGGATGACCGGAGGGTAGTGACTTCGCTCACTTCCGTCACTCCCCGTCGACGCGTGTCCGCGGGCGAGCCTGTCTGCAAGATCGATTCGGCTGGGGTCGTCGCGCGGGCGCGTCACGCCGGGCGGCCGCCCCCCTGCGCCCTCCAATCCCCTTGGTGCCAAAGGCGCTTGACACTGGCAGTTGCCGCGCCGTGGCCATCGGTCGATACCACTGAAACACCCTCAAGTGGGCGGTGGCGCACAGACGATCGAATCCCGTGACGAGGGCGCGGCCTCTGAGCGCGCGCGGCGGATGGTCCGTAAGCTGTGGCACGTCAACAGGACGACCGGTCAGCGGGGTGGACATGGCGATGATGCGGCTCCGGCGCGAGGACCCGCGTGTCGTCGGCTCGTTCAGACTGCACCGGCGCCTCGGCGCCGGCGGTATGGGCGTGGTCTATCTGGGGTCGGACCGGCGCGGCCAGCGCGTCGCGCTCAAGGTCATCCGGCCGGATCTGGCCGAGGACCAGGAGTTCCGCTCGCGGTTCGCCCGCGAGGTGTCCGCGGCCCGGCGGATCCGCGGCGGGTGCACGGCACGGCTGGTCGCGGCGGACCTGGAGGCCGAGCGGCCCTGGTTCGCCACCCAGTACGTCCCCGGCCCCTCCCTGCACGACAAGGTGACCGAGGAAGGTCCCCTGACGGCCTCGCAGATCGCCGCCATCGGCGCCGCGCTCTCCGAGGGGCTGGTCGCCGTGCACGAAGCGGGCGTCGTCCACCGGGACCTCAAGCCCTCGAACATCCTGCTGTCCCCCAAGGGCCCCCGCATCATCGACTTCGGGATCGCCTGGGCCACCGGGGCCAGCACGCTGACCCATGTGGGGACGGCCGTCGGCTCCCCCGGCTTCCTCGCGCCCGAGCAGGTGCGCGGCGCCGCCGTCACCCCCGCCACGGACGTCTTCGCCCTCGGCGCCACCCTGGCGTACGCCGCGACCGCCGACTCGCCCTTCGGGCACGGCAGTTCCGAGGTCATGCTCTACCGCGTCGTGCACGAGGAGGCCCAGCTCCACGGGGTCCCGGACGCGCTCGCACCCCTCGTGGAGGCCTGCCTGGCCAAGGATCCCGAGGACCGGCCGAGCACGCTCCAGCTGTCCATGCGGCTCAAGGAGATCGCGGCGCGCGAGGCCCAGGGCCTCTCGGACGGCCGCCCGCCGGCGCAGCGCTCCGAGCGGCAGGCCGACCGGGCCGAGCAGACCGACCTGTACGCGGGCCAGCGTACGGAGCGCCGTACGGGCGGCAGCACGCCCCGGCCCCGGAGCGGCCCGCAATCGCGCCCCTCGTCCGCGCGGAATCCGGGCGGCCCCTCGTCGTCCCGGTCGACGGCGGGCCGCTCGGGCGGCCGCCCGGCCCCGCGCACGACGGGCGCGGGCCGCCGTCCCTCCCGGCCGGACCCGAAGCTGATGCGGCAGCGGCTGATCGTCTTCGTCGTGGTGACCCTGATCGTGGCCCTGGGCATCGCGGCGGCCCAGAAGCTGTAGGCGCGCCGCGGTCCGCGGCGGGCCTGCGAGAACGGCCGGGCGACGGGCCCTAGCCGGCTTCGCGGTTCTGCGCCACCGCGTAGAAGGCGACCGCGGCGGCCGCGCCCACGTTCAGCGAGTCGACGCCGTGCGCCATGGGGATCCGTACCCACTCGTCGGCCGCGACCAGTGCTTGCGTCGACAGGCCGTCACCCTCGGCTCCGAGCATCAGGGCGACCCGTTCCAGGGAGTGCGGCGCCGCCACGTCGATCGGCGAGGCCTTCTGGTGCGGGGTCAGGGCGAGCAGCTTGAAGCCCGCCTCGCGGACGGAGTCCAGGCCCTTGGGCCAGGCGTCCAGCCGGGCGTACGGGACGGAGAACACCGCGCCCATGGAAACTTTCACCGAGCGGCGGTAGAGCGGGTCCGCGCAGTCCGGCGACAGCAGCACCGCGTCCATGCCGAGGGCGGCGGCGCTGCGGAAGATGGCGCCGATGTTGGTGTGGTCGTTGACCGCCTCCATGATGACCACGCGGCGCGTGGACGCGAGGAGTTCCTCGGCCGTCGGCAGCGGCTTGCGCTGCATGGAGGCGAGGGCGCCGCGGTGCACGTGGTAGCCGGTGACGCGCTCGGCGAGCTCCGGGCTCACGGCGTAGACCGGCGCCGGGAGTTCCTCGATGACGTCGCGCATGACGTCGACCCACTTCGCGGAGAGCAGCATCGAGCGCATCTCGTACCCGGCGTCCTTGGCGCGTCTGATGACCTTCTCGCCCTCGGCGATGAACAGCCCCTCCGCGGGCTCGCGGCGGCGCCGCAGCTCCACGTCGGTCAGACCCGTGTAGTCGCGCAGGCGCGGGTCGTCCGGGTCTTCGACGGTGATGAGATCGGCCACGGGGTGATACTGCCTTGTCCTGGGTGTGGTGCCAACGGGTGTCAACGGGTGCCAACGGCCTTGTCGGCCGCCGGTGTTTCAGACGCCGGTCGTGCGGGGTGCCGCGTTGACCCTGACGACCTCGCCGATGACGATGACCGCGGGCGGGCGGACTTCGTGCGCGCGGACCGTCTCGCCGACCGTGGCGAGCGTGGCGTCCACGCGGCGCTGGGCGGCGGTGGTGCCCTCCTGGACGACGGCGACCGGGGTGTCCGGCGAACGGCCGTGGCGGACCAGGGCGTCGGCGATCGAGCCGATCTTGTCGACGCCCATGAGGATCACCAGAGTTCCGGTGAGCTTGGCGAGAGAGGCCCAGTCCACGAGCGAACGCGGGTCGTCGGGGCCGACGTGACCGCTGACGACGGTGAACTCGTGGGCCACGCCCCGGTGGGTGACCGGGATGCCGACGGCGCCGGGCACGGAGATCGAGCTGGAGATGCCGGGGACGACCGTGCACGGGATGCCCGCCTCGGCGAGGGCCTGGAGCTCTTCCATGCCGCGGCCGAAGACGTACGGGTCCCCGCCCTTGAGCCGGACCACGGCCTTTCCGGCCTTGGCGTGCTCGATCAGCGCGTTGTTGATGGCCTCCTGGGCCATGAACCGGCCGTACGGGATCTTCGCGGCGTCGATGACCTCGACGTGCGGCGGCAGCTCGTCCAGCAGGTCGCGGGGGCCCAGCCGGTCGGCGATGACGACATCGGCCTCGGCGAGGAGGCGACGGCCGCGGACGGTGATCAGGTCGGGGTCGCCGGGGCCGCCGCCGACGAGGGAGACACCGGGGGTGTGGGCGCGGCGGTGGGCCGGCGCGGTGAGGGTTCCCTCGCGCAGGCCTTCCACGATGGCGTCACGGACGGCGGCGGAGCGGCGCGGATCGTTGCCCGTGAGCACGGCGACGGTCACGCCCTCGCTGCGGCCCGTCGCGGGGGTCCAGGCGGTGGCGGCGGAGGCGTCGTCGGCGCGCACGCACCAGACCCGCTCGCGCTCGGCCTCGGCCGAGGCACGCTCGTTGTCCTCGCGGTTCTGGGTGGCGATCAGCGCGTACCAGGCTCCGGCCAGGTCGCCGTCCTGGTAGCGGCGGCGCTCCCAGCGGATCTCGCCGGTCTCCGCCATGGCGTCCACGGAGGGGGTGGCGGAGGGAGAGATCAGCAGGACGTCGGCGCCGGCCGCGATGAGCGCGGGCAGTCGGCGCTGGGCGACCTGGCCTCCGCCGATCACGACGACACGGCGGCCGGCCAGGCGGAGTCCTACGGGGTAGGCGGGGGTGTCGGCCATGGCGGTTGCGGCTCCTGGTGCGGCGAGGGGGGCCGCTGCGACGCTGGAGCGGCTGGGTTGACGTGCGGTTTCCGTGTCCGGGTCCACGATACGACCCGGGGGGCCGCGGGTCCGCGCGGGGCGGCGGTTCCCCGCCGGGGTCACCGCCCCGGTCCCCGCGCCTCAAACGCCGGTGGGGCTGGAAGATCTCGCCGCTCAGCCTCTCGGAAGGCGGCGGCTCCCCGGACGGGGCGAGGAGGTGCCGGGCGGCGACTGCCCGTAGGGGACCCGGCCGCCGGGGCCACCTCCCGGTCCCGACGCCTCAATCGCCGGCGAGGCTGGAAGATCTCTCGGCTCCGGCCCGGAAGGCGGCGGCCCGGCCGGGGGGAGGCGCGGGACCCGACCACCGGGGTAGCCGCCGCGGCGCCCTGCGCCTCAAACGCCGGCGGGGCTGGAAGATCTCGCCGCTCAGCCCCCGGAAGGCGGCGGCGCTGCCCGGCCCGGGCAGTCACCGTCCCCGGCGCCGGGGGGCTATTTTTCTGTGACTCCCGCCGAGTCGAAGGTGGCTACCTCGTGCATCGCGCGGGCCGCGCTCTGGACCAGGGGGAGGGCCAGGAGGGCGCCCGTGCCCTCGCCGAGGCGGAGGTCCAGGTCCACGAGGGGGCGCAGGCCGAGCTTGTTCAGCGCCGCGACATGGCCCGGTTCCGCGCTGCGGTGGCCCGCGATGCAGGCCGACAGGGACTCGGGGGCGATGGCCCGGGCCACCAGGGCGGCCGCTCCGGCGCTGACGCCGTCCAGGATCACCGGGGTGCGCAGCGAGGCCCCGCCGAGGAGGAGGCCGACGATCGCCGCGTGCTCCAGGCCGCCGATCGCGGCGAGTACGCCGACCGGGTCCGCCGGGTCCGGCTGGTGCAACTCCAGAGCGCGGCGCACGACCTCGACCTTGCGGGCGTGGGTCTCGTCGTTGATGCCCGTGCCGCGTCCGGTGACCTCCGCCGGGTCCACTCCGGTGAAGACGGAGATCAGCGCCGCGGACACCGTGGTGTTCGCGATGCCCATCTCACCGGTGAGCAGGGCCTTGTTGCCCGCAGCGATCAGATCACGGGCCGTTTCGATGCCCACCTCGATCGCCGCGACCGCTTCCTCGCGCGTCATCGCGGGGCCCACGGACAGGTCCGCCGTGCCGGGGCGGACCTTGCGCGGGAGCAGGCCCGGGGTGGCGGGGAGGTCCCCGGCCACGCCCACGTCGATCACGCAGACCTCGGCACCGACCTGGTTGGCGAAGGCGTTGCAGACCGCCCCGCCGCCCAGGAAGTTGGCCACCATCTGCGTGGTGACCTCCTGCGGCCACGGTGTGACGCCCTGGGCGTGCACCCCGTGGTCACCGGCGAAGATGGCGACGGCGGCGGGTTCGGGGATCGGCGGCGGGCAGACCCGGGAGAGGCCCGACAGCTGCGCCGAGATGATTTCGAGCATGCCGAGGGCCCCGGCGGGCTTGGTCATGCGCTTCTGCCGCTCCCACGCCTCGCCGAGCGCCTTCGCGTCGAGCGGACGGATGCTGGCGACCGTCTCCGAGAGCAGGTCGTGCGGCTCCTCGCCGGGCAGCGCCCGGCGGCCGTACGTCTCCTCGTGCACGACCCAGGCCAGCGGCCGGCGCTGGGACCAGCCGGCCTGGGCCAGCTCGGGCTCCTCCGGGAACTCGTCCACGTAGCCGACGCACAGGTAGGCGACGACCTCCAGGTGCTCCGGCAGGCCGAGCTCGCGGACCATCTCGCGCTCGTCGAAGAAGCTGACCCAGCCGACGCCGAGGCCTTCGGCGCGGGCGGCGAGCCAGAGGTTCTCGACGGCGAGCGCCGAGGAGTACGGGGCCATCTGCGGCTGGGTGTGCCGGCCGAGGGTGTGGCGGCCGCCACGGGTGGGGTCGGCGGTGACGACGATGTTCACCGGGGTGTCGAGGATGGCCTCGATCTTGAGTTCCTTGAACTGCTTCGCCCGGCCCTTGGGCAGCGATTTCGCGTAGGCCTCGCGCTGGCGCTGGGCGAGCTCGTGCATCGTGCGGCGGGTCTCGGCCGAGCGGATGACGACGAAGTCCCAGGGCTGGGAGTGGCCGACGCTGGGCGCGGTGTGGGCGGCCTCCAGGACGCGCAGGAGCACCTCGTGCGGGATCGGGTCGGTACGGAAGCCCTTGCGGATGTCCCGGCGCTCGCGCATGACGCGCAGGACGGCCTCGCGCTCGGCGTCGTCGTAGCCCGGAGCCGGGTCGCCTGCGGCGGGCTCGGCCGGGGTGGGCTCCGCTTCGGCGACCGGCGGCTGCGCCGCGGCGGGCTCGGCTGCGGCGGCGGCCGGCACGGCGTCGGCTGCTTGGAGCGCGGCGGGCGCGGCTTCGGCATCGGCGGCCGGGGCGACCTCGGCGGCGGGGGGCTCAGCATCGGCGGCGTCGGACGGTTCAGCGTCGGCGGCGACGGGAGCGGCCGGGGCGGCTTCGGCTTCGGCGGGCTGCGCGGGGGCGGGTTCGGCAGCGGAGGGCTCGGCCTCCACCGCGGCCGGGGCGGCTTCGGCGGCGGCCGGCTCGGCCTCCACCGCGGCCGGGGCGGGCTCGGCTTCGGCTACGGCGGGCTCAACCTCCGCCTGCACCGCGGCGGGTTCGGGCGCGGCCGGCTCGGCGGGGACCGGCTCCGCCGACGCGGCTTCGGCGGCCTGTGCGGGGGCCGGCTCCGCCGGGGTTTCGGGCGCGGCCGGTACGAGATCCGGCGCGGCGGCAGGCTCGGGCTCGGGCTGCGGGGCCTCAGCCACCGTTTCCTCGGGGGCGGGCGGCGCCTGCGCCTCCGGGGCCTCCGTGATCTCCGGCTCAACGGGGGCGGCTTCCGCCACCGGCTCGGCCGGGGCCTCTACGGCATCCGCCGGCTGCAGCTCAGGTTCGGCGGCGACGGCCGGGGCTACCGGCTCCGGCGCGGCCACCGGCTCGGCCACCGGCTCGGGCTGCGGGACCTCGGCAGCCTCGGGGGCCTCGGCGGCCGGCTCCCCGGGCTGCTCGACCGCGGCCTCGGGGACAGCCACCGGCTCCGGCGCCCACGGCGCTCCGGCCTGCGGCGGGATCTCGCCCGGCTGCTGCGCGGGGGCGGCCGCGGCCTCGGCGCGGGGGACGTCCAGGTACTCCGGCCCGGTGGTCGGCGGACCGGCCTGGCGGACCGCAACCGGCGCGGCCGGAGCGGCCATCGACGGGGCTGCGGGGGCGGGGGCCGCGGCCGGGCCGCGGTCCGCGAGCGACCGTACGACTCCGCCGGTGCCCTCCGGTACGGGCGGACCCATGTGCAGGGGGCGCCGGGCCGGGGTCACGGGCGCGGCCGGCGCCATCTGCGGCGGGACCACCAGGCCGCCGAGGTCGAGCGCGCCGGAGTCCCGGCCGCCCGCCTCGTGCGCGCCCGCGCTGTACGTGGTGTCGGGGAAGGAGGGCTGCGTGAAACCGGGGTACGCGGGCTGTTCGGCGTACGAAGGCTGCGCGTGGGCGGGCTCTGCGTAGACCGGCGGCTGGGAGGCGTCGCCGTACGAAGCGCCGCCGTAGGACGAGTCGCCGTAGGAGGGGTCGACGGGGAAGGCGGGCGCCGGCGGGACGATCTGCGGGTCGCTCCACGCGCCTTGGCCGCTCGGCATCAGCAGCAGCTCTTCGTCCTCGGGCCCGGCCGGGTCGTCCACGAGGTCCTGGAAGGCGTAGCCGCCCGGACCGGCCGGCTGCGGCTGGACCGGAGCGGGGACGGCCTGCTGATCCACCATGCCCGCACTGTCCGGGAGTCCCTCGCCCGGGACCTGGCCGGTGTCAGTCATGCGTACCCCTCGCCCATCGGTGTTGCCTCTACGATCGCCCGGCGCCCACGTGACCAACGAGCGGGGTCGTCGTGCGGCACGTAAGCCTCACGTACGCCTGCGCGACAACCAGTAAGCATTGTCGCGCCCGTTCGCCATCGTGGCGGCCATAACCGCCACGGTCCGCTGTGTACTGCGCCACGTCGCGCGTCCGGGCGGCGCCGCCGCCCGAATCGTCCTGGGCAGTACGACGATCGGCCAGCCTACCCCGGCCTCCCCCTCAGCGGGGCACAGGGCGTCCGGCGGCCAACAGGAAGACGACGGAGCGGTCCTGTTCCGTCCAAGTGCGGGTGTCGAGGCCCACGGACTGGAGCAGCGCGCATTCGACCGCGTAGCCGTGTTCGGTGAGCGCGCGGCCGACGGCCTCCGCTTCGTCGCGCGTGGAGGCGTGGCTGACGATCCGTTCGGGGCGGCGGGATGCGACGGCCGCGACGACCTCGGGGCCCCCGCCGCCGACGCGGACGACGTCGGGTTCGGGAAGGTCTTCCAGTACGTGCGGCGCCCGCCCGGCGACGACCTGGACTTGTACGCCCCGGTTGCGTGCGGCGGCGGTTACGCGCTCGCAGGCCTGCGGGTCGGCGTCGACCGCGATGACGGCGGCGCCGAAGGCCGCGGCGTCCACGGCGAGGGCGCCGGAGCCGGCCCCGATGTCCCAGACGAGGTCGCCGATGCGCGGGCCGAGCCGGGCGAGCTGCGCGGCCCGCAGCTGCGCGGTCTGCCCTTCTCCTACGTCGGCCTGCGGCCTCGCCCAGCCGCGTGCGGCCCCCTGGGCCGGGCCCTGGCCGAGCAGCCAGCCCGGTTCGGCGGCCGGGGCCTGGCCGGCGCCGGCGCCGCCGATGACGATGACGACGTTCGGGTCGCGCCAGCTGTGGTCGGCGGCCTTGTCCGAGGTGAGGACGGTGACCTGCTCCTTGTCGGTGCCCAGTTCCTCGCAGATGACGAAGGTGCGGTGGACCGGGCCGAGGAGCAGCGCGAGTTCGGCGGGGCCGGCGCCGGGGGAGGTGAGGACGGCGACCTTGGCGTGGGCCCGGCAGACGTTCACGGCGCGGCGCAGGGTGCGCGGGTGTGCGACGACGACCTGGGCGTCGTCCCAGGGCATGCCGGCCCGGGCGAAGGCGGCGGCGACGGAGGAGACGGCCGGGACGACCTCCACCTCCAGGCCGTGTTCCGGGGCGCGCAGGGTGCGTACGACGCCGAAGAAGCCCGGGTCGCCGTCGGCGAAGACGACGGCGGAGCCGCGGTGGGCGGCGATGTGGCGGGCGGCGAGGCCGAGGCTGCCGAGGCGGACGCGTTCGGCGGAGGGCGGGACCTCGGGAAGCGCGAGATGGTGCGCGGCTCCGGCCACCAGCGTGGCGGCGGAGAGCGCGGACCGGGCGGCCGCGGTCAGGGGCGAGCCGTCCCAGCCGATCACCGTGACCCGGTCGGCCATCGTCGTCAGTCTCCTGGGGTGGGGGCGGGCGAAGCTTCGTCGAGAGGGTCGGGCACGGTGAGACTACCTGGTCATCGCGGTGGGGGGACGGTGGGAGCGATCAGTTCCAGTCGGCTCCGACGGCGTACCCGTTGGCGTCGGCCCGCTGCCCGATGCCGTAACCGTAGCCGTCCTTGTCCTCGTAGCCGCCGTAGCCGCCGTAGCCATCGCCGTCTTCGAGGTCCTCGGGGACCAGGCTCCAGACGATGAGGTCGGTACGGGTGTCGGTCCAGGTGCCGTCGGCCGTCTGGGTGCGCACTATCCACGCGTTGCGGAGCACGCCCTCGCTGATGCAGCCGATCTTCTGGGCTACCTGCTGGGAGGCGGTGTTGTCGGCGGGGGTGCGCAGTTCCAGCCGTTCGAAACGCTGGTCGCGGAAGAGCCATTCGGCGACGGCGAGGACGGATTCGCTGGCGTATCCCTCACCGCGGGCCCAGGGGGCGGTGACGTAACCGACTTCGGTGGCGCGGGTGCGCCAGTTGGTGTTCTGGAGGTGGACGATGCCGACCAGGCGCTGGGTGAGGAACTCGGTGACGGCGAAGACGATGCCGCGGCCCTCGGTGCGCTCGGCGTGGGAGTGCAGGGTGGCCCAGCCGTGCGCGTCGGCGCGGGTGTAGGGGTGCGGCACGGAGGTCCAGGCGGTGACGTGCTCGTCGTTCATCATCTCGGTGAGCGCGGTGACGTCGTCTTCCTCGAAGGGGCGCAGCACCAGCCGGTCCGTGCTGATGGTGACGTCCGGGAAGGTGGTAGTCATGCGCAGCTCCATGCCTGAGACCGTGGTGCGGCCGTCGTGCGACCGTGTTGCGTTACGACCGTGATGCCTTACGACGGCGGTGCGGGACCGTTTGTGCGGGCCGTAGGCCACAGCATGCAGCATGGGCCGGGGGATGTGCAGGGCCGGGTTGCCCGGGAGCGGGCAGAGCTCGGCCCCGCGCGCCGAGGTGCGGCGCGCGGGGCCGGAAGGGCCTCCGGGGGGAGGCCGGTGGCTCAGGAGGCAGGGGTGGTGAAGGCCGGGGTGACCGAGCCCTGGTACTTCTCCTCGATGAACTTCTTGACCTGGTCGGAGTTGAGCAGCTTGGCCAGCTTCTGGATCCGCGGGTCGTTCTGGTTGCCGTCCTTGACCGCGAGGAAGTTGGCGTACGGGTTGCCCTCGGCCTTCTCCAGGGCCAGCGCGTCCTTGGCGGGCGCGAGGCCGGCCTCGATGGCGTAGTTGCCGTTGATGACGGCGGCGTCCACGTCGCTGAGGGCGCGCGGGACCGTGGCGGCCTCCAGCTCCTTGAACTCCAGGCCCTTCTTGTCGGTGATGTCGGACAGCTTGGCGCTGGTGCCGACACCTTCCTTGAGGGTGATCAGGTTGTTCGCGGCGAGCAGCTGGAGTGCGCGGCCCTCGTTGGTGGTGTCGTTGGGGACGGCGATGGTGTGGCCGGCCTTGATGTCGGAGAGGGCCTTGACCTTCTTGGAGTAGAGGCCGAGGGGTTCCAGGTGGACGTCCGCGACGGGCACGATGTGCGTGCCGTTCTTCTTGTTGAAGTCGTCGAGGTACGGCTTGTGCTGGAAGTAGTTGCCGGTGACCTGACCCTGCTCGGTGGCGGTGTTCGGCAGGACGTAGTCCGTGAACTCCTTGACCTCCAGTTTGAGGCCCGCGCCCGCCGCCAGCTCGTCCTTGACGAAGTTCAGGATGTCGGCGTGCGGGCTCGGGGAGGCGGCGATGACGAGCGGCTTGCTCTCGTCGTTCTTGCCGCCGTCCGCCTGGGTGGAGGACGGGTCCGAGGAGCTGCCGCAGGCGGTGAGGGCGAGGGCGAGCGCCGAAGCGGTGGTGGCCAGAGCGGTGAGCTTGATGTTCTTACGCACGAAGAGTGCCTTTCTTGCTGCAAGTACCGAGGACTTGCGGGTGGTGGTGGCCCGAGCACGACAAGTGCGGGCTCTCTGAAGGGGAAAGTCTGGTTCCGCGCCCGTGGCCGCCGCGGTCAGGGCGGTCAGGCGGTCCGGGTCAGGGCGGTCAGGCGGTCAGCCGGTCCGGCCGCGGCGGGCGAGCAGGCGGACCACGCCGTCGCCCAGCAGCTGGATCACCGTGACGATGGCGATCAGGACGACGACGGTGGCGACCATGAAGCCGGTCTCGAAGCGCTGGAAGCCGTAGGTGATGGCCTTGGAGCCGAGCCCTTCGCCGCCGACGGCGCCCGCCATGGCGGAGTAGCCGACCAGGGTGATGACGGTGGTGGTCACGCCGGCGACGAGGGACGGCAGCGCCTGCGGGAGGAGCACCTTGCCGACCAGGGTGGGGATGCCTCCGCCCATGGACTCGACGGCCTCGATCAGGCCGTGGTCCACCTCGCGGACGGCGGTCTCGACCAGGCGGGCGAAGAAGGGGATGGCACCGATGGAGAGCGGGACGATCATGGCGGTGGGGCCGATGAAGGTACCGACGACCGCGGTGGTGACGGGGATCAGGAAGATCAGCAGGATGATGAACGGCAGCGAACGGCCGATGTTCACGATCACGCCGAGGACCTTGTTGAGCGGCCGGTTCCGCAGGAGGCCGCCCTGGTCGGTGAGGACCAGCAGGATGCCGAGGGGCAGTCCGCCGAGGACGGTCACCAGCGTGGACCACAGCACCATGTAGAGAGTGTCGTAGGTGCCCTGGGTGAGCAGGGGATGCATCTCGGACCAGGTCACTTGGCACCATCCTTGACCAGTGCGGCGAGTTCCGCGTCGGCGTCCCCGCCGGTGCGGGGGTCGGGGTCGAAGTCGGCGTCGACGAGGTCGACCTGGAGGCCCTGCTCGCGCAGGAAGCCCACGGGTACGACGTTGTCCTCGTAGCGGCCCGGCAGCTCCATCCGCATCCGCCCGATCTGCCGCCCGGAGACGGTGTCCATCGCCGCGCCGAGGATGGAGATGTCGATGTTGTACGTCCGCGAGAGCTGCGAGATGACCGGCTGGGCGGCGGCGTCGCCGTGGAAGGTGACGTCGACCACCGTGCGGTCGGGGCCGGTGGCGGCGCCCGTGACGGGGAAGAGTTCACCGGCGAGCTCGGAGCCGGGGGTGGCGAGCAGCTCGGCGACCGTGCCGGACTCGATGATCCGGCCGTTCTTCATGAGGGCGGCCGAGTCGCAGACCGACTTGACCACGTCCATCTCGTGCGTGATGAGCAGCACGGTCAGGCCGAGCTGCTGGTTGAGGTCGCGCAGCAGCTGGAGGATGGAGCGGGTGGTCTCGGGGTCGAGGGCGCTGGTGGCCTCGTCCGACAGCAGGACCTTGGGGTCGCCGGCCAGGGCGCGGGCGATGCCGACGCGCTGCTTCTGGCCGCCGGAGAGCTGGGTGGGGTAGGCCTTGGCCTTGTCGGCGAGGCCCACGAGGTCGAGCAGTTCCAGCGCCTTGCGGGAGCGCTCGCGGCCGCGGACGCCGAGGATCTCCAGGGGCAGTTCGACATTGCCCTGGACGGTGCGCGAGGACAGCAGGTTGAAGTGCTGGAAGACCATGCCGATGCGGCTGCGGGCCTCCCGCAGTTCCTTGCCGGCGCGGCGGCCGCGGCCCGCGAGCGCGGTGAGGTCGGTGCCGTCGACGCGCACGGTGCCGGTGGTGGGGCGCTCCAGCAGGTTCACGCAGCGGATCAGGGAGGACTTGCCGGCGCCGCTCTGGCCGATGACTCCGTAGACCTCGCCCTCGCGGACGTGGAGATCGACGCCGTCCAGGGCGGTGACCTCACGGCCACGGGACTGGTAGACCTTCGTGAGGCCCGTTGTGGTGATCACAGGATTTCCGTCGCTGTCGAGTGCACGGCGAAGCAGGTGCCGGGCACGGGGCAAACATCTGGGGACGCGGTACGGGCCGGGCCATCACGGATCGACGGCGCTGGCGCGTGCGGGGGCGAGGGGCGTCCGCGCTGGTGAACAGCTGGTGGCGGACGGGCTCGGCCGGTCTCGCTTCGGGGCGCGAGGCTCAGGAAGGGGCCCTCAGAAGGCGCACATTCGACACATGCGACGAGCACCGGGCGTCATCGTCGCCTCGGTCGCAAGGGTGCGGCTGCTCGTCGTGGTCATGGGCCCAAGTAAAGCAGATCCATCCCGTGACCGATCAAAACTGTCCGCATAGCGGACGGATACCGGTCACCTAGTGGACGGAAATCAACGGCCCGCCGCCTCCCCGCCCGGCTCGGCCGGGGGCGCCTGGTGGCCCGCCCGTGGTCCCTTGTAGTCAAGACCACACACCGGGCGGGGGCCGCCGCCCGTGGGCGGGTGGGGTGCGCGCATCGGGTCTTTCGGCGCGTAATACCCTCGCTGCATGCTCGACGCCCTGACGGTCGCCATCGGCGTGGCCGCACTCGCCCTCGCCGCCTGGTGCGGACATGCCGCCTGGCGGGACCAGTCGACCAAGGACTGGCACTTCATCGGCATGGCCGTGGTGACCGTGCTGGTCCTGGCCCAGCTGGTGACCGGACTGGTCAAACTGGCCGCGGGTGAGAAGCCCGACGAAGGCGCGGTGATCTTCGTCGCGTACCTGCTGGGCGCCTTCGCCGCGGTCCCCGCCGCCGGGCTGCTCTCGCTCACCGAGCGCACCAAGTGGGGTTCGGTGACGGTCGCCGCGAGCGCGGTCGTCCTCGCCGTCCTCGAAGTACGCCTCTACGACATCTGGGGAACCCCCGGTGCCTGATACGACCTCCACCCCCGCCGGGCGCAAGCGGCTGGTGTCCGGGCCCGGACTGCTGCTGGTGTGGCTGTACGGGGTGATGGTGGTCGGCGCCGTCTCCCGCTCGGCCTACCAGATCTCCACCGAGTACGACCGGGCCCCGCTGGCGTACTCGCTGTCGGCGGCGGCCGCGCTGGCCTACGCCTTCATCACGTACTCGCTGGTGCGCGGCGGGGAGACGGCCCGGAAGGCGGCGCTGGTGTGCTGCGCCGCCGAGCTGGCCGGGGTACTGGTCGTGGGCACCTGGACCGTGCTGAGGCCCGAGGCGTTTCCGGACGCGACCGTGTGGTCGCGGTTCGGGATGGGCTACCTGTTCATCCCGGTGATCCTGCCGGTCACCGGGATGCTCTGGCTGCGCAGGAACCGCTGACCCCCGTGGCCGGATCCGGATCCGGGGCCGGATCCGGGGCCTGGGCCGCGGCCGGAACTACGCGCTGACCGCGAAGTCCGTGGGTGCGGGGTCCTTGGTCTCCTTCTCCAGGACCACCAGCCGCACGCCGTCGCATGCGGTGCGGCCACCGACCGTGATGTAGCCCGCCTTGCGGTAGAGCCGCAGGTTCGATTCGCTCTTGTGCCCGGTGTGCAGGCGGAAGCGGGTCGTGGCGCCGTCGCCGGCGAGGGCCTCCTCGACGGCGCGCAGCAGTCGGGCCCCGAGGCCGTGACCCTGCAGGCGCGGGTGGACGCAGAGCTTGGCGATCTTGCCGGTGCCGTCCTCGTCCACGCTGCCGCGCACGGTGCCGACGATCTCGTCGCCGAGCCGGGCCACGAGTACGGTGTCCGCCGCGAGCTCCGCCTTCAGCGAGTCCAGGGACTGGGTGAGCGGCTGGATGCGGTAGTTGCCGTAGAGCTCGGCCTCGCGCTGGAAGGCCAGGTACTGGAGTTTGAAGATCTGCTCAGCGTCCTCGGCAGCCGCCGCCGAAATGGTCACGCTCATGCCCATCTGCGTATGCCTTCCGCTCACCTGGTAGCCCGTTGGTCTACCGCTCCTTTCCCCATGGGCCAGGAGCCGCAACCTCTGCAGCCAGCATTCTGCGCAGACATCCCAGGCATCGGGAACGGACGGGCCCTAAACTTCCTTGTGAGATACCCAACTCTCCTGCGATTTCACGGTAGGTGAGGTCTCTTGGCGAAAGAAGTGCCTTCATGAGCTCGGGACAGCGTCCGGGCAGTCGGGCGACCGCCGAACGCAGGACCCGGTTCCGCTCCCCGTGCAGCAGGGCGTCCTCCGGCTCGCTGCCCGCGTCCGTCGGCGCCCCGGCGTCGTAGGCGAGCTCGCGTCGTGCGCGGCGCCGGGCGATGCGGGCCTCGGCGCGTACCGCCCGGCGCAGCCAGCGGGCCGGTTCCGCCGGGTCGGCGGGGCCGGAGGCGTCGCCGGCACCGGAGGCACCGGCGGAATCAGAGGGATCAGGGGAATCGAGGGCGTGGCGGTCGCGTTCCAGCAGCCTCACCCAGACGGCTTGTTCCAGGTCGGCCGCGTCCATTCCGGCGCCCGGCGCCTCGGCGGCGGCCTCGGCGGAGAGCAGCGGGCCGAGTCGGTTCAGGAGGTCGGGGTCCTTCAGCAGGTCCATGCCGGGCGGGACGCGAAGGCCGGGCCCGGCGGTTTCCCCGCCGGGCCCGGCCCACTCGTACGAGAAGCTCCGGTCAGCGGTTGACGGGGCGCCGGCCGGGGCGGAAGGCCTCCGCGGCGAGCAGTGCCGTGTCCGGGTTGTCGCTGAAGATCCCGTCGATGCCCTGCTCGAAATAGGTCCGCAGGGCGCCGAACACATCGCCGTACACGGCCGGGTCCGTGCCCTTGCGGTACTCGGCCGGCAGGAAGCTGTTCTCGTTGCGCGCGGTGTAGGGGTGCAGCACCAGCCCGCGCGCGTGGGCGTCCTTCACCAGGGTGGTGGGCGTGCCGAGGCGGCCCGCCGCGTCACGCGGGATGACGAGGTTGAGGGTCGGGCCGATGCCCTGGGCGAAGCCCGCGATCCACTTCAGGCCCTCCGGCTTGACCAGGTCCGCGACCGTGCGCGGGTCCTTGGCCAGCTCGAAGTCCCAGGGGCGGGTGTCGGCGTCGGAGAGCAGGACCACCCGCGGCACGGAGACCAGCCGGGCGAGCCGCTGCATGCTGGAGGGCTCGAAGGACTGGAGGAAGAGGGCCGCGTCGCGGCCGTCGCGCCGGTGGCGGCGCAGCAGCTTGGCGAGGGGCTCCTCCAGGCCGAGGCCGAGGGCGCGGAAGTAGCTGGGGTGCTTGGTCTCGACGTGCAGCCAGACCCGCTTGCCGCGCCGCTTGCCCTCGCGGTCGGCCCAGCGCAGCACCTCTTCGAAGGTCGGCACCGCCCACCGGCCGTCGTAGAGCGTGTTGCGGGGGCGCAGGGCGGGGATACGTTCCTTCGCCCGCAGCGTCTTCAGCTCGGCGAGGGTGAAGTCCTCGGTGAACCAGCCGGTGACCGGGACTCCGTCGACGGACTTGGTGGTGTGCCGGGCGGCGAACTCGGGGTGCTCGGCGACGTCGGTGGTGCCGCCGATCTCGTTCTCGTGCCGGCAGACGAGGTGGCCGTCCTTGGTGGGCACCAGGTCCTGCTCGATGACGTCGGCGCCCATGTCCAGGGCGAGTTGGTAGGAGCCGAGGGTGTGCTCGGGCCGGTATCCGCTGGCGCCGCGGTGGCCGACCACCGTGGGGAAGGGGAGGTCCCGGTACCCGCCGCCGTGGCCGTCGCCATGGCCGGCGTCGGGGACCGACGCGGCGGCGGGTCCCGCCGAGAGTCCCGCCACGGCTCCGCCCGCCGCGAGCACGGCTGCTCCGAGAACCGTGCGCCGCGCTGCGCCACCCTGTGTCATCAATGCCACTCCTCGTTCTGAACGGGCCCGGGCACCCGGGATCTCTGCTGTCCCGGCGTCCGCGGCCCGTGATCGGCCCGGCGATCGTAGGCAGCGGGCGGTGTCCGGGAGGTGGGGACGGGCCGAACATGGCGCAAACGCGTGTCAACACTGCGTTTCGATGTGTGAACCCGATGTGCGCTCCGACCTGACCCGCGAGTATCGTCCTCACCTGCACTACCGCCGTGTGGTGGGTGCGCGAGCCGCTTTTCGATGCCGGAGGGCCCACGTTGTTCCGTACTGCGCTCATCAAAGCCACTGTCGGACCCGTCATGCGCCTGATGTTCCGCACCCGCGTGGAGGGCATCGAGAACATCCCGGGGTCCGGTCCGGTGATTTTGGCGGGCAACCACCTCACCTTCATCGACTCCATGATCCTGCCGCTGGTGTGCGACCGCACGGTCCACTTCATCGGCAAGGACGAGTACGTGACGGGCAAGGGGTTCAAGGGCCGCCTGATGGCCTGGTTCTTCACCGGCTCCGGCATGATCCCCGTCGACCGGGACGGCGCCAACGGCGGGGTCGCGGCCCTGATGACCGGCCGCCGGATCCTCGAAGAGGGCAAGATCTTCGGCATCTACCCGGAGGGCACCCGCTCCCCCGACGGCCGGCTCTACCGGGGCCGCACCGGCATCGCCCGCCTGACCCTGATGACCGGCGCCCCGGTGGTGCCGTTCGCCATGATCGGCACCGACAAGCTCCAGCCGGGCGGCGCCGGCATGCCGCGCCCGGGCCGGGTCACCGTCCGCTTCGGCGAGCCGATGGAGTTCTCCCGTTACGACGGCATGGACCGCGACCGCTACGTGCTGCGCGCCGTCACCGACTCGGTGATGGCCGAGGTCATGCGGCTGTCGGGCCAGGAGTACGTCGACATGTACGCCACCAAGGCCAAGGAAGCGGCGTAGTCCTCACGGCCGCGCCCCGCAGCGGCGGGTGTCAGCCGGTCACTGTCGACGCAGTGACCGGCTGACACCCGCCGCCGTCGTGGTGGCGAGGATCCATCCGGTCACGATCAGCAGGTACGACAGCCACTGGTACCAGCCGCTCGGCGCGAAGGCCGCCTCCTGGCCGAAGCCGATGATCGGCAGCATCAGGTCGAGCGTGTAGAAGAGCGGGTTGAAGTCCGGCGCCTCCCCCGCCTTGAGGGGGCGCGGCGGACGGATCCCGAAGGCGATCGTCCCGGTCAGCAGCAGCGCCGCCAGCCAGCCCGCGGCGCGCAGCGGCCGGAAGCCGTAGCCCACGGTGGCGTCCTGGAGCAGCCCCCACGGGCGCGTGTGCCGGGGCAGGGTCCGCCGGTGCCGGCGCAGCTTGGCGAGCTGTACGGTCCGGGCGGCCGCCTCGTCGCCCGCCGTACGGTAGGCCGCGGCGAGCTGCTCGTAGGCGTACGGGAGGTAGCCGGACTCCTCTCGCTCCAGCGCCGGCAGCCGCTCCTCGGCGGGCAGGTGGGGGGCGAGGGTGCGGTAGGTCAGTCCGTCGATGCGGATGCGGTCGGGCCAGGTCTCGGGCGGCACGTGCAGCAGGTCGAACTGCGAGCGCCGCAGGTTCACCGTGCCCTGGAGCCGCTCGCAGGAGCGCAGCCACACCTCGCCGATCACCGAGCTGGAGGCGCGCAGGGCGACTCCGCCGGGGTTGACGAGCCGGGCGTAGGCCAGGTTGAGCTGGCCGGGGATACGGGAGCCGGTGAGGTTGATCCGGCCCCGGGCCTCCAGCCGCATCGCCCGCAGGTCGGTGCCGACGCTGAGGGTCTCCGCGTGCAGGGCGGTGCCTTCGGGAGCGAGGAGGCGGGCGTCGTCGAGGTTGATCTGGCCGCCGACGGTGGCCCCGTTGAGGCGTGTCTGTCCGTGCACGGTCAGTCCGAAGGCGATGACGTCGGTGCCGAGGGTGGCGTGGTTGAGCTGGAGCGGCGGTTCCTGGGCCGTGTCGGCGGCGCGGTCCGGGTTCCCGAGGACCGCGTCCTGGAGGAAGAGGCCGCCGGATATCTGCGCTCCGGCGAGGCGGACCGGCCCGGTGATACGGCAGCACGTCATCCGGAGCACCACCTCGACGCGCAGGGTGGCGGCGGTCAGGCCCGGCAGGAAGGACTCGGTCAGGACGAGGGCGCGCAACCGGGCCCCGTACAGGCCCGGTTTGTGTTCGAACCAGCAGGCTCGCATCCGCATCGGGGCCTCGATGGCGGCGTACTTCAGGTCGAGCCTGCCGGTGATCTTGGCGCCCTTGATCTTGAGACCGGCGACCTGGCCGGGCACGGTGGGGCTGTTGACCAGGAGGGCTCGGAGCACGTCGGCGCGGACGGTCCGCTCGGGGCCCCACGAGGCGCCGTCCGCCGGGTCCTCGTCACGGCCCTGCCGGAAGTCGACACCGTAGCCGTGCGGGAAGGCCTCCCATACACGGCGTTCCGCCGGGGTCAGATCGGTGAACTCCATCGCCCGGATGGTGTCCCGCACATGATCGTACTGTCAACTACGTGCGGGACACCGGCCTTTGTCACGGCGTCAGTGCTCGATCCCGTCCTGGAGCCGCTGTCCCTTCAGCAGGTACCAGGCGGCGACGGCGGTGGCCAGCAGCACGGCCGCGCCGACCCCCGAGGCGAGCCGCAGCCCGTCCACGAAGGCCTCCTGGGCGGCGCCCACCATCTGCGCGGCGGTGTGCGGATCCAGCGTCTTGGCCGCCTCGACGGCCCCGCCCAGTGATTCGTGCGCGGCCTCCTTCACGGGCGCGGGCACCGCGGCCGGGGCGGCGAAGCCCTGGTAGACGCCGGTGACGATGGAGCCGAGCAGGGCGATGCCGAGGGCGGCGCCGAGTTCGTACGCCGTCTCGGAGACGGCGGAGGCCGAACCGGCCTGCTCCTTGGGCACGCTGGAGAGGATGACGTCGGCGGTGACGGTGAAGGAGAAGCCGGCGCCGAGGCCGACGACGAGCAGCGCGGCGCCGAGCAGCGGGTAGCCGCTCTCCTTGTGGATCACGGTGAGGGTGGCCAGGGCCAGGCCGATGGCGGCGAGGCCGCCGGCGACGAGGGAGCGTACGGAGTACTTGCGGGCGTACTTGCCCGCGACCAGACCGGTGGCCACCGCGCCGATGGCGGCGGGCAGTTCGGCGAGGCCCGCCTCCAGCGGCTGGCGGCCCTGGACGAGCTGGAGGAACTGGGAGAGGAAGAAGACCAGCCCGGAGAGGCCGAAGACCGTCAGCAGGTCGGCGAGGACGGCGCCGGAGAAGCCGCGGTGCTTGAAGAGCCGCATGTCGAGCAGCGGAGCGGGCAGCGTGAACTGGCGGCGTACGAAGGTGTACAGCGCGCCCGCGCCCAGGACGGCCGCGGTCCAGGCCTCCCAGGACAGGCCGTGGGTGGCGAGTTCCTTGACGGCGTAGACCACGCCGATGACGCCCACGAGGGAGAGGCCGACGCTGAGCAGGTCCCAGGGGCCGGAGACCGGGTTCTTGGACTCCGGCAGCAGCTTGATGCCGACGAGGACCAGTACGGCCATCACGGGGAGGTTGATGAGGAAGACCGAACCCCAGTAGAAGTGCTGGAGCAGGGCTCCGCCGACGACCGGGCCGACGGCCGCGCCGGCGGAGGCGGTGGCGCCCCAGATGCCGATGGCGAGGCTGCGCTCCCTCGGGTCGTGGAAGATGTTCCGGATCAGCGCGAGGGTGGACGGCATGAGGGTCGCGCCGGCCACGCCGAGCAGGGCCCGGGCGACGATCATCATCTCGGGGCTGGTCGCGTAGGCGTTCAGGACCGAGACGGCGCCGAAGGCGGTGGCGCCGACCAGGAGCAGCTTCTTGCGGCCGATGCGGTCGCCGAGGGAGCCCATGGAGACGAGCAGGCCGGCGATGACGAAGGAGTAGATGTCGCCGATCCACAGCAGCTGGGTGCCGGACGGCTTGAGGTCCTCGCTGAGGGAGGGCGTCGCGAGGCCGAGTACGGTGGCGTCCACCGCGACCAGCAGGACGGCCAGGACCAGCACGGAGAGCGCGAGCCAGCGCCCGGGACTCCTGCCCTCCGTCCCCTTCGGCCGGCTCGGCTGTTCGGTACGGCTCATCACTTCACACTCCGTCTTGCGCCACCCAGCAGCAGCTCGGTGATCATGTACTGAAAGTCCTTGGCGGCGACCCGGCCGTCCATGACGGACCAGGCGCAGGCGCCGATGAGGCCGTAGAGGGCCTCGGTGAGCCAGGCGGGGCTCAGGTCGATCCGGATGTCGCCCTCTTCCTGGCCGCGCCGGAAGAGGGCGCTGACGCGGGCGTCGAGCCGGGCCCATCCTTCGTTGACCTGGTCGCCCTCGAAGAGCTGGTTCTCGGTGACGAGGAAGGCGAGCAGCGGCGCGTTGGGCTCGGCCTGGGCGACGAGGCGCCTGAGCGCTTCGACGGCCGTGCCCTCGCCCAGGCGGGCCTTGTCGAACGCCGCCTCGAACTCGCGGATCCCCATCTCTTCCAGCGCCCGTACGAGAGCGTCGCGCCCGGCGAAGTGCCGGTGCAGGGTCGCCCGCCCAATCCCGGCAGACCGGGCGACCTCGTCCATCGTCGCGGTCGACTTGCGGGAGAGCAGGGCGGCCGCATCACGGAGCACCTGGTCACGATCCATTACCATGAGACAACCATACCCCGAATGAGACGTTGCTGTCTCATTCGGGGTCTCGTCGCGCCCTCTGAGTACGGGGGGGGAACGACGAAGGGGCGGCCGGAGCGGGGGCTCCGGCCGCCCCTTCGGGCGTCGTGCGTTAAGCGTTATGCCTTATGCGTTAGGCGTTACTGCTTGTGGGCCGCCCAAGCGTGCTGGATGACCAGGTCCGCCTTGAGCTCCGTCAGCTGGACCGCGACCGCCGACGGTGCGGTGCCGCCGCGGCCGCTCCGCGAGGCGAGCGCGCCCTTGACGTTGAGCACGGTGCGGACCTCGGGGGTCAGGTGCTCCGAGATCTTCGCGAACTGCGCGTCGGTCAGCTGGTCGAGCTCGATGCCCTCGCTCTCGCAGACCTTGACGCACTCGCCGGCGACCTCGTGCGCGACCCGGAACGGAACGCCCTGCTTGACCAGCCACTCCGCGATGTCCGTGGCGAGGGAGAACCCGGCCGGAGCCAGCTCCTCCATCCGCTCCCGGTTGACCGTGAGGGTCGCCATCATGCCGGTGAAGGCCGGCAGCAGCACCTCCAGGGTGTCGCAGGAGTCGAAGACCGGCTCCTTGTCCTCCTGGAGGTCCCGGTTGTAGGCCAGGGGCAGCGCCTTGAGGGTCGCGAGCAGGCCCGTGAGGTTGCCGATGAGGCGGCCGGACTTGCCGCGCGCCAGCTCCGCGATGTCCGGGTTCTTCTTCTGCGGCATGATCGAAGAACCGGTCGAGAAGGCGTCGTGCAGGGTCACGAAGGAGAACTCCTTCGTGTTCCAGATGATGATCTCCTCCGCGATCCGGGACAGGTTGATCCCGATCATCGCGGTGATGAAGGCGAACTCGGCGACGAAGTCACGCGAGGCCGTGCCGTCGATGGAGTTGCCGACCGAGCCGCGTTCGAAGCCCAGGTCGGCGGCGACCGCCTCCGGGTCCAGGCCCAGCGAGGAACCGGCCAGCGCGCCCGAGCCGTACGGGGAGACCGCGGTCCGGGTGTCCCACTGCCGCAGCCGCTCCGCGTCCCGCGACAGCGCCTGTACGTGGGCCAGTACGTGGTGGGCGAAGAGCACCGGCTGCGCGTGCTGGAGGTGCGTGCGGCCCGGCATGGCCACGTCCGCGTGGGTCTCTGCGAGGCCGACCAGCGCGTCCTGGAGATCGGCGATCAGAGCGCCGATGATCCGGGCGTGGTCGCGCAGGTACATCCGGAACAGCGTGGCCACCTGGTCGTTGCGGGACCGGCCGGCCCGCAGCTTGCCGCCGAGATCGGCGCCGAGCCGCTCCAGCAGGCCGCGCTCCAGCGCCGTGTGCACGTCCTCGTCGGCGATGGTGCCGGTGAAGGAGCCGTCCGCCACGTCCGCTTCGAGCTGGTCGAGGCCGGCGGTCATGCGGTCGTGCTCCTCGGCCGTGAGCAGCCCCGCCTTGTGGAGCACCCGTGCGTGGGCGCGGGACCCCGCGATGTCGTACGGGGCCAGCCGCCAGTCGAAGTGGACCGACGCGGACAGCTTCGCGAGGGCCTCGGCGGGACCGTCGGCGAAGCGGCCGCCCCAGAGCCGGACGTCACTCTTGTTGCTGCTCACAGCTACTGCTCCTCAAGGACTGCATGGCTTCGGATGCGCGACGGCCTCCCCGGCGCGGAGGCGACGCGGAGGCCGGTACCGCGGGGGATCGATCGGACGCAGGCATAACTATGCATTGCTCCGTATGTTTCGTCAATCGATGCCCGGTAGCGCTCCCCCGGCCGGGCGAAGCAAACACCTCGGACGGGTCCGCGTCGGCCTGCCCGCACCGCCGCCGCCCCTCGCGCCCCGTACCGTCCGACCTGTGCTGCGCATCGCTCTGGTCACCGGCTCACTGATCGTCACCGTCCTGCTGCCGCAAGGCGTCCACCCCTCTCCCCCGCTGCCCGCCCGGCTCGCCGATACCGGTGGCGGCAGCCAGCTGATCACCGCCGTCGCGCCCGCCCCCGGGTCCACGACCGGGCGGGTGACCTGGTGGGACCGGCGGGCGGGGCGCTGGTACGAGGCCGGGAGCGCGGCGGCCCGCTTCGGGGCGAACGGCCTGACGGAGGGAGCGACCCGTGCGCAGGGCACCAGTACGACCCCGACGGGCCTGTACGACCTCCCGTACGCCTTCGGGATCCGGCGGGCGCCGGCCGGGACGGCGTACGGCTACCGGCGGGTGACCGGCGGCTCGTGGTGGTGCCAGGACAACGCCTCGGGCAGCTACAACCGCTGGGTGGAGCCGCTGCCGGCGGACTGCGCGCCGGGCGAGGCCGAGCACCTGGTGACCTACGCGTCCCAGTACGCCCACGCGCTGGTCATCGGCTTCAACTACGCGCGGCCCGTACACGGCCGCGGCGCGGGGATCTTCCTGCACGTCAACGGCAAGGGGGCGACGGCCGGCTGCGTATCTGTACCGGAGCGGGCGATGCGGGAGATCCTGCGCTGGGCGAACCCCCGGCGCCGCCCGCACATCGCGATCGGCACCGAATCCGGGGCCCTGGCCGTCACGCGGTACTAGGTTCTGTCCGGGCGGTCTTCGTGGATCAGGCCGCGTCGTCTGGTGCGGTGCATCGCAAGGCGGAGGGGCGCAGCTCGTACGTGGCCGTACTCGCGCGCTCCGACAACGCAGGGAGGCGCCGTGACAGGCAGCGCGGACCCGCGGAGATCGCCCGGACAGGGCCTGGGCCCTGTCCGGTCAGCAGCGTTCACACGGCTGATGGGCGGGCTCAGGTCTCCTTCTGCGCCAGGCGCAGCAGGTGGTCGGCCAGGGCCTGGCCGCCCGCCGGGTCGCGGCTGATCAGCATCAGGGTGTCGTCGCCGGCGATCGTGCCGAGGATCTCCTGGAGCTCGGCCTGGTCGATCGCCGAGGCGAGGAACTGCGCCGCACCGGGCGGGGTGCGCAGGACCACCAGGTTCGCGGAGGCCTCCGCAGAGATCAGCAGCTCCCCGGAGAGGCGCCGCATGCGCTCCTCCTTCGCGGACTCGCCGAGCGGCGCCTGGGGGGTGCGGAAGCCGCCCTCGCTGGGCACCGCGTAGATCAGCTCGCCACCGGTATTGCGGATCTTCACCGCGCCCAGCTCGTCCAGGTCCCGGCTGAGGGTCGCCTGGGTGACGCTCAGCCCGTCGTCGGCGAGCAGCTTGGCCAGCTGGCTCTGGGAGCGGACCGGCTGCCGGTTGAGGATGTCCACGATCCGGCGGTGGCGCGCGGTACGGGTCTGGGGGACGGCCTGGCCGCCGTGCTCGTTGTCCTGCGCCTGGCTCATCGTCGTCTCATTCTGCGGATCCATCCCCGTGGGCTGCGTCGAGGATGCCGGGCAGGGCCCGGAGGAACGCGTCCGCCTCGGCCTCGGAGAGGACGTACGGAGGCATGAGCCGTACGACGTCGGGGGCGGGCGCGTTGACCAGGAAGCCGGCTTCCTGAGCCGCCCGCTGCACCTGGGGTGCGAGCGGCTCGGTCAGCACGATACCCAGCAGAAGGCCCGCCCCACGGACATGGGAGACGAGCGCATGCCCGGAGGCCTCGATTCCGGAGCGCAGCCGCTCGCCGCGCGCCTTGACCCGGTCGAGCAGTCCCTCGGCGGCGATCGTGTCGATGACGGCGAGGCCGGCGGCGCAGGCGACCGGGTTGCCGCCGAAGGTCGTGCCGTGCTGGCCGGGCTGGAGCAGGTCCGCCGCGGCCCCGAAGGCGACGACGGCGCCGAGCGGCAGACCTCCGCCCAGACCCTTCGCGAGCGTGACGAGATCGGGCTCCACGCCCAGGTGGGCCTGGTGCTCGAACCACTGGCCGCACCGCCCCACACCGGTCTGCACCTCGTCGAGGACGAGCAGGGTACCGGTGGCCCGGGTGATCTCGCGGGCCGCCTTCAGATATCCGGCGGGAGGTACCACGACGCCGTTCTCACCCTGGATCGGCTCCACGACCAGCAGCGCGGTCTGCGTGGTCACCGCGGCCCGCAGGGCCTCGATGTCACCGAAGGGGACGTGCGTGACCTCACCCGGCAGCGGCAGGAAGGGGGTCTGCTTCGCCGGCTGGCCGGTGAGCGCGAGGGCGCCCATGGTCCGGCCGTGGAAGCCGCCCTCGGTGGCGACCATGTGGGTCCGCCCGGTCAGCCGGCCGATCTTGAACGCGCCTTCGACGGCCTCGGCGCCGGAGTTGCAGAAGAAAACCTTGCCGGGACGGCCGAAGAGCTGGAGCAGCCGCTCCCCGAGCGCGAGGACGGGCTCGGAGGCGTAGAGGTTCGAGACGTGGCCGAGGGTCGAGATCTGTCCGGTCACGGCCGCGACGATCGCCGGATGGGCGTGACCGAGCGCGTTGACCGCGATCCCGCCGACGAAGTCGGTGTACTGCTTGCCGTCTGCGTCCCAGACCTGGGCGCCCTCGCCGCGCACGAGGGCCAGTGCGGGGGTCCCGTAGTTGTTGGTCAGCGCCGCCTGCCAGCGGGCGGCGTACTTCCGGTTGCCGGTGGCCGTCGTCTCGTTGTCGGTGCGCGTCTGATTGCCGGTGACCGTCTCGTTGTCGGCGCCCGTCTGGTTGCCGGTGGCCGTCTGCTTGCCGGTGGCCGTCGTCATGCCGCTCCCCCTTGCCGCTCGTCGGGCACGACCATCGTCCCGATTCCCTCGTCGGTGAAGATCTCCAGCAGGATCGAGTGCTGCACGCGCCCGTCGATCACGCGGGCGGTGCTCACACCGCCGCGCACCGCGTGCAGGCAGCCCTGCATCTTGGGCACCATGCCGCTGGACAGGTCGGGCAGCAGCTTCTCCAGCTCACTGACGGTGAGCCGGCTGATGACCTCGTCGCTGTCGGGCCAGTCCGCGTACAGCCCCTCGACGTCGGTGAGGACCATCAGCGTCTCGGCGCCGAGCGCGGCGGCGAGCGCCGCGGCCGCCGTGTCGGCGTTCACGTTGTACACGTGGTGGTCGTCGGCGCTGCGCGCGATGGAGGAGATGACCGGGATCCGGCCGTCCGCCAGCAGCGCCTCGATCGCCCCCGTGTCGATGGCGGTGATCTCGCCGACCCGCCCGATGTCCACGAGCTCGCCGTCGATCTCGGGGGTGTGCTTGGTCGCGGTGATGGTGTGGGCGTCCTCGCCCGTCATGCCGACGGCGAGCGGCCCGTGCTGGTTGAGCAGCCCCACCAGTTCGCGCTGGACCTGGCCCGCCAGGACCATCCGTACGACGTCCATGGCCTGCGGGGTCGTGACGCGCAGGCCCGCCTTGAACTCGCTGACCAGGCCCTGCTTGTCGAGCTGCGCGTTGATCTGCGGCCCGCCGCCGTGCACCACGACCGGCTTCAGACCTGCCTGCCGCAGGAAGACGACGTCCTGCGCGAAGGCCGCCTTGAGGTCCTCGTCGATCATGGCGTTGCCGCCGAACTTGATGACGACGACCTTGCCGTTGTGGCGGGTGAGCCAGGGCAGGGCCTCGATGAGGATCTGCGCCTTGGGCAGCGCGGTGTGCTTGCGGGCGGTGCCACCGGTGGTGCCGGGCTGTCCGGCCTTGTCGGCGCTCATGACGAGTACGCGCTGTTCTCGTGGACGTACTCGGCGGTCAGGTCGTTGGCCCAGATGACGGCCGACTCCCCGCCGGTGGCCAGGTCGGCGGTGATGCGGACCTCCCGGTCCTTCATCGAGACCAGGTCGCGGTCCTCGCCGACCGAGCCGTTCTTGCACACCCAGACACCGTTGATGGCTACGTTCAGCCGGTCCGGGTCGAACGCGGCCCGGGTGGTGCCGATGGCGGAGAGCACCCGGCCCCAGTTCGGGTCCTCGCCGTGGATGGCGCATTTGAGCAGGTTGTTGCGGGCGATGGACCGGCCGACCTCGACCGCGTCGTCCTCGCTCGCCGCGCCGATGACCTCGATGCGGATGTCCTTGCTGGCGCCCTCCGCGTCACCGATCAGCTGGCGGGCGAGGTCGTCGCAGACGGTCCGTACGGCCTGCGCGAACTCCTCGTACGCCGGCACCTCGCCCGAGGCACCGGAGGCCAGCAGCAGCACCGTGTCGTTGGTGGACATGCAGCCGTCGGAGTCGATCCGGTCGAAGGTGGTGCGGGTGGCGGAGCGCAGCGCCCGGTCGAGGGTGGCGCTGTCCAGGTCGGCGTCGGTGGTGAGGACGACGAGCATGGTGGCCAGGCCGGGGGCGAGCATGCCGGCGCCCTTGGCCATGCCGCCGACGGTCCAGCCGCCGCGGGTGGCGACGGCCGTCTTGTGCACGGTGTCGGTGGTCTTGATCGCGACGGCGGCGGCCTCGCCGCCGTCCGCCGACAGGGCGGCCGCGGCGGTCTCGATGCCCGGCAGCAGCTTGTCCATGGGCAGCAGGACGCCGATCAGGCCGGTGGACGCGACCGCGATCTCCCCGGCGCCGTACTCCTCGCCGTTCCCGCGCTGGTTCAGGACCGCGGCGGCCTTCTCGGCGGTGGCGTGGGTGTCCTGGAAGCCCTTGGGGCCGGTGCAGGCGTTGGCGCCGCCGGAGTTCAGGACGACCGCGCTGACCGTGCCGCCCCGCAGGACCTGCTGGGACCAGTGGACGGGCGCGGCCTTGACGCGGTTGGAGGTGAAGACGCCCGCGGCGGCCAGACGCGGCCCGTTGTTGACCACGAGGGCCAGGTCGGGGTTGCCGTTCGCCTTGATCCCGGCGGCGATGCCCGCCGCCGTGAATCCCTGTGCTGCCGTGACGCTCACGGTGCGACTCCGATCGTGGAAAGCCCGAGCTGTTCGGGGAGCCCGAGGGCGATGTTCATGCTCTGCACCGCGCCGCCGGCGGTGCCCTTGGTCAGGTTGTCGATGACGCTGATGGCGATGATCCGCTGCGCGGCCTCGTCGTAGGCGACCTGGATCTGCGCGGCGTTGGAACCGTAGACGGACGCCGTCGCCGGCCACTGGCCCTCGGGGAGCAGGTGGACGAAGGGCTCGTCGGCGTACGCCTTCTCGTACGCGGCCCGGACCGACTCGGCGGTGGTGCCGGGGAGCGCCTTGGCCGAGCAGGTGGCGAGGATGCCGCGGGCCATGGGGGCGAGGGTCGGCGTGAAGGAGACGGAGACCCGCCGGCCCGCGAGCGGGCTGAGGTTCTGGATCATCTCGGGGATGTGCCGGTGCCCGCCGCCGACGCCGTACGGGCTCATGGAGCCCATCACCTCGGAGCCGAGCAGATGCGGCTTGAGCGCCTTGCCGGCGCCGGAGGTGCCGGTGGCGGCGACGATCACGGCCTCGGGCTCGGCGAGCCGCGACGCGTAGGCGGGGAAGAGAGCGAGCGAGACGGCTGTGGGGTAGCAGCCGGGGACCGCGATGCGCTTCGACCCGGCGAGCGCGGTGCGGCCGCCCGGTAGCTCGGGAAGCCCGTAGGGCCAGGTCCCGGCGTGCGGGGCGCCGTAGAAGCGGTCCCAGTCGGCGGAGTCCTTGAGCCGGTGGTCGGCGCCCATGTCCACGACGAGGACGTCCTCGCCGAGCTGCGCGGCGACGGCGGCGGACTGGCCGTGCGGCAGCGCGAGGAAGACGACGTCATGGCCGGCCAGGACCTCGGGCGTGGTCGCCTCCAGGGTCCGCCCGGCGAGCGGCACGAGGTGCGGCTGCAGGGGACCGAAGGGCTGCCCGGCGTTGGAGTGCCCGGTGAGCGCGCCGATCTCCACCCCGGGGTGCGCGAGCAGCAGACGCAGCACTTCCCCGCCCGCATACCCACTCGCTCCGGCTACCGCTACACGTACCACCATGGGACCCTCCTCATCGATGGCATGACTATACGCACCAGCGCAGTTTTATGCAAAGATCTCGCCGACCTGTCTCAGTCGATGTGTTGGACGGAGCGCTTCAGTCGGCGGGTGAGCGCCCTCCTGGGCCGAGTGAGCGCGTCATATCGCCCGGTAGTCCTCGACGCTTCGATGTGGTGTCTCTGGACGGCCGGACTGTGTGGGTCTACCGGCCGGACGCAACGCCGGGTCGTGGGGGCCGAGACCAGTGGGTCGTGCACGACGCCGAGAGCGGGGCGGTTCTCGCGCGCCGGGAGCTGGAGACGGTCGGGCACGGCGCCGGTCACCACATGCACCCAGTGGACGGCAGCATCTACCTCAACGTCGGTGAGGGCCAGGACGGTGCCGTCGTTCTCCGGGGTGCGGCCGGGGCGGACAGCGAGCCGGAGTTTGCAACGTACCCGTGGTCGGACCGGTACCTGATCGACCTGGCGCCTTCCGGGCAGCAGTTCATGACCGTCGACCACGAGCAGGCGGACGTCGCTTTTCACCACCACCCCAACGGGGATGTGCTCTTCTCTCTCCCGGTCGAGGCCTTCGGGTACGACCCGGAGGATTCCTTCGTGGAGTGGAGCGGCGGCTACCTGACTGAGGACACGGCTGTCGTCACCCTGGGCGGTGAGAGCCAGGACGAGGAGGAGTGGTTCCGCTGGACCAGGGCGACGTGCCGTGGACGGTCCTCGCGGATCCGGAGGGCAATGAGTTCTGCGTGCTGGAGCCCCGGGAGGTCTACCGGGACACCGGGCCGATCGCCCGGGTGGTGGTCGACTGCGCCGATCCCCGGGCCATGGGCCGGTTCTGGGGCGGGGCGATGGACTGGACCCTGTACGAGGTGACCGACGATCACGCCGTGATGCGCTCCGCCGAGGGGGTCGGCCCGTACCTTGAGTTCCTGCGCACGCCCTGCGTGAAGACGGTGCCGGACCGCGTCCATCTTGATCTGTTGCCGGGCCCCGGTGACGACAAGGCAGCGGAGGTGACCCGGCTGCGGGCCCTCGGCGCCACCGACCTCGACGTGGGCCAGGGCGACGTCCCGTGGACGTGTCTGGCCGACCCGGAGGGCCACGAGTTCTGCGTCCTCGCCCCGTCCTGAAAATAAGCGGTAGGGCGGAGTCGGAACTGCTTGGATTCGGCCATGACGAGTGAACTTCCCGCCGGTTATGAGATATCCACCGATCCCGCACGGCTGGATCCCGCTCTGGTCCACCGATGGCTGTCGGAAGACGCGTACTGGGCTCGCGGCCGGTCCCGTGAGAAGCAGGACCGGGCCATCACCGCTTCCCTCAACTTCGGCGTCTACGAGCGGGCCTCCGGTCTGCAGCTCGGCTATGCCCGGGTCGTGACCGACCTGGCCGATTTCGCTTGGCTGTGTGACGTGTACATCGCCCCGGACGCGCGCGGCAAGGGGCTGGGAACCGCGCTCGTGACCGCGGTGCGCGATCATCTTGCCCCTTACGGCCTGCGTCGCATCCTGCTGGCCACGGCGGACGCGCAGGCGGTCTACGCCAAGGTCGGCTTCGCCCCGTTGGAGAGGCCGGAGCAGTGGATGACGCTGGGCGCTCAGTGAGCCCGCCCCGCCCGTGAGACCGGGGGCGTCCGGAAGGGCGGTCTTGAGTCGCCCATCAAGTCAAACGCCCCGTCACAGGAGGGCGTTTCGACGTGCGCGCCGACCCGTTCGTGGGCGACGGTGGATCCCGTCCTGCCCCGGTGCGGGCGGTCGTACCCGTGCGGGCCCTGCTTCGCACGGCGGCGACCGTTCCGCCGGGTCGCCGCCCGCCGCCGTTTCCTAGGAGATCCTCCGTGAACTGGACGCTCGAAGTCATCCCGGTCCCCGTCACCGACCTGGACCGTGCCAAGGAGTTCTACGCTGACAAGGTCGGCTTCAAGGTGGACCTGGACGACGAGGTCGCCCCGGGCATGCGCATCATCCAGCTGACCCCGCCCGGCTCCCGGTGTTCCATCGCGTTGCTGGAGGGGATGCCCGCGGCGCCCGGCACGAAGCAGATGGCCCCCGGAACGCTGCACGGCCTCCAGGTCTGCGTCACCGACATCGACGCGGCGCGCCGGGAGCTCGTCGAGCGGGGGGTGGACGCCTCGCCCGTCCGTCACGTCGGCGAGAAGGGCTGGGAGGACGGGAAGGGCGAGACCTGGAACTCGTTCATGTCGTTCGAGGATCCGGACGGCAACGGCTGGGTGGTGCAGGAGGCCCCGTCCGAGCTCTCGGAACGCTGAACCGCACCCCCGTACGGGGGCCGCGCCGGAGATCCGGGGCCCTGCCGTCACGGTGGGGCCCCGCAGGGAGCGGCAGGGCCGTTCACGGCAGCCCACCACCCTGCGCCTCCGTCCGCGCCAGCTCCACCCCGGTCCGGTAGAGCTCCATCAGCAGCCGTCGCAGCCCCGCCCCGGCCGGGGTGAGCCGGTACCGGGTGCGGACGGGGAAGCCGGCGAGCCGCTCCCGGACGGCCAGGCCGCGGCGCTCCAGGGCCCGCAGCCGTTCGGTCAGTACCTTGGGGCTTATCTCCGGCAGCCGCGCCTCCAACTCTCCGAAGGAGAGCGGCCCCTGCATCAGCTCCCGCAGCAGCAGCGTGGTCCAGCGGCCGGCCACCGCCGCGAGCGCCAGCTCGACGGGGCAGTCGGGCTCGGGCCGCCGCGTCCGCCCGCGGCGGCTGGGGACCAGCTCGGCGTCCCAGCCGCCATCGGCCACCGCGTCGCTCGCGGGGCTCACGGCGCTCGAGGGGCTCGGCGGCCCTCCCCCGTGGCTTTCCGTTTGGTGAGTCACTGCGCCGTCGGTTTCGCTGCCGCCATGAACATCGAACGCGATCATGTGTCCACTGTTTCCCTGACCACCGACCCGGAGCAACACCCGGCCGCCTTCGCCGCCGCCTTCAACACCGGAGATCCGGCCGCCGTGCAGCGGATGTACGAGCCGGAGGCCGTCTTCGTGCCGCGGCCCGGCGCCCCGGTGAGAGGCGCGTCCCTGGCCGCGGCCACGCTGGACTTCCTCGCGCTCGGGCTGCCGATCGAGGTGCGCCCCCGGCACACCTACACGGCCGGCGATATCGCGCTGCTGATCGTCGACTGGACCATCGACGGCCCGGGTCCCGACGGCGAGCCCGTGCACCTGGAGGGGACCGCCACCGACGTGGCCCGGCGCGGCGCGGACGGACTGTGGCGGTACGTCATCGACAACCCCTTCGGTGCCGCCGCCGGATGACCCCCAGGCCGGTGCGGCCGAGACGCAGCCGGACGGGCATGCGGCGTTGGTGAGCAGCGCTCCGTACGGTGAGCAGCGCTCCGTACGGTGAACCACGCACCGTACGGGGTCAAGCGCCTGCGCCGAGGCCGCTCGACGGGCCGTCGCCGGGCACGCGCCCGGCGCCGGGCAGGCCGCCCCGCAGCCGCCGGACCGCCTCCACCAGCTCGGCCGGGCCCGGCACCCCGGCGAAGCTGAGGCGGATGTACGGGCCCGGGGGCTCGGCGCAGAAGTACGGACGTCCGGGCGCGACCGCCACCCCGGCGCGCAGGGCGGCCGCCGCGAAGGCGAGGTCGTCGCCCCCGTCAGCGGGCCGCGCCCACAACTGGTAGCCGCCGGAGGGCACATGCGGCACGGTCAGCACGGGCAGCTCCCGCCGCAGCGCCCCGGCCAGCACCTCACGGCGGTGGCGCAGCTCGGCGGCCACGGTCCGCAGGTGACGCGGCCAGGCAGGGGCGCCGACCAGCTCCAGGGCCGCTTCCTGGAGCGGGCGCGGCACGAAGAAGCTGTCCACGACCTGGATGGCCCGCAGCCGGTCCACCACCGGACCGCGGGCGGCCAGTGCCCCAACGCGTAGGCTGGGCGAGGTGACCTTGGTCAGGGAGCGGACGTGTACGACCACCCCGTCGGCGTCCTCGGCGGCCAGCGTCGCAGGCAGCGGCCCGGCGTCCTCGTGTGCCAGGGCGCGGGCGTAGTCGTCCTCGACCACGAACGCCCCGGCGGCCCGCGCGATCCGCAGCACCTCGGCCCGCCGCGCGGGTGCCAGCACGGCGCCGGTCGGGTTCTGGAACAGCGGCTGGCATACGAAGACCCGTGCACCGGTCGCTTCGAAGGCGGCGGCCAGCAGTTCCGGCCGGACCCCCTCGGCGTCCACGGGGACGGGCACGGGCCGGCATCCGGAGGCGCGGGCGATGGCCAGCAGGCCAGGGTAGGTGGGGGACTCCACGAGGATCGGCGCCCCGGGCGGGGCGAGCGCCCGCAGTGCCGTGGCCAGGGCGCTCTGCCCGCCCGCGGTCACCAGTACGTCGGCGGCGCCGATCGCGCCGCCGATCTCCCGTGCGAACCAGTCCCGCAGCTCGGGCAGTCCCTCCACGGGCGGCCTCCCCCAGGCCCCCGGCCGCCGCCCGGCCCGGGCCAGGGCGGCCGCCATGGCCCGCTCCGGCTGCACGGAGGGGTGGAGGTAGCCGCCGTTGAGCTCGATCACACCGGGCGGGGGCGTGGTGAGCGAGGTCAGCACTCCGGAGGCGTCGACGGAACGCGGCACGACCTCCCCGGCTCCCTCGGCGCTGAGGGCGACCTCCTGCCAGGAGGTGTCACCGGGCGCGGGGGCCTGCGTACGCGGCCGGGCGCGGAAGGCGCCCGCGCCGGGGCGGGTGACCACGAGGCCTTCGGCGGCGAGCAGCGCGAGGGCCCGGGAGACGGTGACGGGGCTGACCCGGTAGCGCTCGACCAGGGCCCGGCTCGACGGCAGCTTTCCACCTATCGAGTAGCGGTCCAGTTCCGACCTCATGGATGCTGCGAGCTCTGCCACACTGCTACGCTCATACATGACAGCACACAATAGCGCTACTCTCGCCGGTCCGATAGCGGTCGAGCCCGCCACGAACCGAGGCACGGTCCTGGCCTCGCTCGGCGTCATCGCCTTCTCGCTGACCTTTCCCTCCACCGTCTGGGGCCTGGAGAGTTTCGGCCCCTGGTCGCTGGTGGGCTTGCGCAGCGTCCTCGCGGCTGTCATCGCCGGGGCCTTCCTGCTGGCCCTGCGAGTCGCGCCGCCGGCCCGCGAGCACTGGGCGGGCCTCGCGGTCGTCGCCGCCGGGGTGGTCGTCGGCTACCCGCTCCTGACCACCCTCGCGCTGCGGACCTCCACCACCTCGCACGCCGCCGTCGTGGTCGGCCTCCTTCCCCTGACCACGGCCGCGTTCTCGGCGCTGCGCACCGGGGCCCGCCCTTCGCGGCGCTTCTGGGCCGCGGCCCTCGCCGGGGCCGCGGTCGTGCTCGGCTTCACCGCGGCCCAGAGCGGCGGCAGCCTCTCCGCCGGTGACGGCTACCTCTTCGCCGCCCTGCTGGTGTGCGCCGCCGGGTACACCGAGGGCGGGCGGCTCGCGCGCACCCTGCCGGGCTGGCAGGTGATCGGCTGGGCGCTCGTGCTGTGCCTGCCGCTGAGCCTGGCGGGCTCCGCGGTGGGGCTCGCGCACGAGCCGGTGCACCTCACCGGCCAGGGGCTGGCCGGTCTGGTGTGGGCGGCCGCCGGCTCGACCTTCCTGGGCCTGTACGTCTGGTACCGCGGGATGGCCGAGATCGGCGCCCCGCGGGCCAGCCAGCTCCAGCTCGCCCAGCCGCTGCTGACCCTGGTCTGGTCCGTGGCGCTGCTCGGCGAGCACCTCTCCCCCGCCGCCCCGGTGGCCGCCTGCGCGGTCCTGGTCTGCATCGCCGTGACCCAGCGGGTCAAATAGGACTCAAGCGTCCTAAACTGCAAAGACCGGATCGGACCGCCACCGAGGAGGTCAGTTATGCGCGCGACCGAGGGCGACCAGCTGGTGCAGCACGGCAGGATCGTCGGACAGAACGACAAGGTGGGCGAGATCACCCAGGTGCTGGGCGAGAACGGAAACCCCCCGTACCGGGTCCGCTTCCAGGACGGGCACGAAGCTCTCATGGCACCCGGACCCGACTGCGTGATCCGTCACCCCGAGCCTCCCGAGGAGTGACTCAGCGCGGGGGCGCGGGCGTGCCGTAGTCCCGGGGAATGACCGAGCGCGGGGGCGCGGGCGTGCCGTAGTGGTCGGCGACGACCCTCGCCATCGCCCCGTTGGGGTCCGCGGCCACCTGCTTCGCGGAGAAGTAGGCGTGGCCGCGGACCTCCGGGTACTGCCGGGCGAAGCGCACGTGCCGCGACAGTTCGGCCGGATCGCGCCAGGCCGCGACGGGGCTGTCCGCGTCGCAGCGGTACAGCGCCTCCCCGACGTACAGGTCGACGCCCGTGCCCGCGACGGTCCGCGCCCACCAGGGGACGACGGCGGCGTAGTCGGCGGCCGGGTGGCCGATGTGCCAGTACGCCTGCGGCGCGATGTAGTCGATCCAGCCCTCCTTGACCCACTTGCGGGTGTCCGCGTACAGGTCGTCGTACGTGGCGACGCCCGCCCGCGTCGGTGAGCCGAGGGGGTCGCGGTCGTCGTTGCGCCAGACCGCGAACGGACTGACTCCGAACCGCGCGGCCGGGCGGACCGCCCGCAGTCGCGCGGACATCTCACGGACCAGGGTGTCGGTGTTGTGGCGCCGCCAGTCCGCCCGGGAGGCGAAGGCCGCGCCGTGGCGCTCGTAAGCGGCGTCGTCGTCGAACTCCTGCCCCTCGGAGGGGTAGGGGTAGAAGTAGTCGTCCCAGTGCACCGCGTCCACCGGGTAGCGGGCGACGGCGTCGAGCATCGCCTCCTGGACGAAGCGGCGCACCTCGGGCAGGCCGGGGTTGTAGTAGAGCTTGCCGCCGTACGGGACCACCCAGCCGGGATTGCGCCGGGCCGGATGGCCCGCCGCGAGCCGCCGGAGATCGGTGTGGTTGGCCACCCGGTACGGGTTGAACCAGGCGTGCAGTTCCAGGCCCCGGGCATGGGCTTCGGCGACGGCCGTGCCCAGCGGGTCCCAGCCGGGATCGCGGCCCTGCACCCCGGTCAGCCATTGCGACCAAGGCTCCAGCCGGGAGGGCCACATCGCGTCGGCGGTCGGCCGGACCTGGAGGATCACCGCGTTCAGGCGGCGTGCGACCGCCGTGTCGAGGAGGGCGATCAGCTGGGCGCGCTGCTCCCCGGCGGGCAGCCCCGTCCGGGAGGGCCAGTCCACATTCGCGACCGAGGCGATCCACATCCCGCGGAAGTCCGCCGCCAACGCGTGGCGCCCCGGGAGGTTCTGAGGGCCGGTCAGGGGACCGGCGCCGGGCTGCGGCCCGGGCCCGCCCGCACCCGCGGCTCCGCCTCCGGCCGGTGGGACGGCAGCGGGGACGGCCCGAGGGGCGGCCCGACCGTCGGCCGCGCCGGCCGCGCTCGCCTCGCCGGCCCGGCCCGCCGCCGCCGCGGTCAGCGCCGCCGCGGCCCCCGCCAGCAGCCCCCGGCGCCCGATGTACCCCATGTGACGACTCCGTTCCGTTGCGTGACATGACTTTGTGTGGACCAGCATGCCCGCCCCGGCCCCTCACCGGGGTCGAGGTCGGGGGTAACGTCGGGGTGCGTGGCGGGCGCCGGAATGCAGTGACCACTGACAAGCACGGGGGACCCGCGATGAATGAGCAGCGAAAGGCACGATGTGACGGACCTCTCTACCCTCCCGACCGACATCGCACGCGTCGGCGTAGTCGGCTGCGGCCAGATGGGCGCGGGCATCGCGGAGGTGTGCGCCCGCAGCGGTCTTGAGGTGAAGGTCGCCGAGACCACCGGCGAGGCCCTGGAGATCGGGCGTACCCGGCTGCACAACTCCCTGATGAAGGCCGCCGAACGCGGCAAGATCAGCGAGGAGGAGCGGGACGCCACCCTGGCCCGCCTCACCTTCACCACCGACCTCGGCGAGTTCGCCGACCGCGACCTCGTCATCGAGGCTGTGGTCGAGAACGAGCAGGTCAAGACGGAGATCTTCCAGGTCCTCGACCAGGTGGTCACCCGCCAGGACGCGATCCTGGCCTCCAACACCTCCTCGATTCCGCTGGTCAAGCTGGCCGTCGCGACCTCGCGGCCCGACCAGGTCATCGGCATCCACTTCTTCAACCCGGCCCCGGTGCAGCAGCTCGTCGAGCTGATCCCGGCGCTGACCACGGGTGACGAGACGGTCAAGCGCGCCGAGGCCCTGGTGCGCGACGTGCTGGGCAAGCACGCCATCCGCGCCCAGGACCGTTCCGGTTTCGTGGTGAACGCGCTCCTCATCCCGTACCTGCTGTCCGCGATCCGGATGTTCGAGTCGGGCATCGCGAGCCGCCAGGACATCGACAACGGCATGGAGCTGGGCTGCGCCCACCCGATGGGCCCGCTGAAGCTGGCGGACCTCATCGGCCTGGACACGGTGGCCTCGGTGGCCGACTCGATGTACGCGGAGTACAAGGAGCCCCTGTACGCGGCTCCCCCGCTGCTCCAGCGGATGGTCGACGCGGGCCGCCTCGGCCGCAAGACCGGCGCGGGCTTCTACCCGTACGGCTGACCCCGGGACCGGCCTCACGGCCACGGCGTGCCGCCTGTCCGCCCGTGAGGGTGCGCCGGTCCACGCGTGAGCCTGCGGCCCGGCCGGACGGTCAGCCGAGCCGCAGGTGGTGCAGCAGCAGGAGCCCGGCCGCCATGTTGGCGGCCGGGATCTCCCCGCGGGCGATCATGTCGGGCACCCGCGCGAGCGGGACCCACGCGCGGTGCGAGGACTCGAAGTCGTCCTCGGGATGGCCGGTGTAGGTGGCTCCGTCCGCCCAGTACAGGTGGTGGCGCGCGTCGGTCAGCCCGTTGGACGGCTCGACGGTCATCAGGTGGCGCAGCGGGCCGGGCCGCCAGCCCGACTCCTCCTCCATTTCCCTCGCGGCCGCCGCCTCGACGCATTCGCCGTCCTCGACCACCCCGGCGGGCAGCTCCCACCCCCAGCTGTCGGTGATGAAGCGGTGGCGCCACAGCAGGAGCACCTCGTTCGCCTCGTTGACGGCGGTGGCGACGGCGACCGGGCGCAGCCGGATCACGAAGTGGTCCAGGCGCCGGCCGTCGGGGAGTTCCACATCGGCGAGATTCACATCGAACCAACGGTTCTTGTACACGGTCTGCTCACTCAGATTCATCCACTGCACGTCTCTGCCACCTTCCGATCGGATTGGTGGCAACATGGCAGCAGTTCAAGTCGTCACAGGGGAACGCGCAGCGCCCCGTCGATGAGTTGGGCGGTGTCCTCCGCACCCGAACAGCCACTGGTCAGCAGCTGTTCGCGGACCGCCCGGAGCCGGTCGCGCAACCGAAGCGACTCCATCCCCTTGGCCCGCTCCGCCATTTCCGCCGCCGCCGCGACGGCCCGGTCGGCCTCCCCCTGCCGCAGCTGGATCTCGCACAGCATCGCCAGCCGGTGCACGCGGCCGCGGTCGTGCGCGGGGGTGCCGACGGCGGCGGCCGCCTGCTCGTGGGCGGCGTCGAGGTCCCCCAGGCTGAGCAGCGCCTCGGCCACCTGGACGTTGACCAGCCCCGGCTGCACGTACCCCGTCTCGTCCGGTTCGGTGCCCGGGCGGATCCGCTCGGCGGCCGCCTCGGCCCGGCGGATGCAGGCCAGGGCGGCGCGGGTGTCGCCGAGTTGGGCATAGGCCTTCGCCTGCATGGCGTACAGGTCGGCGGCCAGCGCCGGGGTGGTGTGGCGGCCCGCCGCGCGCAGCGCCGCCTCCGCGAAGGCGACGGCCTGGCGGTACTCCCGCAGGTGCAGCGACTGGTTCACGATCAGGGCGATCACATACGCGCCCAGCCCGCGGTCCCCACTGGCCTTGGCGAGGCGCAGCGCCTGGTGGAAGTAGCGCTGGGCCAGCCCGTGCGCGTCGGAGTCGTACGCGCAGATCCCCGCCACCGCCACCAGGGACCCGGTGGCCCGGTGCAACTGGCGGCCGAGCCCGTCCGGGTAGCCGCCGCGCAGCATCGGCGCGGTCTCGCGGCCCAGGAACCGCACGATCCGGGCGCGGGTGGCCATCCCGCCGGTCCGGCGGTACATCAGCTCGTAGTGGGCGCGGGCGGCCCGCAGCAGCTCGATGTGCTCGGGCCCGATCCGGTTCGGCCCCTCCCGCGAGACGTCGGCGTCCTCCGGCGGGTTCTCCCACTCCCAGACCGGGATGACCGCAGGCGTACCGGCGACGGCCTCGGCCGTGAGCAGCTGGGCCCGGCCCTGCTCGTCGGAGCGCCACAGGGCGGCGGCGCGGTCGACGAACCCGCTGAGGGGGGAGGCGTGCGGGGACGGGGGCCCGTCCGGCACGCCGAGCCCGATGTCGTCCAGCCCGACGGGCCGCCGCAGCCGGCCGCCGATCACCTCGCAGATCAGGTCGGGGACCTGGCCGCGGGGCCGCTGGCCCTTCAACCACCGGGCGACGGCGGTGTGTTCGTAGCGCAGGGCGAGTCCGCGGGTCCGGCCCGCCTGGTTCACGTGCGCGGCGAGTCCGGCGTGGGACATGCCCGCCTCGGCCAGGAGGGCGTCGAGCAGGACATTGGGCTGCATGGGCCCCTCCAAGGGGTCTTCGGACTCAGGCTAACGGCTGCGCGGTTCACACGGGGTGTGAACCCAGTACGCGCATAAATGCGCCGCGCACTCTGCCGCTCGGCCCCCTGGGGGCGCTTCACTTAAGGGCCTCGCCAAGAGGTAGCCCGGGTCGTCGGCTCCCCCTCGTACAGTGCGACGACCCGTAACCGCGTCGCCCGTTCTGCTGTCTGCCCGACACTCCATGGCAGGCGGGCGGCGCGCTCCGGTTCCCGCCGGCACCCGGTTGGTCGCCGGGCCGGCAGGAACCGAGCCGGACGCGCGCCGGGCCCCTCCACCGGCCCCGGCGCGCGGTTCGGGCGGTGCCGAGCACACCGCGCCCCCCCCCACCCCGGCTCACCTGCCTTCTCACCCGAACGAGTGAGGGGCGCACCCGGTGTTCCGGATACGCCCCTCAACAGGCCTCACATCAGGGCGGCTAGGCTCCGCGCAGCACCGCCCCGGTCCGCTCGCCCGCCAGCGCCACCGCCGCGTCGCGCGCGGCCGTGGACTCCTCGGCGGTCAGCGTGCGGTCGGCCGCGCGGAAGCGCAGCGCGTACGCCAGGGACTTCTTGCCCGCGCCGATCTGCTCACCGGTGAACACGTCGAACAGCCGCAGCGCTTCGAGGAGTTCGCCCGCACCCTCGCGCAGGGCGGCTTCCACCGAAGAGGCCGGGACCGACGCGTCCACGATCAGCGCGACGTCCTGGGTCGCCACCGGGAAGGTGGAGATCCTGGGCGCCTGGACGGCCTCGCCACCGGCCGCCGCGAGGCGGTCCAGGTCGAGTTCCATCGCGCTGGTGCGGGCGGGCAGGCTCATGGCCTTGACGACGCGCGGGTGCAGCTCACCGGCGTGGCCGATGACCTGCTCCACCCCGTCGACGGTGACGACGAGCTCGGCGCAGCGGCCCGGGTGCCAGGGGCCGTACCGGCCCTGGCGGACGACGAGCTCGGCGCCCGCCTCGGCGGCCAGTGAGCGGGCGGCCTGGACCGCGTCCGCCCAGTCGGCCGGGCGGCCCCTGCCCCACCAGCCGCCCTGCTCGCGGGCGCCGGCCAGCACGACCGCGGCGTACCGCGGCTGCGCGGGCAGGGCCGCGTTCAGGGTGGCGATCTCCTCGTCCGTGGGACGCCGGTCGACGGGCAGCCGTACGGCGACACCCGGCTGCTCGGCGGCCCGGAAGACCGAACCGGTCTCGAAGAGGGCGAGGTCGTGGCTGCCCCGGCTGTCGTTGCGGCGCAGCGCGCCGAGCAGGCCGGGCAGCAGCGTGGTGCGCAGCGCCGGCTCCTCCTCGGAGATCGGGTTGACGAGCTTGACGACGCGGCGGGCCTCGTCCTCGGCGGGAAGCTGGAGCTGGTCGAAGACCTGCTCGCCGAGGAAGGGGTAGCTCAGCGCCTCGACGTAGCCGGCGCCCGCCAGCGCCCGGCCGACCCGCCGGTGCAGCTGCTGGCGGGGGGTGAGGCCGCGGCCGGAGGGCACCTGCGGAAGGGTCGACGGCAGGTTGCCGTAGCCCTCCAGCCGGATGACCTCTTCGGCGAGGTCGTTGGGCTCGGCGAGGTCGGGGCGCCACGAGGGGACGGTGACGACGAGCTCGTCCTGGCCGTAGACGTCGCAGCCGATCTCCTGGAGGCGGCGTACGACGGTCTCGCGGCCGTACTCCATGCCCGCGACCCGGTCCGGGTGGTCCGCGCTCATCGCGACGGTGCGCGGGGCGCCCGGGGCGGCGAACTCGGTGACGCCGGCCTCGGCGGTGCCGCCCGCGAGCAGCACGAGCAGGTCGACGGTCCGCTGCGCGGCCGCGGCGGCGGCCTGCGGGTCGACGCCCCGCTCGAAGCGCTTGGAGGCCTCGGAGGAGAGCTTGAGGCGGCGGGCGGTGCGCGAGACCGACACGGAGTCGAAGTGCGCGGCCTCGATGACGACGTCCCGGGTGCCGGTGACGGCGCCCGTCTCCGGGTCGGTGACGGGGTCGGCGATCTCGGTGTTGGCGCCGCCCATGACACCGGCGAGGCCGATCGGCCCGCTGTTGTCGGTGATCACCAGGTCCTCGGAGTCGAGGGTGCGCTTGACTCCGTCCAGGGTGGTGAACTTCTCGCCCTGCTCTGCGCGGCGGACGCCGATGGCGCCGTCGATGCGCGAGCGGTCGTAGGCGTGCAGCGGCTGGCCGAGCTCCAGCATCACGTAGTTCGTGATGTCGACGGCGAGCGAGACCGGGCGCATGCCCGCCTTCTGCAGGCGGCGCGTGAGCCAGATCGGGGAGCGCGCGTCGGGGTCGAGGCCGGTCACCGTGCGGGCGGTGAAGCGGTCGCAGCCGGCCGGGTCCTCGACCTTGACCGGGTAGCCGTACGAGTTCGGCGCGGGCACGTCGAGCAGGGCCGGGTCGCGCAGCGGCAGGCCGTAGGCGGTCGCCGCCTCGCGGGCGACACCCCGCAGGGACATGCAGTAGCCGCGGTCCGGGGTGATGTCGATGTGGAGGACCTCGTCGACGAGCTGGAGCAGCTCGATGGCGTCGGTGCCGACCTCGTACTCGTGCGGCAGCACGATGATGCCGTGCGTGCCGTCGTCGCCCATGCCCAGCTCGTCGCCGGAGCAGATCATGCCGTGCGAGGTCCGGCCGTACGTCTTGCGCGAGGCGATCGCGAAGTCGCCGGGCAGCACCGCGCCGGGGAGGACCACGACGACCTTGTCGCCGACGGCGAAGTTCCGGGCGCCGCAGACGATCTCCTGCGGCTCGCCGGTGCCGTTGGCCCGGCCGACGTCGACGGTGCAGAAACGGATCGGCTTGCGGAAGCCCTCAAGCTCCTCGATCGTCAGCACCTTGCCGACGACCAGGGGGCCCTTGAGCCCACCGCCGAGCTGTTCGACGGTCTCGACCTCAAGGCCGGCGTCGACGAGCTTGGCCGCCACGTCACGACCGGTCTCACCCGCGGGCAGGTCGACGTACTCCCGCAGCCAGGAAAGCGGGACCCGCATCAGATCTCCATCCCGAACGGCCGGGTGAAACGAACGTCACCCTCGACCATGTCTCGCATGTCTTCGACGTTGTGGCGGAACATCAGCATCCGTTCGATGCCGAACCCGAAGGCGAATCCGCTGTACTTCTCGGGGTCCACACCGCAGGCGGTGAGCACCTTGGGGTTGACCATGCCGCAGCCGCCCAGCTCGATCCAGCCCTCGCTGGAGCAGGTACGGCACGGGCGGTCGGGGTTGCCCACCGACGTGCCGCGGCAGACGTAGCACTGCATGTCCATCTCGGCGGACGGCTCGGTGAAGGGGAAGAAGTGCGGGCGCAGCCGCGTGGTGGTGCCCTCGCCGAAGAGCTCCTGGACCATGTGGTCCATGGTGCCCTTGAGGTCCGCCATGGTCAGGCCCTCGTCCACGGCGAGCAGCTCGACCTGGTGGAAGACCGGCGTGTGCGTGGCGTCGAGCTCGTCGGTGCGGTACACCCGGCCCGGGCAGACGATGTAGACGGGGGGCTTGCGCTCCAGCATCGAGCGCGCCTGCACCGGGGAGGTGTGGGTGCGCAACACGACGCCGGACTCGTCGCCGTCCGTGCCTTCCGGCCCCTGGACGAAGAAGGTGTCCTGCATCTGGCGCGCGGGGTGGTCGGGCGTGAAGTTGAGGGCGTCGAAGTTGAACCACTCCGCCTCCGCCTCGGGCCCCTCGGCGACCTCGTACCCCATGGCCACGAAGATGTCCGCGATGCGGTCCATCAGCGTGGTCAGGGGGTGGCGGGCGCCGGCGGGGACGCGGTCGTAGGGCAGCGTGACGTCCACCGCCTCCTCGACCAGCACCCGCTCGTCGCGCTCCGCTTCGAGCTCGGCCGTGCGGGCCCCGAAGGCCTTGTTGACCGCGCCGCGGGCCTGTCCCACGCGCTTGCCCGCCTCGGCCTTCGCCTGGGGCGGCAGGGCTCCGATCTCGCGGTTGGCGAGCGCCAGGGGCGAGCGGTCGCCCATGTGCGCTGTCTTCGCCTCGCGCAGCGTGTCGAGGTCGCCGGCGGACGCGAAGGCGGCGAGCGCCTCGTCCCGCATGCGCTCGATCTCATCCGGTTTCAGTGCCTCGACCTCGACAGGGTCGTACGACTTGTTCGGTGCCGACATCTCTTCCCGTACTTCCGATGGCTGGCTGGTGGTCCCCGACGACTCGATCGACCCGATCGGACAAGGACACAAAGGTGCCAAAGGACGAGTCTAAAGGTCGCTGGGGGTGGAGGGGCCCGGTGGGCCGCCTGGGGGACGCTCCGCAGGGCTACTGCGTGAGATAGGCCGGGGCGGCGACGGGCAGGATAAATCGGAACTGGGCGCCCCCGCCGGGGCCCCGGCCGACCGTGATGGTGCCGCCGTGGGCTTCGACGATGCCCTTGACGATGTACAGGCCCAGGCCGGTGCCGCCGCGCTTGCTCCCCCGCCAGAAGCGGGTGAAGACGCGGCCCATCGACTCCTCGGGGATTCCGGGGCCTTCGTCGGTCACGGTGACGGCGGTTCCCTTCTCATCCGGCGATACGTCGATGGTGACCGTTCCGTCACCGTGGCGCACCGCATTTTCGAGGAGGTTGCCGAGGATCTGGTCGATCTTGTCCGGATCGGCCCACAGGTCGGGGAGGGGGCGGCTGACCCGTACGAGGAACCGCTCGGGGGCCTGGCCGTTGGCGATGAGCGCCTGCACGTGGCGGCCCACGGCGGTCGCGACGTCGATCGGCTGGCGGCGCACCTCGAGGCGACCGGAGTCGATGCGGGAGATGTCCAGGAGTTCGGCGATCAGACGGGTGACGCGGTTGGCGTCGGCGTCGACGGTCTCCAGCATCAGCCGCTTCTGGTCGTCCGTGAACCGCTCCCACTTGGCGAGCAGCGTCGCGGTGAAGCCCTTCACGGAGGTCAGCGGGGAACGCAGCTCGTGGGCGACGGTGGCGATCAGCTCGGCGTGGCTGCGCTCGGTACGGCGGCGCGCCTCGGTGCCCCGCAGGGTGACGACGAGGCGGCGCAGCGGGCCGGTCGGATGGGTGCGCACGTACCGGGCGGAGACCAGCACTTCACGGCCGCCGGGGAGCAGCAGATTGCGCTCCGGCTGGCCGCGCCGGGTGGCCAGGCCCCCGTACGGATCGGTCAGCGCCCACCAGCGGCGGCCTTCGAGGTCCTCCAGCGGCAGGGCCCGGTCGATGCGGGCACCGAGGGCCTGCGCGGGATCGGTGGCGGTCATCCGGGCCGCGGCGCGGTTGAAGCAGATGACGTGCCCGGTGGCGTCGGCGACGACGAGCCCGTCGGGGAGGTCGTCGGGATCCACCCCGCAGTCGGCTCCCCCGCCGGGGGCGGGGTCGGCCGGGGAGCTCCCGGGTTCGGGCGAGGAGCTCCCGGATTCGCGCGCGGGCGGCGCGGTCTGCGGCGGTACGGCGTACCGCGCGGGCCCGGTGGCGCCGCGGGGGGCGGGCGCGAGGGCTTCGGGGGCGTCCCGGCACCGCTCCTGGGCCGCGTCAGCGGCGCCCGCGGTCCCCGGTGAGCTGTTCGTACCGACGGTCATGTCCCCGTACCCCACATCTCCGAGTAGCGCAGTGGGCCCCCCGGGCCGCCACATTACTAGCTGGGGGTCACGGAGCGGCACCCTCCGGGCGCCCGCTGTGCACGCGCGGAGGCGTACAGGCACACCGCGGCGGCCGTGGCGAGGTTCAGGCTCTCCGCCTTGCCGTGGATCGGGACCCGCACGACCGCGTCCGCCAGGGCCCGCGTCTCCTGCGGCAGGCCCCATGCCTCATTGCCGAAGACCCAGGCGGAGGGGCCGCCCATGGTGCCCGCGTCGAGCTCGGCGTCCAGGTCGTCCTCGCCCGCCCCGTCCGCGGCGAGGATCCGTACGCCGGCCGCCCGCAGTCCCTCGACGGCCCGCTCGACCGGGACGCCGACGGCGACCGGGAGGTGGAAGAGGGAGCCCACTGAGGCCCGTACCGACTTGGGGTTGTAGAGGTCCACGGAGGCGTCCGTGAGGACCACGGCGTCGGCGCCGGCGGCGTCCGCGCAGCGCAGCACGGTACCGGCGTTGCCGGGGTCGCGGACGTGCGCGAGCACCGCGACCAGCTTCGGTCCGGCCTTGAGGATCTCCTCGAAGGGGGAGTCCAGGAAGTGGCAGACGCCGACGAGGCCCTGGGGGGTGACCGTCTGCGAGACCTCGGCGAGCACCTCGTCCGAGGCGTAGTGGACCCGGGCTCCGGAGGCCAGCGCGGCGTCGACGATCTCGGTGTGGCGCTCGGCCGCCTCGACGGTCGCGAACAGCTCGATCAGGGTCGCTCCGGCGGCGCCGCGGTGCGAGGCCGCCTCACGGACCGCCTGCGGCCCCTCGGCGATGAAGCGGCGCTCCTTGGTGCGGAAGTTGCGCCGCGCCAGTCGCCTGGCGGCGGCCACCCGCGGGGATCGGGGGGAGATCAGCTCGGCGGGGGTACCCATGGTCTCAGCGGTTCTCTCTCGGGTTGCGGGGCGAAAGCACACGGACCCGCAGGCGCAGTGCCTGCGGGTCCGTGGGGGCCGGTCCTGCTCGCGCGGGGCCGGCTAAGCCTTACGCGGCGGCCTTCGGGGCGTTGACGTCGGCCGGGAGGGCCTTCTGCGCGACCTCGACGAGCGCGGCGAAAGCGTTGGCGTCGTTGACGGCCAGCTCCGCGAGGATCTTGCGGTCCACCTCGATGTTGGCGGCCTTCAGACCCTGGATGAGGCGGTTGTACGTCATGCCGTTCTGGCGGGCAGCGGCGTTGATGCGCTGGATCCACAGCTGACGGAAGTCGCCCTTGCGCTTCTTGCGGTCGTTGAAGTTGTAGACCAGCGAGTGGGTGACCTGCTCCTTGGCCTTGCGGTACAGGCGCGAACGCTGACCGCGGTAGCCGGAGGCCGCCTCGAGGATCGCCCGGCGCTTCTTGTGGGCGTTTACTGCCCGCTTGACGCGTGCCACTTTTTAACTCCTTGTAGCGGGGCCGTGGTCGTCTTCACACGGCCCGAATTCGACGGGGTCCCGGTCTCGACGTCCCGCTCCCGGAAGGGAGCGGAGGACGTCACTTGCCGAGAAGCTTCTTGATCTTCTTGGCGTCGCCCGGGGCCATCTCGGCGGTGCCGGTGAGACGGCGCGTCAGCGTCGACGGCTTGTGTTCGAGCAGGTGGCGCTTGCCGGCACGCTCGCGGAGCACCTTGCCAGAGCCGGTGATCTTGAAGCGCTTCTTGGAACCGCTGTGCGTCTTGTTCTTCGGCATAGCGCCGTATCTCCTCGTCGGTGGCGCTCCCGCCGGTCCTGTCGGGGACCGGCTCACGGGAGCGTCATGTTGTATCGGTGATCCAGGACGGGCTGCCTGGAATCAGGCCTCGGTGTCCGCCTCGGCGGCGGGAGCCTCGTCGGAGGCGGCCTCGGCGAGCTCGGTGTCCTCCACCTCGGAGTCGACGTCCTCGGAAGGAGCCTCCTCGTCCGTGGCGGACACACCCTGGCGCTCGGCCTTGCGGGCGGCCTGCGCCTCGCGGGCTTCGGCCATCGCCTCGGTCTTCTTCTTGTGCGGACCGAGAACCATGATCATGTTTCGGCCGTCCTGCTTCGGGTTCGACTCGATGAACCCGAGGTCCTCGACGTCCGAAGCGAGACGCTGCAGCAGTCGGTAGCCGAGTTCCGGCCGGGACTGCTCGCGACCACGGAACATGATCGTGATCTTGACCTTGTCGCCCTGCTTGAGGAACCGAACGACGTGACCCTTCTTGGTGTCATAGTCGTGCGGGTCGATCTTCGGCCGGAGCTTCATTTCCTTGATGACCGTGTGCGCCTGGTTCTTGCGCGCCTCACGGGCCTTCATGGCCGACTCGTACTTGAACTTGCCGTAGTCCATGAGCTTGCAGACCGGCGGGCGTGCGGACGCCGCGACCTCGACCAGGTCGAGGTCGTACTCCTGCGCGAGCTCAAGCGCCTTGGCAAGCGGCACGATGCCGACCTGCTCGCCGCTGGGACCGACAAGCCGTACCTCGGGAACGCGAATCCGGTCGTTGATGCGGGGCTCGGTGCTGATGGATCCTCCTCGGTAGCACCACACGGCTGCCTGGCAGACAGCCGCTGACGTGTATTTCCGTCAGACCGACCGCGGCGGAACATCAAAAAAGCCCCGCCGGGCACAGGCAGGGGCTCCCAAAACAACCGGAGCACCGCCGCATGCGAACGCGGGGCGCAACATCGGGCGGCTTTCCATCGTCCGTACGGAACGATGGATACCGCCTGACCGGTGACCCGCCGCCCCGTAGGGTGGTCGGGTGGGAGATCGGAGCCTCCACTTGTGGGCCGGGCACACAGGTGTCCGGCCGGTCGATGTACATACTAGCACCCGCGTTGCAAGCACGCCGCACGGCATATCGTGTGAGGCATGACTGACGCGACACCCCCCGCCAACGACACTGCCCCCGACTACGACGCCATGACCCGCGACATCGCGGACGTCCCCGCCGTCGAGGTGATCACCACGGTGGCCGTGCACCTGCTGAGCGCCGCGGCGGTCAACCTGGGCCTGGACAAGCCGGACTCCGAGCACAAGGACCTGGACGAGGCCCGCAAGCTGATCACGGCCCTCGCCGGCCTGGTCACCGCGAGCGCCACCGAGATCAGCTCCTTCCACGCCGCCCCGTTGCGGGACGGCCTGAAGTCGCTCCAGCTGGCCTTCCGCGAGGCCTCCCTCGTTCCGGACGAGCCGGGCCAGGGGCCGGGCGAGAAGTACACGGGTCCCGTCTTCGGCTGATCCCGTCCCGGTCCGGCGGCGGCCGGGCTTCCGGCGTCGGCCTCTGGCACGGCAGTACAAGGGGGCGCGGCTCCTGGGGAACCCAGGCCTCCCCGGGCAACCACAGCAACTGCCTCGAAACGGCGTGCAACAGCCACTTCCTCGTCCAA